>JBKPUA010000001.1:0-10755 GCA_046735815.1 Pseudomonadota bacterium
TTGCCTTCGCCGTGCGCGACCGGCACGCGGATCACCTGGCCGGCGTTGTAGCCGCGGGTGAACGGCGTGTTCGAGCGCTCGACGCGCAGGTAGACGTCGCGGCAGATGAATTTCAGCGCCGCGTTGCGCATCAGCACGCCGGGGAGAAGCCCCGCCTCGCACAGGATCTGAAAGCCGTTGCAGACGCCGAGGAGGAGCCCGCCGCGGCCGGCATGGGTGCGCACCGCGTCCATGATCGGCGCGCGCGCGGCGATGGCGCCGCAGCGCAGATAGTCGCCATAGGAGAAGCCGCCCGGCACCACCACGAGATCGGTACCCGCGGGCAGCGCCGTGTCCGCGTGCCAGACCATGGCCGGCTCGTGGCCGGAGATGAGTCGCAGCGCGCGCGCCATGTCGCGCTCGCGATTGATGCCGGGAAAGACCAGGACCGCGGATTTCATCAGAGCCCGAGCTCCTTCTCGGCCCAGCGCAGGACGAGATCGCCGTTGAGGAACGAGAGCGCGGCACGCTCGGCGGCCGCCATGTCGTTCGCAACGACGGTCGCGACCACCACGTCGCATTTGTCGTTGAAGGCGATCGCCAGCGCGGTGCGCGCCGGCGCGTAGGCCATCGTCACACGATACGGGCGGCTGCGGCCCTTCATCCAGCCGACAGTGATCGGCCGCCCGTCGCGCAAGCCGTCAAACTTGCTGCTGAGCAGCTCGAGGTCGCCGACACGATCGAGCTCGGTGTCATCCGATACACCCGTCGTACAATTGCAGAAGCCGAGCTTGGCGCGCAGATAGAGGTTGATGTCGGTACTGCAATCGGCGGCGCGGCATTGGAATGCACGCCCGAGACCCCACTGGTCGATGGGAAACGGCCATTTGACCTCGCTCCAGGCCGCGGCCACAGCCGCGCCGGGCGTGCGTTCGCCGGCGCCGACCGTCATGGCGTCGCCCGCGAGCAAGGCGGCCAAGCCGATCCCGATGGCGCCGACGCGAACACCGGTTCGCGCCGCTGTCATCCCGTTGGTGCCACGCGCCATTGCCTCATCCTCAGCCGATCAGCTTCACATCGTAATTCTCGATCAGCGTATTGGCGAGGAGCTTGTCGGCCGCCTGCTCGAGCGCGGCTTTCGCCTGCTTGCGGTCGTCGCTCTCGATCTCGATGTCGAACACCTTGCCCTGGCGCACGCTCGCCACGCCGGAGATCCCGAGCGAGCGCAGCGCGCCTTCGATCGCCTTGCCCTGCGGATCGAGGATGCCGGTCTTGAGGGTGACGGTCACGCGCGCTTTCATCGAATGTCCCTTAAACGCCGCCCTCGATATGGCGCGAATCGGTTGAACTGCAAGTCGCGCCTGCACCATCGAGACTTTAGGTAGAAATCGAGTCACTGCACAGGGGCGGTCGCCGGCGCGGGGCGTTCAAGGAGCCGGCCGCGACCGACGACGTGGCCGCTGTCGCCGACGAGCCGCAGCGCCGCCCAGAACGCCGCCTGCGTGCTCGCCACCACCGGAATACCGTGGCGCGCCTCGAGCGGCTCCGCCACGCCCAAGGTGCGCAGCCCGCCGCAGGAAATCAGCAGGCCTTCGGCCGCCGGCGCCTCGCTGCAGACCTTGGAGCCGAGCGCGATGATGTCGGCCTCGCTCTTGCTGCCGGGCTCGCCGAAGCCGAACAGGCCGAAGCCCTCTAGTGCGAGCACTTCGAAACCCTTGGCCGTGAGAAAGGCTTTCAGCCGGTTGTTGACGTCGTCGGCATAGGCAGTGGCGACGACGATCCGCCGCCCGCCGAAGCTGCGCAACCCATCGACCACCGCCTGGCTCATGGTGCTCACCGGCAAGCCGGTCAGCGCCCGCAGCTTCGCCATGAGCTCGTCGTGGGCATCGCTGCCGCGATAGAAGGTCAAGGACGTGCCGATCACCATGATGGCAGCGACGCCCTGCCTGGCGAGAGATTCGGCCGCCGCGAGAATGCCGTTCCATGCGCCGTCATAGCCCGTGGGGGTGAGCGAGCGCACGCCCACTCCGCGCGCAATGAACCGCACGTCCGGATACATCTGCAGCCCTTCGTCCGGCACGGTGTCGGTCGCGAACGGAACCACGAGACCGATGGTCACATCCTTGCGCATGCGGTCCTCCTCGTCACCTCGATCCTGATCAATCTTCAATCGCGCCGGCGGCCTTGATGATCGGCGCCCATTTCGTGATCTCGGCGCGCAAATAGCGGGCAAATTCCTGCGGCGTGCTCGCCATCGGCTGCATTCCAAGCTTGAGGAAATGCTCCCTGGTCGCGGGGTCGTCGAGAACTGCGGTCAATGCCTGGTTGAGCGCAGCGACGATGGGCGACGGCACGTTCGCCGGCGCCACCAGACTTTGCCAGGAATTTGCTTCGTAGCCGGGAAGCCCCGCTTCGATCAGGGTCGGCACCTCGGGCATCGTCTCGACGCGCTTGCCGACCGTGACACCGAGCGCCTTCACACGGCCGTCGCGCAGCAGCGAGGTCGCCGGCCCGACGTCGGCGAACATCATGGGGACATGGCCGGCAACGACGTCGCCGAGCGCCGGCCCGCCGCCGCGGTAGGGGATGTGCTTGATGTCGGTGCCGGTCATGCTCTTGAACAATTCCATGTAGATGTGATGCGGCGCGCCCATGCCGCCCGAAGCATAGCTGAGCTTGCCCGGCTCCGACTTGGCGAGCGCGATCAGCTCGGCCACCGAACCAACCGGCAGCGACGGATTGACCACCAGCACGAACGGCACCGCCGCGATGAGCGAGATCGGCGCAAAATCCGTGACCGGATCGTAGGGCAGCCTGCGGTAGACAGTGGGATTGAAGGCGAGCGTCGAGCTCGTGGCCGCGAGCAACGTGTAGCCATCGGGCATGGCGCGAGCGACATAGGCGGCGCCGGTCGCGGTCCCCTGCCCCGGCCGGTTCTCGATGATGAAGGGCTGCCCCATCCGCTTTTCGAGACCACGCGCGAGGAACCGCGCCAGCGCGTCGGTGCCGCCGCCGGCGGCATAGGGGACGACGATGCGCACGGGTTTGCTCGGATAGGCTGATGGGTCCTGCGATGCAGCCGCACCGGCGCCGACAAGACAAAGGGCGCCGACGAGGGCGCCCTTGAGCATGGTGCAGAACCAGTGCAGCGGCATCACCTGGGCCGAGCGCGGCTCACCCCTTGACCAGGACCGGGCCGCTACCCTGCGGGCGCTCGCCTTCGCTCATGATGCCGAGGCGCTTGGCGACCTCGGTATAAGCTTCGAGCAGCCCGCCGAGATCGCGGCGGAAGCGATCCTTGTCGAGCTTCTCGCTCGACTTGATGTCCCACAGCCGGCACGAATCGGGAGAGATCTCGTCCGCCACCACGATCCGCATCAGATCGTTTTCCCACAACCGGCCGGTCTCCATCTTGAAGTCGACCAGGCGGATGCCGACGCCGAGGAACAGGCCGGAGAGGAAATCGTTGACGCGGATGGCGAGCGCCATGATGTCGTCGATCTCTTGGGGCGTGGCCCAGCCGAAGGCGGTGATGTGCTCCTCCGACACCATCGGATCGCCGAGCTGATCGTTCTTGTAATAGAACTCGATGATCGAGCGCGGCAGCTGCGTGCCTTCCTCGAGGCCGAGGCGCTGCGACAGCGTGCCGGCGGCGACGTTGCGCACCACGACCTCGAGCGGGATGATCTCCACCTCGCGGATCAACTGCTCGCGCATGTTGAGGCGGCGGATGAAATGGGTCGGGACCCCGATGTCGTTGAGGTGCTGGAAGACGTACTCGGAGATCCGGTTGTTGAGGACGCCCTTGCCTTCGATGACCTCGTGCTTCTTCGCATTGAAGGCGGTCGCGTCGTCCTTGAAGTGCTGGATCAGCGTTCCCGGCTCGGGCCCTTCGTAGAGGACCTTCGCCTTGCCTTCATAGATGCGGCGACGGCGGCTCATCGGAGTGTACCGTGGTTTGTTGATGTCCATCTGGATGCCGTGGCTCCGTTCGGTGTGATGTCCGCGGCGGCGGCGCGTGGCGGCGCGACAAAAAGCGTGAACATGCGACGCGTCACGCAAGCAAACTAGCCGATCACGCTCGCGAGCACAATCGCGTCAAGCGGTTTTGTTCCGCGCGCTCCCGTCGTGCGAATCACTTGCGCGTCGGTTGCGTTGGCGGTCGCCGCCCGCTATGCAAGACGGCAAATGAGGCTGGCCGCGGACGCATGTTGACTTCACGGAAGAGAAATTGACACCGCGTGCGGTCCGTTCACACGCTGCGCGATACGCGCTAGAATTAAGATAAAGCGCATCCGCGCGGCCGATCCCGAAACAGCGAGGCAAGGAATGACCACGTTCGACAAGCGCGAGGAAGGTTTCGAAAAACAGTTCGCGGTCGACGAGGAACTCAGATTCAAGGCGACCGCCCGCCGCAACAAGCTGCTCGGCCTATGGGCGGCGGAGAAGCTCGGGCTCTCCGGCGCGGAGGCCGAGGCCTATGCCAAGGAAGTCGTACTGTCGGATCTCGAGGAAGTCGGCGACCACGACGTGTTCCGCAAGATCCGCGCGGACTTCGACGCCAAGAGCGTGACAGAATCAGATCACCAGATCCGCCGCACCATGGATCAGTTGATGGCGCAGGCGGTGCAGGCAATCAAAGCCGGCAAATAGCCGCGCTGTGCCGGCAAAGGGGGGACCCCATTCATGACAACCGATTCCGCGTTCTCCCTCGCCCGCCGGCTGCGCGCCGGCGAGACCGTCTACAGCGGCTGGTGCGGCCTGCCCTCGCCCATTGTCGCCGAGCTGGTCGGCCGCGAAGGATTTCCCGCGGTCACGCTCGACGGACAGCACGGGTTGTGGGACACCGCTTCGATCCTGGCCGCAGTCGCGCAGGTGCGCCTCGCTGGCGCGGCGCCGATCGTGCGCATTCCGGTCGGCGAATTTGCCAGCGTAAGCCGCGCGCTCGATTTCGGCGCCGAGGGTATCATCGCGCCCATGATCAACACCGCGGAGGACGCGCGCGCCTACGTCTCGTTTGCAAAATTCCCGCCGCTCGGCGAGCGCAGCTGGGGCCCGCACCGCGCCACCACGCTCACCAATATCTCGGATCAGAAGGTCTATCTGCGCACGGCCAACGATCTCACGGTGACCTTCGCCATGATCGAGACGCGCATCGCGCTCGACAATATGGAGGCCATCGCCGCGACCCCCGGCATCGATGCGTTGTTTCTCGGGCCGGCGGACCTCTCGATTGCGCTGAGCAACGGCGCCGACGTCGATCCGATGTCGCGCGAGGTCGACCGCGAGCTCGACCGCATCATGCGGGCGGCCAGCAGCACCGGCAAGATCATGGGCGCCTATTGCCATTCCGCCGAGCGCGCGGTCGCGCTCGCCAAGCGCGGCGTGCGCTTCCTCGCGGTCGGCAGTGACATGGGCTTCCTGCGCGCCGGCGCGGCAGCGGCGCTCAAGGTGGTGAAGGGGTAGCGAGTAGCGAATAGCAAATAGCCGACGCGGAACCGCTCGCTCGCTATTCGCTCCTTACTGCCTGCGCCAATCGATCGAGCACCTGCGACAAATCGGCCTCGATTTCGCTCGCCTCGACGGCGAGCACGCGATAGCCGCGCTCGATGAGCCATGCGCGCTTGTCCGCGCGCGCCTTCGCGGCGGCCTCGCTTTCGTGTGCAGGCACGAGGTCGATCACCACGCGCAGCGCAAACGACACGAAGTCGGTGATATGGGTTCCGACCGGGACCTGGCGCTTGAAGCCGAGGCCGGCGAAGCGCCGGTCCTTGGTGAGGCCATCCCATAGGACGCGCTCGGCGTCGGTCGGATTGCGGCGCAGGAGCCGCGCGAGGCCGCGCACCGGTCCGCGCTCGCCGGGCGCGCGCGCCTCGCCGTATTCGGCGAGCAGCGCGCGCAGCGCTTTGGCTTCCTCGCCGTCGAGCACGCCGCCGCGCGCCGGGCCCTTGCGGCCCTCGGTGAGCGCGACGACGATCCCGTGCAGGGTCTGGATGTCCTGTTGCGTCGGCTGCATGCGCGCGAAGATGTTGCGCAGGTTGACCAGCATGGTCGCGCGCTTGTCGAGCGGGCGGAAATATTCGATGGCGTCGAGCGCCCGCTCGAGATTGGCAAAGAAAGCCTCGATCTGCTGCTTGCGCGCGGGCTCCGACTTCTGCGGCATGGTGAAGGGAAGCGCGCCGTCGGACGCGTGCTTGAACCACTCGTAGGCCACGAGCGCCACCGCTTGCGCAAGGTTGAGCGAGGCGAAGGCGGGATTGACCGGAAACGTCACAACGCGGTCGGCGAGCGCGACCTCGTGGTTCTCGAGCCCGTAGCGTTCGCGCCCGAACAGCACGGCGACGCTCTCGCCGGCGGCCACGTGCGGCGCCAGGAAGGCCGCCGCCTCGTCCGGCCCGAGCACGGGTTTCGCCTGGTCGTGGGCGCGCGCGGTCGTCGCCAGCACAACGGTGCAATCGGCAATCGCCGCCTCCACCGTGTCGAACAGCGCCGTGCGCTCGAGAATGCGGTCTGCGCCCGAGGCCGAGCGGTGCGCATGGATGTTGGGCCAGCCATCGCGCGGGCGCACCAGGCGCAATTGACCGAGCCCGAAATTGGCCATCACCCGCGCGGCCGCGCCAATGTTCTCGCCGAGCTGCGGCTCGACCAGGACGATGATCGGCCCCGGCGTTTCCATCCAATTTCGGGTCTTGTCGGTACCAGCGCCCGGCATAGCTTTAATAGATCAACACGTCGTCGGTGTGCTCGCGCGCGGCAAGGGTATCGACCGTTGCGGTCGGATCGCGGCGGCCGAGACTGTGTACGGTCGTATAATGGCGCGCGAGGTTTGCCACGAGGCGCCGCCTGGTCTCGCGGCTGTAGCGGCTGGGCGTGAATTCGAACGCAATCGGTATGGAACGGGCGATGAGGCCGGCCAACCCCTCGAGCACCTGCGGCTCGTAGCCCTCGACGTCCACCCACACGAGTCCGACTTGATCGAGCGCCACGCCGAGCTGCTCCAATTCGGAATCGACGCGCACGATCGGCACTTTCAAGAACGCCTGCCCGTCGATCGAGGGCGGCGCGTCAACGGAATGGGCGCCGGTGTTGCGCGGGTGAAGATGGAGCACGCCGCTGTTGGGCGCGGCGCCGGCGGCCTTCGGCACGATGACGGCGATCTCGGAGAGCCCGTTCTCCGTAAGATTTCGGGCGAGCAGGCTGGCGTTGCGCGGCTCGGGCTCGAAGGCGATGGCGCGGGCGAAGCGGCCGGTGCGCAATGCGTAGACCGTGTGGGTTCCGATATGGGCGCCGACGTCGACGAACACGGACGTGGCGGCAAGCCGTCCGGCCGCCGACAGCACCTCGACCGCGGTGTCGATCTCGCGGCGCTGCCAGCCGCCGTGCCACATCAGCCAGGCGCCGACCACGCGGTCGCTGGGATCAACGAAGAAGCGCACGTCACCGAGCTCGCACAGCACCAGATGGCCGCGCGCCGCGAGCGCATTCATGACCGTGTCGCGCAACACCGGCCAGCCGACCAGAACCGGCTCGAGCATCGCCCGTCGCAGCTCCCGGCGGCCGCGGCCATAAGCCCCTCTGAGGTCGCGCCATGTGCGCATGTTTCCGATTCCAATCGACGCATTCGGGCCGACAGCGCGCCGGCGCGGCAAAGTATCACGTCCAAGCAGCATTGGCGGCATGCTCACAACGCCGCCGGCCAACCGTATGCATGGCGCTTCATGCAACGCCGTGCATATGTTTTGTCCTTGCAGGTTCGGGCCTGCCGCGCCATAAGCCGGCCCACGGCGGTGTCCGCCGGCCTCCCCCCGTCATTCGCTTCCGCAAAGGTCTCCAATGGCGAAAATCCAGGTCCGCAACCCGGTCGTCGAGATGGACGGCGACGAGATGACCCGCATCATCTGGCATCTCATCAAGGAAAAGCTGATCCATCCCTATCTCGACGTCGAGCTGCTCTACTACGATCTCGGCATCCAGAAGCGCGACGAGACCCACGACCAGATCACGGTCGAAGCGGCGGAAGCGATCAAGAAGGTCGGCGTGGGCGTCAAGTGCGCCACCATCACGCCGGACGAAGGCCGGGTGAAGGAATTCAATCTCAAGGAAATGTATCGCTCGCCCAATGGCACCATCCGCAACATCCTGGGCGGCGTGATCTTCCGCGAGCCGATCATCTGCAAGAATGTGCCGCGGCTGGTACCCGGGTGGACCAAGCCGATCATCATCGGCCGTCATGCCTACGGCGATCAATACCGCGCCACCGACTTCAAGGTGCCGGGCAAAGGCAAGCTGACGCTGTCGTTCGTGGGCGACGACGGCACCAAGATCGAGCGCGAGGTGTTTCGCTTCCCCGGCGGCGGCGTCACCATGGCGATGTACAATCTCGACGACTCGATCCGCGACTTCGCGCGCGCCTCGCTCAACTACGGCCTCAACCGCGGCTACCCGGTCTACCTCTCGACCAAGAACACCATCGTCAAAGTCTACGACGGCCGCTTCAAGGACATCTTCCAGGAGATCTACGACAAGGAGTTCAAGGCCGAGTTCGAGAAGAAGGGGATCTTCTACGAGCACCGCCTGATCGACGACATGGTGGCGGCGGCGTTGAAGTGGTCGGGCGGCTACGTCTGGGCCTGCAAGAACTACGACGGCGACGTGCAGTCCGACACCGTCGCCCAGGGCTACGGCTCGCTCGGGCTGATGACCTCGGTGTTGATGACGCCGGACGGCAAGGTGGTCGAGGCGGAAGCGGCGCACGGCACGGTGACGCGCCACTATCGGCAGCATCAGAGGGGCGAGCAGACCTCGACCAACTCGGTCGCCTCGATCTATGCCTGGACGCGCGGCCTGGCACACCGCGCCAAGCTCGACAACAACGCCGAGCTCGCAAAATTCGCGCAGACCCTGGAGAAGGTGACCGTCGGCACGGTCGAGTCCGGCTTTATGACGAAGGATCTCGCGCTGCTGGTCGGTGCCGACCAGCAGTGGCTCTCTACCACCGGCTTCCTCGACAAGGTGGATGAGAACCTGAAAAAAGCGATGGCGTGATGGCGCGCGCCGCAATAACAACCTGACCCGCGGCCTCGGCGCCGGGCCGAGGATATTCGCGCCTCAAGGGAGGGGTCCCATGGGTATCGGCTGGAAGAGGTTTTCGCTTCCCCTATTCGCTGCGCTCATGAGCGTGACGTTTACGTGCGCGGCATCGGCACAAATCCCGCCCGCGATCGCGGCGCCAGGCGAAAGCGTGGTGGCGACGCTTCATGCCGAGGGCGCGCAGGTCTACGAATGCAAGGCCGGCGCCGACGGCAAGCTCGCCTGGGCGTTCCGCGAGCCGATTGCCACCCTCGTGCTCGATGGCAAGACCGTCGGCCGCCACTATGCCGGGCCGAATTGGGAGCACGCGGACGGCAGCGCCGTCGTCGGCAAGGCGGTTGCCAACGCGCCCGGCAAGGGCGCAGGCGATATCCCCTGGCTCAAGCTCGAGGTCGTCGCGCAGCGCGGCAGCGGCGCGCTCTCGGGCGTCACCACGGTGCAACGGATCAACACCGCGGGCGGCGTCCACAGTGGCGCGTGCGACAAAGCCGGCGCGCTCCACAGCGCGCCCTACGCCGCCGATTACGTGTTTCTGCGCAAGGGGACCTGACTAGTCCTTGCGTTCTAGCCGAGTCTCGAGTCGCGCGCGCTCCTCCTCGCGCAGCTCCTCGAGTCGCAGCGTCACCGCCTCCTCCGAGAGGCCCAGGCTCTCGAGCAGCCGGCCGCCGAGCTGCAGGCTCGCCTCCACCGCTTCCGGGATGACGTCGACGGCTCCGAGCTCCAGCAGCCGCACCGCGTGATCGACATCGAGCGCGCGGGCGAAGACCGGAGCATCGGGGCGCCCTTTGCGCGCCGCCGCCACCATGCGTTCGGCGGACTGACGCGCGTTGACCGTGACCACGAAAGCGCGTGCCTCGGCCGCGCCCACGCGCGCCAGCAATTCCGGCCGGCCGGCATCGCCGAAGAAGCAGCTGTGCCCGCGCTTGCGCCATTCGGCCACCAGCTCGCCATTGGTGTCGAGCGCGATGAACGGCACGTTCTCGGCGGCGAGCAGACGGGCGACCGTCTGCCCGACGCGCCCGTAGCCGCCGATCACCGCATGATCGCGCAACTCGGAGGCGCTCTCCGCCGGCATGTGGTGCCGGTGATCGACGTGCTGCAGCCGGCGGCCGAGCCATCGGCCGCCGACGGCGCAGAGCGGCGTCACCATCATGCTGATGCCGACCACAGCGGTGGCGAGCTGGGCGAGCTCGCCGGCGATGAGCCCGCTGGAGCGAGCGAGCGCGATGACGACGAAAGCGAATTCGCCCCCTTGCGCCAACAAGACCGCAACCTCCGCGGCAGCCGCCACGCTCACACGGAATACGCGGCTCGCCACGAACAGCACCACGCTCTTGACCACGAGCAACGCGGCGACCGCGGCCAGGATGACGCCGACATTGCTCCAGACCGCGCGCAGGTCGATGGTCATTCCGACCGAGATGAAGAACAGGCCGATGAGCAGACCTTTGAACGGCGCGATGTCGATCTCGATGTGGTGGCGATATTCCGTCTCCGACAAGAGGAGGCCGGCGAGGAAGGCGCCGAGCGCGCTCGAAAGGCCGGCCGCGCCGGTCTCGGCGGCGACCCCGACCACCACGAACAGCGTGATCGCCATGATCAGGTCGCGGCTGCCGGTCCGCGCCACCGAGCGGAAGATCGGTTGCAGCAGGTAGCGACCGGCGCCGACGATCGCCACGAGGACGA
>JBKPUA010000002.1:0-5996 GCA_046735815.1 Pseudomonadota bacterium
ACATGTCGAGGCATTCCGCTACCAGCCGGCCGGCCTTGCGCATGCCGTCGAAGGCGGCGGGACCGTGGAGCTTGATCTGTCCGGTCTTGCGGAGCGGCGCCAGGGCCGCATCGACGTAGCTCATAAAGACATCGCGGCCGACCCGCCTCCTCGCGGCCCATTCGACGCCGCTGCTGCACCGCAATGTAAGCAAGGATGCGCGGGACGCAAGCGTTTGCGTCACTCTGCGATCGGAACCGGCTCGACCACCTCGATGCCTTCGCAGGTGATCGTGCAGCGATAGGCAATGGCCTCGACCCCGGCGCGGCGCGCCGCGTCGAAGGCCTCCCCGTACGCCGGGTCGATGTCGCGGGCGAGCGCGAAGCGCCGTGCCGACCCGATCTGGATCAGGAACAGCATCACCGCGCGGGCGCTTGTGGCCACCATGTCGCTGAGCTCGGCGAGGTGCTTGGAGCCGCGCTTGGTCACGGCGTCGGGAAACTCCGCCAGGCCCGGCCGGCGCATGAGGTGGACGTTCTTGATCTCCACGTAGCACGGCGGCCGCGCCGGCGCTTCGAGCAAGAAATCGACGCGCGAATTCTTGCCGTATCTCACCTCGCGGCGGAGCGAGGCGTAGCCGTTAAGCTCGGCGATGGCGCCGACCGTAATCGCCTCAGCGGCGAGCGCGTTGGGATGGGCGGTGTTGATGCCGACCAGCTCGGCGCCGCCGCCGAGATCGACCTCGATCAATTCCCAGCTATGGGCAAGCTTGCGGTTGGGATTGGCGGACTTCGACAACCACACCCGCGCGCCCACGGCATTGAGGCCGGTCATGGCGCCCGGATTGGCGCAATGCACCGTCACCGTCTCGCCCGAGGGCAGCACGACGTCGGCGAGGAAGCGCTTGTAACGCTTGACCAGAGTGGCGGGAAGGAGCGGGGCCGGGAAGCGCATGTGCTCTATATAAGAGGGGCGGCGCTAGCGCCGCCCCTCGGATGTCGTCAGTGCTGCGCCGTGTTCACTTCGCGAGCGGATCTGGACGCAGCTGGAAGTGCACGGCCATCGGCTTCATGCCCTTGCCGCCTTCGATCAGCCAGGGCGTGCGATCGCCGCTCGAGGTCCACAAGCCGCGGCCCTTCCAGCCGGCATTCGGATCGTCGATGCGGCCGTCGAAGCCCTTGGCGTAGAAGCCGAGGGGATACGGCACCCGCAGCGAGATCATCTGGCCGTCCTTGAGCGCGACCAAGCCGTCCATCAGGTTGGCGGTCGACATCGGGACGTCCTTGCCGAGCCCGAAGGTGTCGTGCTGGTCGACCCAGCTGTAGTAGCTCGACTCAGCGCTGTTATCCCCGATGCCTTCGAAGCCGGGCCCCGGGTATTTGTAGAACGACCAGCCCTCCGGGCAGTGGTCGCCGGTCGCCTTCGGGCCGTTGAGCGGAGCCTTGCACTTGCTGCGGTCGAAGCTGCCGATATGGCCGCTCGCGAGCGACACCCACACCACGCCCTTGCTGTCGATATCTCCGCCGCGCGGTCCGAAGCCCGGCATCGGCACGTTGTAGATTTCGGCGAGCGCGGTCTCCGGCGGGTTGGAGCCGGGATCGAGCCGCACGATCGAGCCCGGGCTCGCGCGCAGCGTCCCCCACACCGAGCCGTCGACCGGATTCGGCATCACCGCGTAGAACACCTGCGCGATGCGTTTGTCCTTGGTCGGATCGACCGGCTGGTTGGGCTCGACGTAGTCGTCACGCTTGCCGTTGCCGTTGGTGTCGAGGATGAGCGCGGTCCAGCCTTGCGACTTCGCCGCGTCACCGGTCTCGTCGAACAGCTTGGTGTTGACCCAGCCGACCACGCCGCCGCCGCCGCCGCTACTGGTCCACAGCGTGTCGTTGGCGTCATAGGCGAATTGCAGGTGATGGGTCTGGAAGCAGGTGTCGACGAAGGTGTACTTCATCGTCTTGGGATCGAGGATGGCCAAGGCGCGGTGCGTCTGCTCCAGCGGGAACGCCTTGGCGGAAGGATGATCCGACCCCTTCTTGCAGAAGTCGGGATTCTTCGGGCCGCGCACCGCCGCCGCCAACCACACCCGGCCCTTCTTGTCGAACATGGCGTTGTGATTGTTGACCTTGGTGTCGTAGAGCTTCTCCTCGCCCCAATAGGGCGACGGCCCGAGCGCCTTGGCCATCGCGGCGTGTCCCGGTCCAAGCCCTTCCGGCGTATCGGCGTCACGCACCGGCGCCTTGAAGGTGGTGACCGTGTGGGTCTTGGGATCGAGGATTGGCAGGATATCGGTCGAGTATTCGGGCTGGCCGAACACCGGGCCGTAGGCGTTGACCGTCGGATAGCGCCGGTCCGAGGCGATCAGGTCGTGCAGGTATTTCTTGGGGTCGCCCCAGTCCCAAGTGGTGACCACGATGTTGCGCTCGAGTCCTTGCGGCCGAGTCGGCTTGTGTTTCGGCAACTCGCCTTTGGCGACCCGCTCGGTCCAGTCGGCAAAATATTTGATCGGTGCACCGGCGAGTTGGCCCGCCAGGATGTTCACCATGAGCTCGCCCGACTGCCCCGCTTGGGTACGGCGCACCCACGCCTCGGCGTGTGACGAGAATTCACCCAAACCCGGCGGGAAGGTACGCGTGGATAGCTGGCCCAGCTGATGGCAGCCGACGCAGCCGTTGTTCTTCATCAGGTTGAGCCAGTCGCTCTGCTTGATCTTGTCGGGGATGTCGCCGTCCTTCTTGCCGAACTGGCCGGCGTCCGGGATCTTCATCATCGAATACCAGTAGATCGCCGGATAATATTTCGCCGCCTCCGTATCGTTCGGCGCCGCCACCGCGCGCAAGTTCACTTGCTGACCCGGCTCGCCGTCCACCTTGGGTGAATCGACGAGGCCATAGCCGCGCACCCAGACTTTGTACTTGGCCTTGGGAAGATCGGGCACGAGGTAGCGGCCCTGATCGTCGGTCACCACCATCTTGGCATAGCGCGTCGGTAGATCGGTGGTCTCCGCGATCACCCACACGCCGGCCTCGGGTCCGTTCGCACCGGTGACCACGCCGCCGATGTCGTCGTTGTCGATCGCCACGGCCGGCGTTGCGCTTTGCTGGGCGGCGACCTCGACCGGCGAGCCCGTCAACACTGCAGCAATGGCGATCGCCGCCACGCTGAGATAGAGCCTGCTCTGGATTGTCATGTCTTTCCTCTCCTTAAGCTCCCGCGCTCGACCGGCAACGGTCGGCGCGACGTCATTGGCGGAATTTAAAACCGCGGCCTCGGGGCGCGATTGTTCCCTGAAATCCGACCCCTGTCCATTCACCTGTACCGCATTCTGGGCCGGGCGCAGGCGCCGCTCGTCCGCCGTCCGGGACGCTTCTCGTCACGCCACGAACGTGCCGCCGCGATCCTCGTCGATGTGGATGCGCACGATCTCGTCGAACGAGCGCTCGGCCGAAAACCCGAGCTCGCGCGCGCGGCGCGCCTCGATGCGCTGCGGCCAGCCCGCGACGATGCGCGCGACCAAGGGATCCTCCTCGCGGCGAATGCGGTCGGCGACGCGCTCGCCGGCGATGCGCCGCAGCGCCGCGATCTGCTCGGCCACCGTGCAAGATACGCCCGGCATGGAGAGATTGACGCGGGGGCCGAGCGCGTCGCGCGGCAACCCCGCGGCATGGATGAGAAAGCCGACGGCGGCGCGCGGGCTCGCATGCGTGTGCACGACGGTCTCGGGCACCGGCAGCACGGCGTCGAGGCCGGCGAGCGGCTCGCGAATGATGCCGGAGAAGAAGCCCGATGCGGCGGCGTTCGGCTTGCCCGGCCGCACCACGATGCTGGGCAGGCGGATGCCGACGCCGTCACAGAAGCCGCGCCGGGTGTAGTCGGCGAGCAGCGCTTCCCCGATCGCCTTCTGCGTGCCGTAGGAGGTGAGCGGCGTGAGATGAAAGTCGTCCGGGATCAAGTCCGGGAATGGCGCGCCGAATACCGCAATCGACGAGGTATAGACGAGCCGCGGCCGATAACCGTCGCCGGTCGCGCGGATCGCCTCCAGCAGGGCGCGGGTGCCGTCGAGGTTGACGCGATAGCCCTTGTTGAAATCGAGCTCCGCCTCGCCCGATACCACGCCGGCGAGGTGGAAGATGACGTCGGGCCGATCGGCAATCGCCTTGGCCGCTGCTCCGGATGCCGCCAAATCGGCGGCGACCGCTTCGATTTTCTCCGCGACTTTTGCCGGCCGCTGCGGGGCAACGACATCGACCAAGGTCAGCTTGTCGATCCGCTGGCCTTTGAGCTCACCATCTCTGCCGAGCCCCTCGGTCAGCTTGCTCCCGATCATTCCGGCTGCACCGGTAACGAGGATGTGCACCTGTCTGCTCCTTATGCAGATGATTGCAGTGGTGTGGCGCTCAATTCGCGCAGACTCACGCGCTGCTTTCCCGCTGCATCGAAGTTCTCCGGCGTCAGCCAGCGTTCGAAGGCGGCCTTGCGCGCCGGCCATTCGCTGTCGAGCATGCCAAAATAGGCGGTGTCGCGGTTGCGGCCCTTGGCGATCATGTGCTGGCGCAAAATGCCCTCGAATACGAAGCCGTAGCGCAGCGCCGCGCGCCACGACGGCGCATTGAGGGCGTTACATTTCCATTCGTAGCGGCGGTAGCCGAGGGTCTCGAACGCATAACGTGCGAGCAGATATTGCGCCTCGGTTCCGAGCGGCGTGCGCTGAAGGGCGGGCGAGTAGACGATATGGCCAACCTCGATCACGCGCATGGCTGGGCGGATCTCCATCAAGGTCGCGATGCCAACGGCTCGGCCCGCGCTATCGACGATGCCGTAGGAATAAGGATCGTCGAGCTTCACTCGATCGGCGAGCCATTGGGAGAAGGCTGCAAAGTCGGCGAGCGGGCCGTAGGACATGTAGGTCCAGATGTCGTCGTGGCCCTCGACCGCCGTCCACAAGGTCGCGGCGTGATGCTGCGCCAGCCGCTCGACGCGGCCATAGCGGCCTTCGAGCGTCATCGGGCCGGGGCGCCGCGCCGACGCGACATCGACCAGTGGGCCGACCGGCTGGCCGGTGCTCGGAGCGGGCTCGGACGCGCTCGTCATCGCGCCTTCATGTCGTCGCGGAAGAAGCCGTTGGTTTCCGGGTGCGACGCCGCTTCGGCGAAGGTATCGAAGCGGCCTTCGCTTGCGATCTGTTTCGCCGCGCGCATGAGCGCTCCCCAGGCGACGCGGGCCAGCGTGCCACCGACGCTGATGCGGCGCACGCCAAGCGCGGCAACATCGGTGACCGTGTGGCCAAGCGCGCCGGACATCAGGAAGTTGACCGGCTTGGGCGCGACCGCCTTGACGACCGCCTCGATCTGCTCGCGCGAGCGAATGCCGGGCGCATAGAGGCAATCTGCGCCGGCGGCGGCGTAGGCCTGAAGCCTGCACTTGACCTCGTCGAGGTCGGGGCGCCCGACCAGAAAACATTCGGCGCGGCCGGTAAGCAGCACGTCGCCGCCAGTCTTGTCGATGGCAGCGCGCGCCGCTTTGATGCGCGCCACCGCTAAGTCGAGCTCGTAGAGCGGCCGCTCCTTGCCGCCGGTCGAATCCTCGATCGAGAGCCCCGCCACTCCGGTCTCGACGCACAGCCGCACGCTTTCCGCCACCCCCTCGGGCGCCTCCGCGTACCCGCCCTCGAAATCGGCGTTCACCGGCAGGTCGGTCGCGGCGACGATCTCGGCGATATGCGCAAGCATGACGTCGCGCGGCACCGCGTTGTCCGCCAGGCCGCGCGAGAACGCGAAGCCGGCGCTCGTCGTGGCGAGTGCCTTGAAACCGAGATGCTGCAGATAGCGTGCGGTGCCGATGTCCCACGGGTTGGGAATGACGAAGCACCCCTCGGCGTGCAGCTTGCGGAACGTGGCGCGTTTGTCGGCGGTGGTGGGCATGAGCGTGGCCTTCTTCTGATCGACGAATGCAAGGCGATTGTCTCGAGGCTTCCGGCGTGTAGGATGGACCGGACGCCGCGCTCATGCCAGCCGAAAGAG
>JBKPUA010000003.1:0-10487 GCA_046735815.1 Pseudomonadota bacterium
CCGGTGCCGAAGAGCGCCATTCTGCCGCTGGCGCTGTTGATCTTCGGCCTGGGCGAGGGGTCGAAGATCTTCATGGTGGCGATCGGCGTGTTCTTCCCGGTAGTGATCAACGCCACGACCGGCGTGCTCGAGATCAACAAGATCTATCTCGACGTCGGGCAGAACTTCAAAGCCAATCGCTGGAACACGTTCTGGACGATCGCACTCCCCGGCGCGTTGCCGGTAATCATGACCGGCTTCAAGCTCGGCATCGGCATCGGCCTGGTGCTGATCGCAGTCGCCGAGATGGTCGGGGCAAAGAGCGGGCTCGGCTACCTGATCTGGAGCGCGTGGAGCACGTTCGCGGTCGAGCAGATGTATGTCGGCCTGTTCGTGATCGCGCTCATCGGCTACCTGATCACGCTCGGCCTCAACGAGCTCGAGCGCGTCATCATTCCCTGGAAGGCGGAATGAACAAATAGCGTGCCGGAAGCGCCTTGAGACATGGAGGTCCGTCATGCCACAGGACAGTGTCGCAATCGTCGAGAACTTCTGGCGCGAGGTGTGGGAGCAGCCACAGAACCCCGACGCCATCGACCGCCTAGTGCACAAGGATTTCGTCATCACCTCCGGCGGTCGCGACATCGTAGGCCGCGAGCCGTTCAAGGCTTGGGTGAAGGACTTCCAGGCAAGAGTCCGCGACTTCGAATTCCATGTCGTCGAGACCTTCCAGAACGACGACGGCAGCCGCGTTGCCTCGCGCTGGCGCGTCACCGGCCGCAACAACGGGCTCATGGGAACCAAGCCGAACGGCGCCCCCTTCGAGATGTGCGGGACGGCGATCTGGGAAGTGGGCGCGGACGGTCTCCTGCGCCACAACTGGGTAGAGCGGAATGCGTTCGAAGTTTATGGCGCCATCACGCGCTCGGACGGCCGGCACAACGCATTCTGAGGCAACTCGGCGAGGCCGGGTCAAAATGGCTTCGACAACATGAAATCCTACGGGCCTCCATTTCTGGAAAGTCGAGTAGATGCGCAGTTCGAAGAGATCCTCGAGTCGCAGTCACGTCGGATCACGGTCTTTGCCGCCCGGTCCGAACGGACTATGCTTTCCAGATTCCAAGGAGACTTTTGCCCGGGAGGACAAAAATGCCCCCTCGCCTCGACTCGTGGCGCGTGAACCTCTGCCGCGGCGCGTTCGCTGCCGCGATCTTCGTCGTGGGCTCGGTCGGCTTCGGCTCCGCAGCCGAGCTCAATCCGGCGGCGCTCGCCTACAAGCTGCCGGACCAGATCAAGTGGAATCCCCCGACCGCGGCCGGCTCGCAGAACGCGGTGCTGGTGGGCGATCCCGGCAAGCCGGGGCTCTACGTCGTTCTCAACACGTGGCTCAAGGGCAATCACTTCAGCAAGCCGCACTTCCATCCCAATGACCGGTTCATCACCGTCCTCGACGGCACCTGGTGGATGGGCAGCGGGCCGGCGTTCGACCCCGACAACAGCGTTGCCATGCCGACCGGCACCTTCGTAACCCATTTCGGCAAGCAGGTGCATTGGGACGGCGCGAAGAACGAAGATGCCAAGCTTCTGATCGTGGGCGACGGTCCCGGCACCAGCACCCAGGTCGAGCCTTCCTCGGGCCGATTCACCAGTCTCGATCCGACGGCAGTAACGTATATCCCGCCCGATCAATACAAGTGGCGCGATCCGACCGGAGCCGCCGGCACGAACCAGGTCGTGCTCGCCGGCGATCCGACCAAGACCGGGCTTTACGTCACGCTCAACCGCTTCAAGCCGGGAAATTTCAGCAAGCCGCACTTCCATCCCAACGACCGGTTCATCACCGTCGTCAAGGGAACGTGGTGGGTCGCGACCGGCAACAAGGTCGATAAGGAGGGCATGGTTCCCATGCCCACCGGCAGCTTCGTCACACATTTCGCCAAGCAGGTGCATTGGGACGGCGCCAAGAACGAGGAAGCGTGGGTGCTGGTCGTCGGCGAAGGCCCGGGAACGCTCAACCTGGTCGAGGAGGCGAAGTAGCGCGCGAGATGCAGATCAAGGACGGAATCGTCGAGGCGATCGGCAACACGCCGCTGATCGTGCTCAAGCGCGCCTCCGCCGCGACCGGATGCACCATCCTGGGCAAGGCCGAGTTCATGAATCCCGGCCAGTCGGTGAAGGACCGGCCCGCACGCCAGATCATCCTGGAGGCAGAGAAGCGCAGCGAGATCAAACCCGGCGGGCTGGTGGTCGAGGCCACCGCCGGCAATACCGGGATCGGACTCGCGCTCGTGGCCAATGCCCGTGGCTACCGTACCCTGATCGTCATCCCCGAGACCCAGAGTCAGGAAAAGAAGGACATGCTACGGCTGTGCGGCGCCGAGCTGGTGGAAGTGCCGGCGGTGCCGTACAGCAATCCCAACAACTATCAGCACATCGGGCGGCGTCTGGCGGACGAGCTGCGCCGCAACGAGCCCAACGGCGTCCTATTCGCGGATCAATGGAACAACCTCGACAACCGCAAGGCGCACTATCTCTCGACCGGCCCGGAAATCTGGCAGCAGACTGACGGCAAGGTGGACGGCTTCATCTGCGCCATCGGGACCGGCGGAACGCTCGCCGGCGTCGCCGCCTATTTGCGCGAAAAGAAACGCGACATCGTCATCGGATGCGCCGATCCCAAGGGCGCCGCCATGTACAATCTGTTCGCGCACGGCGAAGCCAAGGCGTCGGATGGCGGCTCGGTCACCGAGGGGATTGGCCTCGGCCGCGTGACGGCCATCATCGAGGATCTCAAGGTCGAGCGCCCCTATTTGATTCCCGACGAAGAGGCGGTGCCGGTCATCTTCGACCTCATCGAGCACGAAGGCCTGTGCCTGGGCGGCTCGACTGGAATCAATGTCGCGGGCGCGATCCGGCTCGCCAAGGACATGGGCCCCGGTCACACTATTGTCACCGTTCTCGCCGATTTCGGCACCCGCTACCAATCGAAGCTGTTCAATCCGCAGTTCCTGCGCGAGAAGGGGCTGCCGGTGCCGCAATGGCTCGAGCGACGCACCAGCATCAAGATTCCGTACCAGAAAGCCTAGCGCATGATCCCGAAAAGTGGATACCGTTTTCGGAAAAGGATCATGCGCCAACAAGAAGCTAGAGCGGGATGACGAATCGAAGAGAAGTCATCACGCTCTAGCCACCGCCGGGAGTGCGATGTCCACCGACTGCCTGTTTCGCGAAGATTCCTATCTGCAGGACTGCAACGCCACGGTGATCGGCCTCACCGAGACCGGCGGCTTCGTGCTCGACCGCACGGTGTTCTACGCCGCCTCCGGCGGCCAGCCCGCGGACCGCGGCGTGCTGACCGGCGCGTCGGGCGATGCCGTCGCCATCGCGGGCGCGAGCTACACCGATGCCGACAAGAGCGTGATCGCCCATCTGCCGGCCGCCGTCGGACCGCAGTTCAAGATCGGCGAGCCCGTACATGCCGCCATCGATTGGGATCTGCGCTACGCGCGCATGCGCATGCACACCGCGCTGCACCTGCTCTCGGCCGTGCTCCCCTTTCCCGTCACCGGCGGCGCGGTCGGCGAGCGTGAGGGACGGCTCGACTTCGACATCCCCGAGGCCGGCCTCGACAAGGACGACATCACCGGGAAGCTCGCCGAGATGATCGCCGCCGATGCCGAGGTGCGCTCGCGCTGGATCACGGACGCGGAGCTCGCGGCGCAGCCCAGCTTGGTCAAGACCATGTCGGTGAAGCCGCCCATGGGCACCGGCCGCGTGCGGCTGATAGAGATCGTCGGCTACGACCTGCAGCCCTGCGGCGGCACCCACGTGCGAACGACGCGCGAGATCGGCGATGTGCGCGTGACCCAGATCGAGAAGAAGGGCCGGCTGAATCGACGCGTGCGGATCGCGTTCGCGTAACCTGCCGGCAGCGCTTTCGCACAACCTAGGAAATCCAATGCCGAAAGAATCCCTTCCGTCGCGCTGGCTGGTCACCACCGAATGGCTTGCGCAGCGCCTCGCCGCTCTCGACACCGTGGTGGTCGACGGCTCGTTCTATCTTCCGGCATTGCAGCGGGACGCCGGCGCCGAGTATCTCGCCGGGCACATTCCCGGCGCGGTGCGCTTCGACATCGACGCGATCGCCGACCACTCCAATCCCCTGCCTCACATGCTGCCGAGCGCCGAGGCGTTCGCGCGCGAGGTCGGCGCGCTCGGCATCGCCGACACCGACACCATCGTGGTCTATGACGGCGTAGGGCTCGGCGGGGCCCCGCGGGTGTGGTGGACGTTCCGCGTGTTCGGCGCCAGGAACGTTTTCATTCTCGACGGCGGTCTGCCGAAGTGGAAGGCGGAAGGAAGGCCGCTGCAGTCGGGCGCGGTCAAGCGCGAGCCGCGCCGGTTCAAAGCCAAATTCGGTGCCGCGTCGGTCGCCGACGTCTCCGCAGTGCGGCATGCGCTCGCGGAAAAGACCGCGCAGCTGGTCGATGCCCGGCCCGCCGATCGCTTCCGCGGCGAAGCGCCCGAGCCCCGGCCGGGGGTTCGCTCGGGCCATATGCCAGGTGCGCTCAACGTGCCGTCGACGGCGCTGGTCGAGGGCGGCCGGCTGATCGCGCCCGAGCGCATCCAACAGGTCTTCGCCGCCGGCGGCGTCGATCTGACGAAGCCGATCATCACCAGTTGCGGGTCGGGCGTCACCGCGGCCACGCTCTGGTTCGCGCTCGACGCCATCGGCAAGCCGCCGCAGGCGCTCTACGACGGTTCGTGGTCGGAATGGGGCTCGCACAGCGACCTCCCGATCGAGCCGAAAGGCTGACGTCATGGCGCGCGGCGCTCCTCCGGTTGCGATTGTCACCGGGGCGGCGCACGGCATCGGACGGGCTATCGCGCGGTACCTGCTGGAAGACGGCTGGCGCGTCGGCGTCGTGGATTTGCCCGGATCGGGCTTGGCACGCACCTACGCGGGGCATCCACGTCGGACGATTCTGATCGAAGGCGACGTCGCCACCGAGGAGACCGCGCAGCGCACGGTCAAGGCGGCGCTGCGCAAGTTCGGGCGTCTCGATGCCCTGGTTTCCAACGCCGGCATCATGGTGCGCAAGCCGCTACGACGGCTCACGCTGGCCGAATGGCATCGGGTTCTCGACACCAACCTGACCGCCGCATTCCTGTTCGCGCGCGCCGCCGAGAAGCCGCTGCGGTCAGCGCGCGGCGCTATCGTGACCATCGCCTCGACCCGCGCGCTGATGTCGGAGCCGAACACCGAGTCCTACTCGGCATCCAAAGGCGGGCTGGTGGCGCTGACCCATGCGTTGGCGATCAGCCTCGGCCCCGAGGTGCGGGTGAATTGCGTCAGCCCCGGCTGGATCGCCACCAACCCGCGCGAGCGGCTGCGCCGGCGCGATCATGCGCAGCACCCCGCCGGCCGGGTCGGGCGGCCGCAGGACGTCGCCGAGATGGTGGCCTTCCTGCTCGACGGCAAGCGCGCGGGCTTCGTGACCGGCGCCCATGTCGTCATCGACGGCGGGATGACGCGGAAGATGATCTACGTGGATTAGAGCATGATCCCGAAAAGTGGATACCGGTTTTCGGAAAGGATCATGCTCCACCAATAAGCTAGAGCGGGATGACGATTCGAAGAAAAGTCATCCCGCTCTAGCGTCCCGATTCCGAAGTCCGCAACCCTTGCGGCAACCGCGATGCGAATTTGGAATCAAGGGACGCTGGCAACTTTATGATTTGGCGCCCTTTTTGAACCCGAAGTTCACAACCGCCCTTGCAGCGCAAAGTGCGCGAGCTTCGGGTTCAGGGCACGAGAGCGAGGTGAGGAATCACAGAGATGTCATCCCCGCTCTAGGCCCGGCTCTTTTGGAGTGGACGGAGAAGAATTATATTGGCGTCGCGCGCCCGAGGGGATTCGGAATCTCCAAATCCGCGAGGCACTACAATGATCTTCCGCCAGCTGTCCGACAGCGTCTCGGGCACCTACACATATCTGCTCGCCAGCCGGCGAGGCGGCGAGGCGCTGATCATCGATCCTGTGCTGGAAAAAGTCGACCGCTACGTCCAGCTCGTGGACGAGCTCGACCTCAAGTTGGTCAAGGCCGTCGATACCCATCTCCACGCCGATCACATCACCGGCCTGGGAGCGCTGCGCGACCGCACCCATTGCGTGACCGTGATGGGCGAGCGCAGCAAGGTCGACGTGGTCTCGATGCGGCTGTCCGAAGGCGACAAGCTCACCATCGAGGGTGTCGCGCTCGACGTGCTCTACACCCCCGGACACACCGACGATTCCTATAGCTTCCTGATGCGCGACCGGGTGTTCACCGGCGATACGCTGCTCATCCGCGGCACCGGTCGTACCGATTTCCAGAACGGCGATCCGCGCGCGCAGTACGATTCCATTTTCAACAAGCTGCTGCGCCTGCCCGACGAGACGCTGATCTTTCCCGCTCACGACTACAAGGGCGAGACGGTCTCCACCATCGGCGAGGAGAAGGCCTTCAATCCACGCCTGCAGGTGAAGTCGGCCGATGAATACGCCGAGCTGATGAACAATCTCAAGCTGCCCAATCCGAAGCTGATGGACGTCGCGGTACCCGCCAATATGCGCGTCGGCCTGTCGCAGGAGGAGATCGCACGGCACGGCTGGGCGCTGAGCGCCGCCGACGTCATGGCGCTCAACGGCGCATCGGACGCGATTCTAGTCGACTTGCGGGAGCGGAGCGAGCGCGAGAAGCACGGCATCATCGCTGGCTCGCTGCACGCGCCCTATACCGATCTGGCGGCCAATATCCGCTGCGGCGGCATGCTGAACGAGCTCGCCCGCTCGACCGGCAAGCGCATCATCTTCTACTGTGCGTTTGGCGAGCGCTCGGCCATGGCGGTACGTGGGGCGCAGGACGCTGGGCTCGCCTCGGCGCGCCACATCGAGGGCGGCATCGACGCCTGGAAGAAAGCCGGCGGGACGCTCGTGCGCTAGCGCATGTTCCGGCGAAAGCCTGCCCCGGATTTGATCCGGGGTGGGCACCGGTTCGTCATCAAGAACATGCGCCCCTCAAAACTGCTGGAACGCGTCGCGATTCCGAAGAGACGGGACCCGTTCTAGCGCGCGGCCGCTCAATCCCGATACGCTTCGGCGAACTGCGCCGTGTCGGTGAATTCCTGGAATTTTGCGACCTTGCCATCGCGCAGGGTGAAAATGTGCGCCCAATCGCTGGCCACGGTGCAGCCGGTCTTGCGGATCTTCCAGGTGTAATGGCCGAGCACGCAGACCCGATCTTCAGCGGCGAAGAATTCGCGCGGCGAGAAACTCATCGGCTCCTGGTGCTCCGTGACGCCCTCGAAGAACTTTTGTACCCCGTCGCGGCCCTTCCAGCGGCCTATCAGCGGGTAGTCCTGGCGGCGGCCGTTGACGTTCCAATCCACGTCGAACGTCAAACCGGCGATGACGGTGGCGATGTCGCCGCGCCCGAAGGCGGCGTAGAGGCTCTCGACGAAGGCGATATTCGCGCTGCTCATGGCTGTCTCTTTCTCTGCGGTGTCGAGAGATACGGGGCGGCGACGCCGATGGTTGCAAAGCTTGCCGGCGACTTCCACCCGAAATACTCGGATCGTCACCCTCCCCCATCGCACCACCGTTGCGACACGCCGCCGACGCGGTCAGCGCAAAATCTGACTCAGGAACAGCCGGGTGCGCTCGTGCTGCGGGCGGGTGAAGAACGCTTCCGGCTCGTTCACCTCGATGAATTGGCCGGCATCCATCAGCACCATGCGATTGGCAACCTGACGGGCGAAGCCCATCTCGTGGCTCGCCACCAGCATGGTCATGCCGTCGAGGGCGAGCGCGATCATGGTGTCGAGCACCTCCTTCACCATCTCCGGGTCGAGCGAGGAGGTCGGCTCGTCGAACAGCATAATCTTCGGCTGCATGCAGAGAGCGCGCGCGATCGCGACCCGCTGCTGCTGGCCGCCGGAGAGTTGCGCCGGATATTTATCGGCCTGTTCGGGGATGCGCACGCGCTCGAGATAGTGCCGCGCGAGCGTCTCGGCCTCCCTCTTCGGGATCTTGCGCACCCAGATCGGCGCGAGCGTGCAGTTCTCCAGCACGGTCAGGTGGGGAAACAGGTTGAACTGCTGAAACACCATGCCGACCTCGCGGCGCACCTCGTCGATCTTCTTGAGATCCTCGGTCAGCTCCATGCCATCGACGATGACGCGGCCGCGCTGCCAGTCCTCGATGCGGTTGATGCAGCGAAGCAGCGTCGATTTGCCACTGCCCGACGGTCCGCAAATGACGATGCGCTCGCCGCGCATGACCTTGAGATCGATATCGCGCAGCACGTGGAACTTGCCGAACCACTTGTTCAGACCGCTGATCTCGACGGCGACGGCGTTCTCGGTCGTGCGCATGTCGGGCGCGACGTCCGCCCTCGATCCCTGCGGTCTTCGTTCGTGGTCGCCGTTGCGCAAGGGTCCGGCTCTCAACGCGACTGCTGCAGGTTCAAGCGCCGCTCCACGAACAGGGCATAACGCGACATTCCGAAGCTCACGACAAAATAGATCATTCCGGCGAAGGCGAAGCCGGTGAACAGCGTCACCGGCGTCGCCCAGGTCGGATCGGCGAAGGCCGCCCGCAATTGCCCTAGCAAATCGAAGATTGCAACGATCAGCACCAGGGTCGTGTCCTTGAACAGCGCGATGAACGAATTGACGATCCCGGGAATGACCAATCGCAACGCTTGCGGCAAGATGACGAAGCCCATCATGCGCCAGTAGCCGAGCCCGAGCGCCATCGCGCCCTCGAACTGGCCGCGCGGGATCGCCTGCAGGCCGCCGCGCACGACCTCCGCCATATACGCTCCCGCGAACAGCACCACGCCGATCAGCACGCGCAGCAACCCATCGATACGCCAGCTGCCCGGCAGGAAGAACGGCAGCATGTAGGTCGCAAAGAACAGCACGGTGATCAGCGGCACGCCGCGCCAGAACTCGATGAAAGCGATGCAGAGCGTGCGCACGATCGGCAATTGCGAGCGCCGTCCGAGCGCCAGCAAAATGCCAAGCGGCAGCGAGAAGATGATGCCGGTAAAGGAGATGACGAGGGTGACGAGAAGCCCGCCCCAGACGCGGGTCTCCACATGCGGCAGCCCGAACACCCCGCCCACCAGGATGAAGAACGCTACGACCGGAAAGACACCGAAGAACAGAACGGCGTTGTAGCCCTTGTAGGGGGCAGCCGGAATGAGCAGAGGCGCGAGCAGCAATGCACCGAGGGCGTAGGTGAGATCGACCCGCCACTGCTCGCTTGCGGGATAGAAGCCGTACATGAACTGCACGAACTTGGCCGCGATAAAGGGCCAGCAGGCGCCGACCGGGTGGCCGACGGTCTCAGGCAGGCAATCGACGCGGCTCGTGCCGGTCCACACTGCATCGATGAGCAGGAACTTCAACGCCGGCCACAGCAGCGCGACAATGATCGCCGCGCTGACGATGGTCAGCGTGGTGTTGAATACGCCGCCGAAAAAGCGGCTCCGCGTCCGCGTCAGCGCATCGGCACTTGCCGCCGGCGGCGGCTCGGGCTCGACCAGCGCGCGGCTGATGAATGATGCCTGCGTATTGACGGCCATCAGCGTTCCGCCACCCGGATATGAGCGTTGTACCAGTTCATCAGAGCGCTGGTGGCGAGCGAGATGGCGAGGTAGACCGCCATGGTGATGGCGATGATCTCGATCGCCTGCCCGGTCTGATGCAAGGTGGTGCCGGCGAACACTGCGAACAGATCGGGATAGCCGACGGCGACCGCGAGCGAGGAGTTCTTGGTGAGGTTGAGGTACTGATTGGTGAGCGGCGGCACGATTACGCGCAGCGCCTGTGGCACGACAACCAGTCGCAGCGTCAAGCCCCGGCGTAGGCCCAGCGCGAGCGCCGCCTCGGTCTGGCCGCGCGGAACGGCCAGCACCCCAGCCCGCACGATCTCGGCAATGAACGCGGCGGTATAGGTCGTGAGCGCAAAGAGCAGCGCGACGAATTCGGGGATCAGCCGGACGCCGCCCACGAAGTTGAAGCCGCGCAGCTCGGGCTTCTCGAAACCGATCGGGAAGTCGGTCATCATCAGTACGACCAGCGGCAGCCCGAGGAGCAGCATGCATGCGATCCAGAACACCGGCAGTCGCTGCCCGGTGCGAGCCTGCCGGCGCTTCGCCCACAGGCTGAGCGCAACGCTCGCGACCACGCCGAAGCCGACGGCGGCCGCGACCCAGCCGGCCCCTTCCCGTAGCGCCGGCGCAGGCACGATGATTCCGCGGTTGTTGAGAAAGATCTCCCCGAACAGCGAGATGCTTTGACGCGGGCCGGGCAGCGCTCCCAACACGGCGAGGTACCAGAACAGGATCTGGAACAGGAGCGGCAGGTTGCGGATCAGCTCTACGTAAGCGCCGCCAAGACGTGCCACGAGCCAGTTGGGCGACAAGCGCGCAATCCCGACCGCAAAGCCGAGGATGGTC
>JBKPUA010000004.1:0-4052 GCA_046735815.1 Pseudomonadota bacterium
CGTCCAGAAGCGGTATGACGGCGAGGCCTGATCGCTGGCGATGCCGCCGATGCCGAACGGGATTCCGCGCTCGGCGTGAAAGGTGCGAATCCGCTCGACCAGCGGCCACGCCACGCGGACATGCTTGGGATCGACGGTGAAGCCGGTGATGAGCGCGGTGGTCTGCTCGGCGGAGTTGATGCGCAGGGGATAAGGAATGGAGAAAATGCTGCCGACGACCTTGCTCCCGTGGTAGGCGGCGAGGCATTTCCCGACTTCCGCCCACGAGCGCATGGTCGGCGCGTCGGGAAGCGAGAACCACATCTTCCCTGAATAGAGCGGGATCCAGACCCGACCCGTCAGCTCCACGAGGTCTTCGAAGTCGCCGCAATAGTCCCGTATTTCGACGCCGGCCATGAGCTCACCGCTTCGTCCCGCAATCTCGAGCCATGGCCCAATTCCATCACCGCGTCGGCCACGAGGTGACCGTGACGCGCGCCGTGCCGTCCGCCTCCGCTATCACGCGCAGCGTCTTGGAGTCGAACTCGATGTCGGTCAGGCGCAGGTCGTTGGCGACCGCGTCCACGCGCACGCCCTCGCTGCTGCGCTGGAAATCGGCCACCGCCCTGGCGATGTTGCGGCGCGCATCGCCGGCGAGCGGCACGAGGTCGATCGTTGCGTTCTCCGCCAGCATCCGTTCGAGACTCGGCACTGCCGTCCGCGCGGCGAGGCCGAGGAGCCCGAACGCCGCCTGCGACTCGATATCGACCGTGATGTCGTCGATGCGCAGCACCTGACGGCTGCGGTCGAGCACCGGCCGGCCCCAGACGTGGATCACCGCTTCGGCGCCGAAGCCGAACCAGGTCCTGGTCTCGTTGCCCTTGACGCGCAGCGACATCAAGAGGCGATTGCCGGAGGCGGCGAGCGCGACCGACTGCACGGTGGCGGTGAAGCCGCCGCTCCTGTCGTCCGGGAAGGTCTTGCCCTTGAGCTGCGCTTCAATGAGGCGCGAGATCTCGGTGAAGGGAACGTCGATCGGCACCGCGATGCTGACCTGACCCTGCTCCATCTGCTGCACCAGCTCTACCCGGGACGGAAACACGCATTCCGGCCTGGTCTCGTTCGGCACGATGCGGGTCTCGGCCTCGACGCCGAAGGTGAGCGTCACGGCGGAGGAATCGATGCGCGGCTGCGCCGCGAACGCCCGCGTCGGGCGCACCTCGAGCCAGAGGTTGGGTGCGCCGGGCGCGGCGCCGAGCGGGACCGAGCGGCACATCTTGGCCCATTCCTGCCGTGCCGACTGCTCGAGGAAGGAATCGCTCGCGAAGCGTTCTTGCAGCGAGGTGACCTGCTCGTTGATGCTGCGCTCCACCAGCGGCTTGAGCTGATTGGAGAGCGAGAATTTCCGGCCGAAGAACGATATCGACGCCTCCGCGATCGTGACCTGCGCGGCAAGATTCGGCTTCAGGTGCCAGTCGGCCTGCAGCGTCGGACGCGCGGTGAGCACCACGTTGCCGCTGATGTCGATCCGCTGCTCGGCGCTCCGGTCGCCCTGGGTCGAGCCTTGCGGCTGGTTGCGGCCGGGGTCGAACAGGCCGGCGGGCGGGCGCGGGAAGCCGGGCGGCAGGCCTGGCGGAACGAACAATCCCCCGCCGGGCGGAAGTCCAATTTGAGTGGCGCCGCGCAGCGAGCCGCTGAGCGATCCCGACACCGTGAGCTCATCGGGCTGCGCTGCCACCGCGAAGGCGCCGCGCGCGAGCGACCACTCGAGCTCGGCGCTGGAACCGGGGAGCGACGGCAAATCGAGCTTGCCGGAGAGGTCGCGCGGCGCCCGCTCCATGAGGTCGCCGATCGCGGCCAGCGTGATCGTCGCCGGCAACACGATGCGCGAGCTGCGGGTGACCGGCCTGAGCGGCGGCACCTCGACCAGGGTCGGCTGCCGGCTTGCCGCGCCTGGCCATAGCCATTTCATCGCCACCACCGCGCCGATGCCGACGACCACCACCACAATTCCCGTGACGATTGCGATCTTGCCCCAGTGCATGGCGGCCATCCCGGTTGGATTTTGGATATAGGCTATTGGATATAGGCTATTGGAGCGGCGGTCGTCGCGCCAGCGCGACGCTAGTGCCCCGAACCCGAAGTTCGCACACGTCGTGCTGCGAAGGCGGTTGCGAACTTCGGGATCAAAGGGGCACTAGAATCATAGAGTTGCCAGTATCCCTTTGATTCCGAAGTTCGCCTCCGAGGCTGCCGCAAGGGTGTGCGAACTTCGGAATCGGGACACCAGGTGGTCGTTGGTGCGCCGGCGACCGCCGCCGGTTCAATGCGTGGTCACCTGCGGCGTCGCCGCGCCGGTGACAACCGGCGTGACGAGCTCATTGTTCTCCATCACCACGGTGCATTCGGCGCCGGATTTCTCGCGGCAGCGCGTCAGCACCCGTGTGCGGGCGCCCGCGATGTCGTCCTGGTTGGCGACCCAATAGGCGCCGCCCGACGTGGTCGCGACCAGGAGCTTAGGCGCCGGCGTGGACAGATACTCCTCGATCACCGGCCGCGTCCCGGGCGCGAGCTTGGCGGCGGCGATCACCGAGTCGATGCGGGCGAGGTTGGCGTTCGGCATGTGGTTGGTCGCCAGGAAGCGGTCGAGCGCGCGCAGCCATTTCACCCGGCCGCTGAAATCGGCGAACAGGCGGTGGCCGTCCTGCAGCACCGGTGGGAACATCTGCAGCTCGGCGCGGCCGCCGGCGGCGGTGTAGGCGTCGCGCATGCGCGCGGCGACATCGGGCGGAAACAGGGTGTCGTTCTCGGCATAGAGCCACAGCGTGGGGATGCGCGTGCGGGCACCGAAGCTCGCCATCGCCGCGTTCAACTCCGCGAAATCGCACACGCTGCCGTCGGCTTTGGTGCGCCACACGCCGCCCGACACGTTCACCACGCCGATCAATCCAGCAGGCCGGCGCGCGGCGAAGGCGAGCACCACGCCGCCGCCGAGCGACTGGCCAACGGCGATGACGCGAGAAGGATCGGCGTCCGGCCGCGTCGCCAGCGCCTTGAGCGCGCCGTCGAGGTCGTCCGCCTCGACGTCGAAGCCGCGCGCCAGGTTGCCGGTATCGCAGGCCATGTAGGCGGAGCCGCGCGACACGCCGGGCACGCCGTCGGACTGGCCGTAGCCGCGGCGGATCACCACCGCGGCGAGCCAGCCGCGGGCGGCGAAGTCGCGCGCCTGCGGCAGCATCATGTCGGCGCGGATGCCGCTGTTGTCGGTGGACTTGAGATTCTTGCCGTGGGTGATCAGCGCGATCGGCAGGCGGCCATCGGCCTTGGCGGGACGCACCACCAGCGCCTCCAGGCGATAGGAGCCGTTGTCGGTCTGCACCGTGAGGAAGCGGCGCTCCTCGATGAGGTCGCTGTCGGGGTTGCCGTTGCCGCGCGCTGCCGCCGGCGTGTTGACCGGCACAGTGTTGACCTTGGTGGCGTCCGTAGGCGCGGCGCCGGACGCGGGCGGATTGTTCTGCGGCAGGGCGGCGGTCGGCTTCGACGTGGTGGTCGGCGCGGCGAACGGGTTGGCGCCGGGCCGCTTCAAGGATGCAAAGCAGGCGTCCACTTCCGCGAGCGCGCTGGAGAAGCCTTCGAGCGGCAGCTTGAGCACGGTCTGCGCGGTCTTGATGTCGAGCTGAGGGGCGGTGGCGAGCTTCTGCATGAAAGGCAGCTCGGCGCCGAGCTCGATCATGACGATCTTCGGCCCGATCGCGAGCGCATTGGCGTCGCTGCGGAACACCGGCGCGGCGATCAGCTCCACCGGGAACGCGGTCTGCGGCGTGAGCTCCCACTCGTCGGAGCCGAGCGCGATGCGGTAGCCGCCCGGCCAGCGCACCAGCGCGAACTGCAGCGTGGCGCCGTCGCCGGCGCCGCCGCGCACGGGACGCTCGGCGCTGCAATGGGAGGCGACGTTGCCGCGGTTCCAGCCGATGACGGTCCACACGCCGACCTGCTTGGGCGCGATCGCCTGCTTCACTTGCGCGGAGGCGGCGGCATTTGCCTGCGGCGCGCCGGTTTGCGCGAGCGCGCTC
>JBKPUA010000005.1:0-17462 GCA_046735815.1 Pseudomonadota bacterium
CGGCAACCAAATCCGTGCAAGTCTTGTCATGCGCGAGCAGATGCCGGGCGTCTGCCTGCTCGCTCTATTTGCCGGCAAGCTTGCGTTGAGGATTGGTTGCCATGCTTGGATTCGCTCCTCTTGCCCGCGTGATTGCGCTCATCGCTTTTTCCGCCGTGCCGTCCTCACAGCTTGCGGCATTCGAGCGGGTGCAAGCGTCCCCTGCGAAGCCGGAGATGGTGGAGAACTGTCCCGGTCTCGTTGCCTCGGACTCACCGCGCATCGTTCCCGCCGCGTTCCGGCTGGCGCTCAATTCGGACCAGGTGCGTTTCACCTATATCGGCCACTCGACCTTCCTGATCGAGAGTCCGCAGCTCGTGCGCGTAGCGACCGACTACAACGACTATGTGCGCTCGCCGGTTCTGCCCGATATCGTCACCATGAACCACGCGCATACCAGCCATTTTACCGACTTCCCTGACCCGGCGATCAAGCATGTGCTGCGGGGCTGGGGGCCGAGCCCCGACCAGCCGGCGCGCCATGACATCACCGTGAAAGACGTACGCGTGCGCAACGTCCCGACCAATATCCGCGATTGGCGTGGCGGAACCGAGCGCCACGGCAACTCGATCTTCATCTACGAGACGGCGAACATGTGTATCGCCCATCTCGGGCATTTGCATCACACGCTTAACCAGCAGCAGCTCAACGAGATCGGCCGCGTCGATGTTGTCTTCGTTCCGGTCGACGGCAACATGACGCTCGACCTCGAAGGCATGATGGAAGTCTTGCAGGCGCTCAAGGCGCCGCTGATGATCCCCATGCACTTTTTTAGCACCTACACCCTTCACCGCTTCCTCGAGCGGGCGCGGCAGAATTGGACGGTGGAGATGAGCGAGGTGCCATCGCTTGTGGTGTCGAAGACGAGCTTGCCCGCGACGCCGAAGGTGGTTGTCCTGCCGGGACACTGAGCCTCGTGTTCGTCGCCGCCGTTATAGGTTGTAGCGCGGGTCGGGGCGGCCAGCGGGTGCTCAAGTCGCGAACAGCCACAGCGCCCCGAGCACCACCACACCGAGCGCGAGACTGGCGCACAGCACGGCCAATACCGGGCGGTCGAGAAATCCTGCCCGCGCCTCGACCGACGTTTCGACCTTTCGTCCGGCCTCATCGCGCATGACTTGCTCCTGATGCTTCGCCCTTTCAGGAGACAACGTTGCGCCGGCGGGCCGGGTTCCAGCGCGCAGCATCACGCCAGCGTGGTGAAGACGCTGGCCGACGGCGCAGGTGATCCTGTAAATTCGAGAAATCGTCGAGCGAAGGAATGGGAAGTCGGGGCATGTTGAGCACCGAGCAGAACGATCTGATCACCCGCACTGGTCCGGGTACGCCCGCGGGCAGGCTGATGCGATGCTATTGGCAACCTGCTGCGCTGGTCGATGAGCTATCAGGCAACCGGCCGGTCAAGGCCGTCCGCCTGCTCGGCGAGAGTCTCGTCCTGTTCCGCGACGAAAAGGGCCGCTACGGATTACTCGAGCGCGCCTGCCCGCATCGCGGGACCGATCTCACCTTCGGACGGTTGGAAGGCGGCGGGTTGCGCTGTGCCTTCCATGGCTGGCTGTTCGACGTCGAGGGGCGCTGCCTCGAGACCCCGGCCGAGCCCGAGGGCAGCCGGATGTGCGCGAATATCCGACAGAAGGCCTATCCGGTGGTGGAGAAGAGCGGGGTTCTGTTCGCGTATATGGGGGACGGCGCGCCGCCGGCCTTCCCGCATTTCGACTGCTTTGCCGCGCCCGACAGCCACACCTTCGCATTCAAAGGCATGATCGACTGCAATTGGCTGCAGTCGCTGGAGGTCGGCATCGATCCCGCCCACACTTCGTTCCTGCACCGGTTCTTCCACGACGAGGAGCCGGCAAAGGGCTACGGCAAGCTGTTCCGTGACACGTCGATCGATTCCGATATGCCGATGACCCGCATCATGCGCGAGTTCCCGCGCCCGGAGATCGAGGTCGAGCCCACCGATTACGGCCTGCGAGTGGTCACGCTGCGCCGGATCAGTGACGCCAACACCCACGTGCGCGTCACCAATCTCGTCTTTCCGCACGCCTTCACCATTCCGATGTCGAGCGAGATGACGATCACGCAATGGCACGTCCCGATCGACGATCACAGGCATTACTGGTACGCGATCTTCACCAGCTTCGGCGCGCCAGTGAACCGGGACGAGATGCGGCGGCAGCGGCTCGAGCTCTACGAGCTGCCGGACTACATCCCGCGCAAGAATAAGAGCAACGATTACGGCTTCGATCCGCACGAGCAGGCACACGAGACCTTCACCGGCATGGGCACCGACATCAACGTGCACGACCAATGGGCGTGCGAGTCGATGGGGGCGATCCAGGACCGCACCAAGGAGCATCTCGGGCAATCGGACAAGGCGATCAGCGCCTATCGGCGCATCCTGCGCGCCGCCATTGATACGGCCGCCCACGGCGGCAAGCCGCCGATGGTGCTCGATCCGGCCACGGCCGCGCAGATGACGGGACCCGCCGCCATCGACGGCATCGGTCCAACCGATACCTGGCAGGCGTACTGGCGCAGCACCGACGAAACGCGACGCAAGGCGTCGAGCTGGGCCAACGGCGGCTGATATGCGCCTCAGTCGGCGTGGCGTCCTGACGCTGGCGGCGCTGGCGGCCCTGGACGGCAATGTGGCTCCCGCCCCGGCGCAGAGCTATCCCGCCGCCGGACCGATTCGCGTCATTGTCCCGTTCGCGGCCGCGGGACCGGTCGACATTCTCGCACGCATCATCGTGGACGCGCTGGCCAAGGAGCTCGGCCAAAGCGTGATCGTGGAGAACCGTGGCGGTGCTGGCGGCAATATTGCCATGGGCGCGGCGGCGCGCGCCAAGCCCGACGGCTACACCCTGCTGCTCACGTCGAGCGTGCTGGTGGTGAACCCGTTGCTGTATCGGAGCGTGCCCTTCGATCCTGCCAGGGACTTCACGCCGATTTCGCTGCTCGCGACTTCGCCCAACCTGATGCTCGCAAAGCCCGACTTCGCCGGTACCATGGCCGAGTTCATCGCCAAGGCCAAGGCGAGGCCGGGCGAGTTCAACTACTCCACGCCTGGCATTGGGACCAAGGGCCACTTCGCGGTCGAGCTGCTCAAGCTGCGCGCCGGCATCGATGTCGTTCACGTGCCTTATGCCAGCGGCGGGCAGGTGGTGCAGTCGCTGCTGACCGGCACGACCCAGCTCGGCTCGACCGCCCTGCCGGCGGGCGAGCCGCTGGTGCGTGCAGGAACACTGGCGGGCCTCGTGGTCAGCGGTGGCGCGCGCTGGCCGACCTTGGCCGGCGTCCCCACCATGGTGGAGGTCGGCTATCCGGATTTCGTCGCGGAGATTTTCACCGCGCTGCTTGCACCTGCCGGCACACCGCGGGAGGCGGCGGATATCCTGATCGCTGCGGTGGCCAAGCTGTCAAAAGACCCGGCAGTCATCGAGAAGGCCGAGCGCGCCGGCTACGCGTGGGTCGGCGCGGGCCCCGACGCCTTGCAGCGCAAGATGGCGCAGGAGATCGCGCAATCGCAGGAGGTGATCCGGTTCTCCGGCATCAAGGCGGAGTGATTTCGCCGATTTCGCCGGGACCGCGACCGCGCCCCGTCACGCGTCGACGCTCGCGGTGAGCGCGTTCTCCTGGATGAATTCACGCCGTGGGTCGACGACGTCGCCCATGAGCTTGGTGAAGATGTCGTCGGCCTCGTCGATCGCCTTGACGTTCACCTGCAGCAGCGAGCGCGCATTCACATCGAGGGTGGTTTCCCAGAGCTGACCCGGGTTCATCTCACCCAGGCCCTTGTAGCGTTGCAAGGAAAGGCCCTTGCGCCCGGCATTGGTGATCGCCTCGAACAGGCCGACCGGACCGTGGATCGCGGTGTCCTCGTCCTTGCGGTGCAGCTTCGCGGGCCGCGCATAGGTCCGCTGCAGCGCGGGCGCATGCTCGTCGAGCTTGCGCGCATCGGCCGAGTTGAGTAGCGCGTGGTCGAGCGTCGCAACCTCGGTGACGCCGCGGACGGTGCGCTCGAAATGGAAGCCGTCGCCTTCCCGGAACTCTCCCTGCCAGCCCCGCTCGGTCTCCTCGGAGAGCGCGTCAAGCCTCCGCGCAATGTATCTCGCCGCCTCTCTCGCTTTCTCCGGGTCGCCGAAGATAGCGGACCTGAGGACCCCCGCGATCGCCGCTTGCTCGACAACCCGGCGATTGTAGCGGCTATGCAGCCCGTGCAGCACATTGCGGATAATGCGCGCCTGCTCCACGAGCTCGTTTAGATCCTGCCCGGCGCGATGCTCGCCTGACGACAGCTGCAGCACCGTGTCCTCGAGCCCGCTGGCGATGAGATAGTCCTCCATCGCACGATCGTCCTTGAGATACTGCTCCGACTTGCCGCGCGCGACCTTGTAGAGCGGCGGCTGGGCAATAAAGAGGTGGCCGCGATCGATGATGTCGCGCATCTGGCGATAAAAGAACGTCAGCAGCAGGGTGCGGATGTGGGCGCCGTCGACGTCGGCATCCGTCATGATGATGATCTTGTGGTAGCGCAGCTTGTCGGCATTGAACTCGTCGCTGATCCCGGTTCCGAGCGCGGTGATGAGCGTGCCGATCTCCTGGCTGGACAACATCTTGTCCATGCGCGCGCGCTCGACATTGAGGATTTTTCCCCGTAACGGCAGCACCGCCTGGAAGGCGCGGTCGCGCCCCTGTTTGGCCGAGCCGCCGGCGCTGTCGCCCTCGACGATGAACAGCTCCGACTTGGCGGGATCGCGTTCCTGACAGTCGGCGAGCTTGCCCGGAAGCGAGGCGACGTCGAGCGCGCCCTTGCGCGTGATCAGCTCCCGCGCCTTGCGCGCAGCCTCGCGGGCGGCGGCGGCCAGGACGACCTTGCCGACGATGACCTTCGCCTCTGTCGGATGCTCCTCGAGCCAGTACTGCAGCGCCTCGTTGATGATGTTCTCGACCACCGGACGCACCTCGGAGGAGACGAGCTTGTCCTTGGTCTGGGATGAGAATTTCGGGTCCGGCACCTTGCAGGAGAGCACGGCGGTGAGGCCCTCGCGGCAATCGTCGCCGGTGAGACTGACCTTCTCCTTCTGCGCCACCCCGCTTCTCTCGGCGTAGCCGGTGATCTGACGCGTCAGCGCGCCGCGGAAGGCAGCGAGGTGAGTGCCGCCGTCACGCTGCGGAATGGTATTCGTGAAGCAGTGCACGGCTTCGTAATTGCCGTCGTTCCACCACAGCGCGCATTCGACCGTTATCCGCTCGCGCTCGCCCTTGATCATGATCGGGGCCGGGATGAGCGGGGTCTTGTTGCGGTCGATGTATTTGACGAAGGCCTCGACCCCGCCCTCGTAGCGCAGTTCCTCGCGCTTCTCGACCGGATGGCGCATGTCGGAGAGCACGATCAACACGCCGGAATTGAGGAAGGCGAGTTCGCGCAGGCGGTGCTCCAAGGTCGCGAAATCGAATTCGGTCATGGTGAAGGTCTGCGGGCTCGGCAGGAAGCTCACCTCGGTCCCGCGCTTGTCGCCGGCGGGGCCGACGACCTTCAGCGGGGCGAGCGGCTCGCCATCGCGGAATTCCATGGCGTGCTCCTGGCCGTCGCGCCAGATGGTGAGCTTGAGCCAGGTCGAGAGCGCGTTCACCACGGAGACGCCGACGCCATGCAGACCGCCCGACACCTTGTAGGCGTTCTGATCGAACTTTCCGCCGGCATGGAGCTGGGTCATGATGACCTCGGCGGCGGATACCCCTTCGCCTTTGTGGATATCAGTCGGAATGCCGCGGCCGTCGTCGCGCACCGTGCAGGAGCCGTCGGGATTGAGCGTTACCGTGACCTGTGTGGCGTGGCCGACCAGCGCCTCATCGATGGCATTGTCGACCACCTCGTAGACCATGTGGTGGAGGCCCGAGCCGTCGTCGGTATCGCCGATATACATGCCCGGCCGCTTGCGCACCGCGTCGAGGCCCTTGAGGACCTTAATCGAGTCGGAGTCGTATTCTTCCGAAGCAAAAGGCGGGATCTGGCGTGCAGGTTCGGCCATGGAGGACTTTCAGAAAAGGCGCCGAAATCGGCGACCCGGACAGGCCCTGGTTTGGCACGAAAAAGGGGTGCCGTACAGGGCCAATTGATCGCCCCTAATATATTGATTCGTCGATCGATTTAAAGGTCTGCGGGAGCAAAAAAAGCAGTCAAGGAATCGCCTTCCAAAAGGCCGAATTCCTAACGTGTGCGCGCCCTCGAAGCGACCCGAAAAAGGGAGCGGATTGGGGAGGGCCCGATTGACTGCCGCGTGATGCGGTCGAAGCGGGACGCCTGTACACGGGCGGCTATCCGATTCGTACCACGACGTTGCCCATCGCCTTGCCAGCCTCGACCGCTTCGTGCGCAGCCACGATATCGCCGAGGTCGAACGTCTGCGCCACGTTGTGGATGAGCTCGCCGCGCTCGAGCAGGCGCGTGATGTCGGCGGTCGCGCGTTCGCGCAGCTCCCGCGGCATCAGGTAGACGAGGAAGAACTTCAAGGTGATGCTGTTCTGCAGCAGGAACTGGAACGGGATCGACGCGTCGGGCGCGCCGCTGCCGTAGATTGCCACCACGCCGTTGGGTGTGAGCACGCTCGGCAGCAGCCGCGCATTGGCGGCGAGGTCGACCTCGATCACGGCATCGACCCCGCGCTTGGCGGTGATCGCCATCACCTGGTCGCCCACATTCTCGCCCCGGTAATCGATCACGTGATCGGCGCCCGCCTGTCGTGCGATCTCGGCCTTGGCGGGCGAGCTCACGGTGGTGATGACAGTGGCCTTGCGCTGCTTCGCGAACTGGATGGCGTAGTGGCCGACCGCGCCCGCGCCGGCGGCGATGAGCACGGTTGAGCCCTCCTTGAGGCCCGCCAGCACCACGGCCTGATAGCCGGTATAGGCCGGAATGCCGAGACAAGCCCCAGCCTCCACGCTGGTAGCGGCCGGAAGCGGCACGGCCTGTTCCGACGGCAGCACGATCCATTCGGCAGCGGTGCCGAAGGGGCGCCGCCACTGGCCGTTCCAAACCCAGACCCGTTCGCCCAGGCGCGACGGCGACACCTCGGCACCGACGCGGTCGATCTCGCCGGCGCCGTCGCTGTGCGGGATCACGCGCGGGAACGCGATCTTGCGCGTTACGCCGGCGCGGCTCTTGACGTCGGACGGATTGACGCCGGAGGCGATGAGGCGCACTCGGACCTCGCCGGGTCCCGGCTCGGGGGTCGGCACCTCGTCCACCCGCAACGCTTCGCGGGCGGCGCCATTGGCCTCATAGTAAGCAGCGCGCATGGAACGATGCCTCGGCTTTGGTGCCCGTTGCAGCAGGGCATTGCGTAGCCTCACGCATCCGGCGCAAAACCGCAAGCGAGCGCGGTCGCCGGCTCGCTCCTGCGCGGCGATGGGCGCACGCCAAGGGAAAATCTAGGCGCGCCGGTTCACGTGTCCGGGCACGACTTCGAATGTCTCGGCTCGTGCGGCAATGTCGGCAAACAGCGCGGCATCGGCGCCGGTGAGCCAAGCCTGGGCGCCGAGCGTTTCGAGCTCGCCGTAAAGCGCGGCCCGCCGCGCGGGATCGAGATGCGCGACCACCTCATCCAGCAGCAACACCGGCGCGAGGCCCGACATATCCGCGAGAAGTCCGGCATGCGCGAGGACGAGGCCGATGAGCAGCGCCTTCTGTTCGCCGGTCGAAGCGTCGGCGGCTGGAATGTCCTTGGCCGCATGCGTGACCGCGAGGTCGCTCAGGTGCGGCCCGTCGAGGGTGCGGCCGGCGGCGGCATCACGGGCGCGATTGTCCCGCAGCACGGCGCGATAGCGGTCCTCGACCTCGACGGCGGGATGCAACGGCACGAGCCGTTCCATCCAGCCCTCGAGCGCGATTGCCGCCGCGGGAAAGGCGGACGCCGGGCTATTGCGGGCGGCGAGCGCCGCTTGCAGCCGGTTGACGGTTTCCACCCGCAGCGCCGTCACCGCCACTGCGAGCTCGGCGGTTTCGTGCTCGACGGCGTCGAGCCAATGTGGGTCGGGCCGGGGGTCCTCCAGCAGGCGGTTGCGCGAGCGCAGCGCTCGTTCGAGCGCATTGACGCGTGTCATGTGCTCGGCATCGACCGCGAGCACAAGGCGATCGAGAAAGCGGCGGCGCTCGGAGGCCGGGCCATTGAACAATCCGTCCATCGCCGGCACGAGCCAGACCACGCGCAGGTGGTCGACGAAATGCGCGGCCGACGCCACAGGCTCGCGATCGATGCGGCATTTGCGCGTGACCACGGCGTCCTCGCTCGCCGGGGGCTCGATCCCGGTTCCGAGTGTCGCCAGCCCGAGCGCGCCCTCGACCTCGGCTGCTACCGCCCACGAACCGTCGCCCTCGGAAAAGGCGACGTCCTCGAGCGTGGCGCGCCGCAGCCCGCGGCCGGGCGCCAGAAACGAGATCGCCTCGATGAGGTTGGTCTTGCCGGCGCCGTTGGGCCCCACCAGCACGACGAGCCCGGCGCCGGTCTCGATCGGCGCGTTGCGATAGCTGCGGAAATTGCTCAGCGTCAGGCGGCGGATGCGGGCGGAGGGCATGGCGGGATCACTAATCAGAAGTCGGTGGTCAGAAAACAGAAATTGGCATCGCTGCCGAAAATCTGATGACTGACCTCCCGACGTCTGACCCCTGCGCTAAACCCGCATCGGCATCAGCACGTAGAGCGCGCCCTTGGTGTCGCGGTCCTGGATCAGCGTCGGAGAGCCGGGATCGGCGAGCTTCAACACCGCCGCCTCGCCTTCGAGCTGGGCGGCTATGTCGAGAAGGTAACGGGAGTTGAAACCGATATCGAGCGGCTCGGCGCCGTACTCGACCTCGATCTCCTCGGTCGCGCTGCCGGAATCCGGGTTGGTGACCGACAGCATCAGCTTGCCGTTGCTGAGCGACAGCTTCACCGCGCGGCCGCGCTCGCTCGACACCGTGGATACCCGATCGACCGCCTGCTCGAACTCTTTCTTGTCGACGGTGAGCTCCTTGTCGTTGGCAACAGGAATGACGCGGGCATAATCGGGAAACGTGCCGTCGATGAGCTTTGAGGTGAGCACCGTGTCGCCGATCGTGAACCGGATCTTGCCCTGCGACAGCTCGACGGTGATCTCGGCCTCGCTGTCCTCGATCAGGCGCTGCACCTCGCCGACGGTCTTGCGCGGAACGATGATGCCCGGCATGCCGCTCGCGCCCGCGGGCAGCGGCAGCTCGCACTGCGCCAGCCGATGGCCGTCGGTGGCGACCGCGCGCAGGGTGGGCGCCTTGTTGGTGCCGGCGGTGTGCAGATAGATGCCGTTGAGATAGTAGCGCGTCTCCTCGGTCGAGATCGCGAATTGGGTCTTATCGATCAGCCGTTTCAGATCGGCCGCCGCGAGCTTGAAGCTGTGCGTCATCTCGCCGGCGGCGAGATCGGGAAAGTCGCTCTCCGGCAGGGTCTGCAGGGTGAAGCGGGAGCGCCCAGCGCGGATCGCCAGCACCGCGCGGTCGCCGGAGGCCTCGAGCACCACCTGCGCGCCCTCGGCAAGCTTGCGCACGATTTCGTAGAACATGTGCGCGGGCACGGTGGTCGATCCGCCGGGACCGACCTCGGCGGCGATGCTCTCGGTTACCTCGAGGTCGAGGTCGGTGGCCTTGAAGCCGAGCTTCGATTTCTCCGCCTTGATCAGCACGTTGGCGAGGATCGGAATGGTGTTCCGGCGCTCGACCACGCGATGCACATGGCCGAGCGACTTCAGCAGCGCTGCGCGTTCGACGGTCACCTTCATTCTTCAACCCGCCTGCATGCGTGGAACTCTCGAGGGGGTAAGGAAGGTGGCGCGTGTACGCGCTTTTCGCAAGGGCGCGGCGCACTTACCCCACGGATTTGCCGACGCATCGGTGCCCCACTTGCAGCGAAAGGGACGGATTGCGAGCCGATCGGCACACCCACTCCACCGTGCTGGCCGGTTCCACCCCGCCGCGGAACGCCAAAACCCTGCTCACTCCTGCAGCTGGCGCTTGAGCAGCTCGATCTCCTCGGCCAGCGCGGTATCGGTCGTTACGAGATTCTCGATCTTTCGCACCGCGTGCAGCACGGTGGTGTGGTCGCGGCCGCCGAAACGCCGTCCGATCTCCGGCAGCGAGCGCAAGGTGAGCGTCTTGGCAAGATACATGGCCACCTGTCGCGGCCGCACCACGTTGGCCGTGCGCCGCGACGACAACAGGTCAGCGCGGCTCACATTGTATTGCCGCGCGACCACGCGCTGGATGTCTTCAATCTTGACGCGCTTGGGCTCCTGCGGGCGGATCAGGTCGCGCACCTCACGCTCGGCCATTTCGAGCGTGACCGGCTGGCCGGTGAGCTTGCTGTGGGCGAGCAGCCGGTTGAGCGCGCCTTCGAGATCGCGGCCGTTGTGCGTCACGGTGTTGGCGATGAAGGCGAGCACCGCGGCCGGAACCTCGAAGCCGGGATGATGCTGCTTTGCTGCGGCGGCGCGGCATTTGAGGATTTCGAGACGCAACTCCTCGCCCAGCGATCCCATTTCGACCACCAGCCCGCCGGCGAGTCGCGAGCGCACGCGCTCGTCGAGGCTTTCGAGATCGGCGGGCGGCCGATCGGCGGCAATCACCACCTGACGGCCGGCGTCGATGAGGGCATTGAGCGTATGGCAGAACTCGGCCTGAGTGGACTTGCCCTGGAGGAACTGGAGGTCGTCGATCACCAGGACATCGATGGTGCGCAACGCGTCCTTGAATGCGAGCGCATTCTGGGCCCGCAGGGCGGCCACGAAGCCATACATGAACTTCTCGGCGGTGAGGTACAGCACCTTGCGCTCGGGGCTGGCATTGCCCGCCCAAGCCAGCGACTGCAGCAGATGCGTCTTGCCGAGGCCAACTCCGGCATGGATGTAGAGTGGGTTGAACATGACCACGTCGCCGCGCCGCGCCTGGGCGACCTGCTTGGCGGCGGCGTGCGCCAGCGTGTTGGAGCGTCCGACCACGAAGGTCTCGAAGGTCAGGCGCGGGTCGAGCGGCGAGCCGCCGAGCGCCTCGTGCACGGCCGAGATCGGTCCTGCCGCGCCGCGCAGGTCGATGCCGTTGATCTTGCCCTCGCGCGCATCGCGCGAACATGGGGGCACCTCTGCCGGCTTGAGCTTCGGTGCCAGCGTGCGGATCACCGCCGAGCGCACGGTGAGCTCGATGCGGGAAAAGCCGGGCTGCTCCGCCTGCCAGCAGGCCAGCACCCGCTCGGCATAGTGGGATTGGATCCAGCTCTTGAGAAAGCGCGTCGGCACCGACAGCTTGACGGTCTCGCCGTCGCTGCCGTCGAGTTCCAAGCGCGCGAACCAACTCGAATAGACATCGTCGCCCACCTCGGCGCGAAGCCGATCCTTCACCCGCGTCCAGCGATCCTGGTGGTCCATGTTCGTCATGTTGCGTGTCTCTTATTGGAACGATGGGTGGAACACGGCAAACGCGACACCTCGAGGCGCGCAGCCAACGCCGTCGCGAACGCGCGCGGACGCAGCAAGCGAAGCACAAGCTCGAGATTGCAGAGTGGGTGGTACGCCCGGCCGGCGCAGGTCGGCCGGCGCCTCAGCCCCCAGGTGGCGCGGGGCCGCGAGCAGTCATAATGAAATCGAAGAAGAGGCCGTTCCTGTCGCGCTCAATAGCGCAAACCTCGGACGCGTTAGCCCGCCTTGTTGTCGTCATGCCGCTCCCCTGTCCATCGCCGCCGCGCTTTGGCGAGGGCTTAATGCCCTTTCAGGTGCTTTGAAGTGTTCTTGAGTTCGCCTCGTACTCTCAACTGCTACAAATTCGACACATGAACCGTAAGCTTATCTCCGTCGACGCCAAGTTCGCACGAATCGGAGCTGAAGAGGCGAACGACTGGACATGATACAAGCCTCCCCATCTTCGATGAGCTCGAATACGAACCTTTTACTGAAAACCGCCGTCAGCCCGGCGGCGATTTGGAAAATAGCACGGCTCCGTTCCCCTGCAACGGGCTCGCAGATGCCGGCACGGCGCAGGTAGTGAGCGAATTGCATGCGTTCGCGCCGACCGTTGCTCGAAGCTTTGTCATAATATTTTGAATTAACTTACATATTCGAGCGCCCTCGCGCGCGCGTGCAACGCTGCGGCGACGGCAGGTTTGGGTCGGCAAGATGACGCTGTGCGCGGCGTGGATAGAGCTGAAATCAAAGTCCTTGCCAGCGCTTTCTATGTAAGCCGTTCTGCAGTCTGATTTTTCTTTGAGCGGAAATAGCGGGTAGCCGTCCGGCCAAATGGGTCGGTTCACACAATTGCTGTCAACACGCTAGAGAGCACTTGTCCGCATTATCCAAATTCATGTGACACTTCTGCAACGAGCGCGGCAGAATACCCAGCTATCAAACTGGAATTTGCGGGACGGGGCGAGCCGCCATCCCATATGCCGTTGCGCTGCCGACCGCTCGACCCTACTGCGCGAGCTTGGCGACCCTGAGCGTCAAGCGGGAGACCTTGCGACTCGCCGCGTTGCGATGCACCACGCCCTTCTGTGCCGAGCGCATGATCACGGGCGCGGCGTCCTTGAGCGCCGCGAGCGCCCCGGTGCGGTCACCGGCTGCGATCGCCTCCTCGACCTTGCGCACGAAGCTGCGCATCTTCGAGCGCCGCGCCTTGTTGATCTCGGTGCGTCGCGCGATCTTGCGGGTCGCCTTGCGGGCGGAACTTGTATTAGCCATGCCTGTGCTCGTTCTGCGGGCGATTGCGCGGCCCGTTCACGCGATATCGCAAAAAGCGAGCGCGGCGGCGAGAGCCCTCGCCGCCAACGCGCGCCGCTTATAGTGGCCCCGCCCGGGAGCGTCAACGGCGGCCATTGGTCACCCGTGTTCGGCCGGTGCCGCTCATCCCGCCTGCGCCCGTCGCGCGCCTAGGCCAGCCTGGTCGCCGCGCGCCCGCAGATCGTCATAGCCTGCGGCGACGGCTGCCTGCTCCTCGGCGGAGACGGCGCTTAGCGGCGGCTCTACCCGCGCCCAGGCGGCATCGCCGTGAATGTGCGCGAGCAGCCCCTTCACCCCGGGCACCAGTTGCCTGCCGTCGAACAGCTTGCGGATCGCGACCGCGGTGGCGAGTGCCTCGCCGTCGCCTTCGCGCCACGCCCGTGCGCAAAGGTCGGCGTTGACGTTGGCGGTGGCGGAGATGCAGCCGGCGAAAAGGCCCGTGCGCGCCTCCATCAGCACCGCTTCGGTCGAGGGGAACACCTTGAATCCTGCGGCCACCTGCGCCGCTGCACGCGCATAGGCCATGTCGCCGGAGGAGTCCTTCAAGCCGACAATGCGCGTGCCGAAACGGTCAAGCAGCCGCCGGACCAGCTCGACGCGCCACGGCAGCCCGGACTGGGCGGGGAAGTGATAGAGATAGATCGGGATCGGTGTTGCCGCCGTTGCCTGCACCACCGTGCCGACATAGGCGACGAGCCCATCGTCCGGAACTCCTTTGTAGTAGAACGGCGGCAGCAGCAGCGCGCCGGCAAAGCCGAGCTCGGCGGCATGCCGGGTCAACGCGACCGCGTCGGCGACCGATGCCGCGCCGGTGCCGACCATGAGGCGATCGAGCGGCAGCCCGGCGTCGCGGTAAGCGGTCATCACGCGCTTGCGCTGCTCCAGCGAGAACGAGGTCGCCTCGCCGGTGGTGCCAAGCACGTTCAGTCCGTCGCATCCATGGGCGAGCAGAAAACGCGCCAGCGCGGTCGAACGCGCGCAGTCCGGCTCACCCGCACCGTCGACTGCAGTTGCGACGGCGGCAATCACGCCTTGAAGCTTGCTGGTCATGTCGGCTCCTCTTCAGACGTCATCCGCCCACGTTGAACGCCGCGAGTGCGGCCATGTTGACGAGCTGGGTGTCGTTGGCCGAGAGCGGCACGATCTGCACCGAGCGGTCGAGCCCAACCAGGATCGGGCCGATCACGGTGGCGCCGCCCAGCTCCTGCAGCAGCTTGGTTGAAATCGAGGCGGAATGGAATGCAGGCATGATGAGCACGTTGGCCGGGCCCGACAAGCGACAGAACGGGTAGGCTTCGCGCAGCTCCATGTTGAGGGCGACGTCGGCCGCCATGTCGCCATCGTATTCGAAGTCGACGCGGCGCTGGTCGAGAATGCGCACCGCGCCCAGCACGTGCGCCGAGCGCTCGCCGGCGGGATAGCCGAAGGTCGAGAACGCCAGCAGCGCGACGCGTGGCTCGTAGCCGAAGCGGCGGGCAACCCCGGCTGCCTCGACCGCAATGTCGGCCAGGATCTCGGCATTGGGCATTTCGGTGACCGCGGTGTCGGCGACCAGCACCGTGCGGCCGCGCGCGAGCACGAGCGAGACTCCCATCACGCGGTGACCGGGCTTGGGATCGATGCAGCGGCGGACGTCTTCGAGCGCCACCGAGAAATTGCGCGTCACGCCCGTCACCATGGCGTCGGCATCGCCGAGCGCGACCATGCAGGCGGCAAAATGATTGCGGTCCTGGTTGACGAGGCGTTGCACGTCCCGCTGTAGAAAGCCCTGCCGCTGGAGTCGCTCGTAGAGGAACGCCGCATAGGATGCGTTGCGCTGTGACAGTCGCGCATTGATGATCTCGATGCTGCCACCGAGCTCGATGCCGAGCGCGCGCGCGCTTTCGCGCACGCGGTCCTCGCGGCCCACCAACAGCGCGGTCCCGAGCCCTTCTTGCACGAAGCTTGCGGCGGCGCGGATCACTTGCTCCTCCTCGCCCTCGGCGAACACCACGCGCTGCGGCCGTCGGCGCAGCCGCTCGTAAACGCGCTGCAGGACGCCGGCCACCGGATCGAGGCGGCTGCGCAACTGCGCACGGTAGGAATCCATATCGACGATCGGACGGCGGGCGACGCCGGTATCCATGGCTGCGGCGGCAACGGCCGGCGGCACGAACGAGATCAAGCGCGGGTCGAAGGGCACCGGGATGATGTAGTCGGGCCCGTATTTCGGGCGCGCGCCATAGGCGACGGCGACCTCGTCGGGAACGTCCTCGCGCGCCAGCTCGGCGAGCGCCTTGGCAGCGGCGATCTTCATCTCCATGTTGATCGCGGTCGCGCGTACGTCGAGCGCGCCGCGAAAGATGTAGGGGAAACCCAGCACGTTGTTGATCTGGTTGGGATAGTCCGAGCGCCCGGTGGCCATGATGGCGTCGTTGCGCACCTCCGCCACCTCCTCGGCGGTGATTTCAGGGTCGGGATTGGCCATGGCGAAGATGATCGGCTTTGCCGCCATGGATTTTGCCATTTCCTTGGTCATCGCGCCCTTGACCGAAAGCCCGAAGAACACGTCGGCGCCGGCCAGCGCCTGCGCCAGGGTGCGGGCGGAGGTCTTCGCCGCATGCGCCGATTTCCATTGGTTCATGCCCTCGGTGCGGCCCTGATAGACCACGCCCTTGGTGTCGCAGAGAATGATGTTGTCGGGCGTGAACCCGATCGCCTTGAGCAGTTCGAGGCAGGCGATGCCGGCGGCGCCGGCGCCATTGCACACGAGCCGGGTGGTCTTGATGTCGCGCCCGGTGAGATCGAGCGCGTTCATCAGGCCCGCCGCCGCGATGATGGCGGTGCCGTGCTGGTCGTCGTGAAACACGGGAATATCGAGCAGCTCCCGCAACCGCTGCTCGATCACGAAGCATTCCGGGGCGCGGATATCCTCGAGGTTGATGCCGCCCCAGCTCTTGCCCAGAAGCTTGACGCAGTTGACGATCTCATCCGGATCCTCGGACGAGACTTCGAGGTCGATGGAATCGATGTCGGCGAAGCGCTTGAACAGCACCGCCTTGCCTTCCATCACCGGTTTCGCCGCCAGCGCGCCGCGATTGCCGAGGCCGAGGATGGCGGTGCCGTTGGTGATGACGGCGACGAAATTGCCCTTGGTGGTATAATCGAAGGCGCGATCCTCGGCTTCGGCGATGGCCAGCACCGGCACGGCCACCCCGGGCGAATAGGCGAGCGACAGGTCGCGCTGGGTCGCCATCGGCTTGGTGGCCACCACTTCGAGCTTGCCGGGACGGCCTTGGCTGTGGAACAGCAGCGCTTCCTGATCGGTGAAGGTCGGTCGCGCCCCGCGGCCATTCTTTTTCGAAGACATCTCAACCCCTTGCAAAAGCTTGCGCCGGCCGGTACGGCGGCCACAGCGGGCGGACGAAATGCCCGCCGGCGGCGCAAAAGTGGTGACCCCTCGACCTCGCCCTATCCGCGCCATCATGCGGGTGCCGACATAGCCCCGTCCATAGCGACAGGGTGTCCGAACCGGCGAGCGTTGAACGGCAGGGGCGGTGAGGGTAATCGGTAGCTGGGCGAGGCATAACTCTCCGCGCGGTGAACGGCAACGTCATGATTCGCTTCGTATTTCGGTTTATCGGCCTGGTATCGCTCGCGCTCGGTTTCCTATTCCTGGTTCACGACGGCACCAAGTCGATCGCCGACCAGTCCATGTATATCAGCAGCGTGGGCGCGACCTGGGAGAACGTCCACCAGAGCTCGCTTGCGGCGCTGCAGCCCATGGTCGAGCGCATGGCGGGAACCTGGGCCTGGCACGGCGTTGTCGAGCCGTATTTCCTTAAGCAGCCGGTCTCGCTGGTGCTCGCGATTATCGGCGCCATCCTGATTCTGCTGGGACGGAAGAAAAAGCCGTTGATCGGATACGCGCGGGAGTGAGACCGCAGCAGCTAGTGTCCCGATTCCGAAGTTCGAAAACCTTTGCGGCATGCTCCGATGCGAACTTCGGAATCAAAGGGACACTAGCAACGCTGTGATTCTAGTGCCCCTTTTGAACCCGAAGTTCGCAACCATCCTTGCAGCACGACCTGTGCGAACTTCGGGTTCGGGGCACTGTGCCGCGGCCCAATTTCACGCTTTTCTCTACTCCTCTGCTCCTCTGCGGTCCCTATTTGACGCTGTCGGCGCCGGCTTTGCAGGCCACCGCGTCCTGGTCGCCGGTGGCGCCGCTGCAGCCGATGGCGCCGATGATTTTGCCGCCCTCGACCAGCGGGAAGCCGCCGGGCGAGGCGACCAGGGTCGGATCGAGCGTCGAGGCAAAGGCGCCGGCCGGGGTCTGCATGACATTGAAGAAGACCTGCGACGGGCGGCGGTAGCGAGCCGCGGTGCGCGCCTTGCCTTGGGAGATCGCGACCGATGCCACTTGCGTCTGGTCCATCTTGTAGAAGTAGACGAGGTCGCCATTCGGATCGACGACGGAGATCGCAAGTTTCCAATTGCGTGGCGCCTTCTTGGCCTCTTCCACGGCGACCGCCACCACTTTCGCGGCTTGATCGGCCGTGATCGCCGTGCCGTAGGGGATGTCGAACGGCATCTGGTCGGGGACTGCCGCGGGCGCTGCCGGCGCCGGTGCTTGCGCCGATGCCTGCTTGGCCGCCGCAAGTGCC
>JBKPUA010000006.1:0-4051 GCA_046735815.1 Pseudomonadota bacterium
CCTCCTTCTTGGTGCGGAACATGGGCTCGGACTTGAAGATCTCGGGATAGCGCGCCCACGAGGCGCGCCCGCGCTCGACCGCGTCGGAGACGTAGACGTCATAGCCGGCGTTGAGGAAAAACTGCTGCCAGCCCGGCCTGCGGTCGGGCTTGGTCTCCCAGGTGACGCCGGTGAGCCCACCACCGTGCCACAACAGGATCGGGACGCGCGCTTTCGGCTGCGCCAGCTTGACGTACTGCACATACATCTGCTCGACCGCGAACTCGCCGTTGGGATCGACCTTGATCGGCGGCGCGCCGGGACTGAACACGACGTCACGGGTCGGCATCCCGCTCAGGGCCGCCGTCCGCCCGCCGACATGAAAGCTGCCCACCTCCCTGACCAGATAGTCGGCTCGCACGGGCAAGGACGTCACCACCACGGCCATCGCCGCCACCAAGCCTAGCCTGAGCGCACGCATTGCTGCCTCCTTGTCGTTCCTCCAAGGCCGCCAATCGGTTGACGTTCGTTGTCGTTGAAGCCGGCATCGCATCGGCGGCGTGCAGCGAGAAAGCCCCGCCATGGGGCATGATAACACCCGGCGGCGACCGCGTCGCAGGCGCTCTATTGCGTCTTTGGCCAGCCGGGATGCGACGGTGAGCGGTGGCTGCGGAAGCTTCTGGCGACGCCAACCCATGATGCGGGGGGTGGCAGTGTTTCCGGGCGGCAACAATCGCCAATATTTTTCGGGCAGACCCGGTCATGGTGTCGCGGTGACCGCGCTCGCGCGCATGGGTGTGCCCTATAGTTGGAGCGCGCAGACGTCGGTCGACCGAACGGCTGCTGCCGTCGCCGCGAGGGCGAAATGGGGACGAGCGGATCGGGCGCGCGAAGCGGCTTCTGGTGGCGCTGCTTGCCCGGCGCGACCGTCGCCATGGCGCTCGTCTTGGCTCCGCAGCTCGCTGCGGCGGACGAAACCGGCGAGAGCTTCTGGACGCCTGGCTCGTTCGGCAGCCTCGCCGCCACGCCATCGCAGCCGGGCTTCTCCGTGACGTGGAACTATTACCACACCGACACTTCAGCCGGCAGCGAGGTCGCCCGCGCCCGCCTCATCCGGATCGGACGGATCGATGCGTCGATGCGCCAAAGCGTGAATGCAATCTCGATATCACCTGAAGACCTTGCCATGGTCACGCCGTCCTACACCTTCGCGACACCGGTTCTCGGCGGCCAGGCAGCCGTCGCGCTACAGGCGAGTTATGGCCGCAAGCGGACCGTCGACGATGTGAGCATCACCAATACGTTGCTGGACAGAGAGCGCCCCATCACTCGGTCTCGCTTCGATACGATCAGTGACACGATTACAGGTTTCGGGGACATGGCTCCCCAGTTCTCGCTGCGCTGGGCTGCCGGGGTCCACAATGTCATGACCTACGTGACCGGCAATATTCCGGTCGGCGCCTACAATGCGGCCCGTCTCTCTAATATAGGTATCGGGCACGGCGCGTTGGACGGCGGCGGCGGCTACACCTATTTCAACGAGCAAACCGGGTATGAATTCTCAGCGGTGGCGGGATTGACTTACAATTTTATCAATCCCGCGACCCAGTATCAGAACGGCGTCGATGTTCATTTCGACTGGGGAGCGTCGCGGTTCCTGACCAAGCAGCTCCAGATCGGCCTGGTGGGCTACCTCTATAACCAGGCGAGCTGCGACGGCGGGTCAGGAGATCGGGTCGGCTGCTTCCAGTCGCGCGTTGCGAGCGTCGGCGCGCAGCTCGGCTATACCATTCCCATGGGTGGCCTCGATGCCAATGTGAACGTGAAAGGGTACAAGGAATTCGCCGCGGCGAACCGGCCGGAGGGCTGGAACGTCTGGCTCACCTATACGCTCTCTCCCTCCGATTCCTCGGCGACGCCATTGCCGCCGCCGGGGCGGCCATACACGAGATAACAATGATGATCTCGCACATCGCCAATGTGGTGAGCTCCGGAGCGCGCGCGGCAGCGCTCGCTCTCGGGCTCCTCTTCACGCCACCGGTTTACGCCGTCGGTGCCATCGCCGGCGCGGTCGTGGCGACCGTTGCGGCCAACGTCGGCCATCTCGGCTTCATTTCCCCCGCCCGCGGGCAACCGGCGGCGCTCACGAAAACGCAGTCGGATGCGCTCAGCGCGTACAACAATGCCGTCGATCGCTTCAGGTCGATCCTGAGCCAGCGGCGCGCACAGATCGATTCCAAGCAACCGCTACCCAACCTGCCGGGACAAGCGCTCTACCTTGCTCGCAACGACATGATCAGCACGTACAAGGATCTTACCGACGTGCTTCCGTCCAGGATCGGCAGGCCGAACAAATTCGGGATTCCGCCGGCGTATTTCGATGCCGGCAACGAGCCGCTGCTCGACGAGTATACGAGCCTCTTCAACATCATGCAGGCGCCGCCTGCCAATGCGCAAAACTCGGACACGCCTTTCGATGACGTCGTCGTGCTGGGGACTGCCATTGCGCGCGCCAAGGGCCTCGACGCGACGCATGCCGCTGTGGCCGGCCGCATCAGCCTGGGCATCTTCTTTGCCGAGACCAACGGCAGGCAGAACATGGGGAATGCGCGCTCGAACAAGTACAAGGGAAGTCTGCAAACCGGCGTATCCGAAGATCAAAATGGCCAAAACAGATGGGTGGCGATCAAGAGGTCGATCGCAGCCTTCGATCCCGCCCTGATCGCTCGCGACGACAGAGAGGAGGCGCGGGTGGGCAATCTGGATCATCGATACAATCACTGGATTGCCGTGCGCGACGGCCTCATGAACGCGCACACGGACCTTTTTCCGCAAGTACCGGCGATCGTGAGAGCCTTGCCTAATCCGATCGATCAAATGCGATTTTTCGAGCTCATCCAGATCATTCCCAGTCCGACCAGGGCCGCACTCAACTCGGGCAACTTGGCCAATTACAAAATTTCCGATCCGACAATCATGGGATTTTTGCGCAACAACAGCATCTTTACCTTCGGACAGGTGGATCGGGCAAAAACATCGGCAACCTTCCGCGAAATTCTCGATGCGATGTGGCTCTTCAACGACAAATTCGAGCGCGCGCTGTCCAAGTTCAACGAGATAAATGCGCAGCGGAAGGGGTGAGCGCCGGCAATTGCGCGCGGCCGCGCCGGAATTTCGACGCGGCAAAGGTTGTTTCACTTGCCAACGCAATCGTTGCGGACTTACGATTTGCGCAAGGCCGGACGCTGGCGATCCGGACACAGGCAGGGAGGACATCATGCTCACACGACGAAGCTTCACGGGTTTTGCATCCTGCGCGCTCTGTGGGATTACGGAATTCGTCGCCACCGCAGCTTCGGCGCAAGGCGCTCCGCCCGCGGCAACGGGCGGGGTCACGCGAAAGATCTTGTCGCAGACCGACGGCCCAGCGCCGGGCTATGAGACGCTGCTGGTCGAAGCGACCATCGAGGCGGGAGTCCCCGTCGGCCGGCACACGCATCCAGGAATCGAATCCGCCTACGTGCTGGAAGGCGGTTTCGAGCTTCCCATCCAAGGCCAAGCGACCCGCACCCTGAAGCCGGGCGATGGCTTCCAAATTCCGCCTGGGACGCCGCATGCCGGCGGCAAGCCCGGCGACGCCAAGTCCCGCATTCTCATCACCTACGTGGTGGAGAAGGGAAAGCCCCTGGCATCCCCGGCGTAGGGCATATCTCTTTTTGCGCTGACGAACTCGCGCCTAGGGCGCCCGGATCAGCCCGGGTCGCTCCTCCGCAACACGAGATGAGCGGAACGTGCGCTCACGCGCGCGGCGGGCGGCGTCGCTCCCGGAACCAAGCGCGGTACTCCGTCATTTTGGCGCGCTGCGCCGACGACGCGTGGCGCTTGCAGGTCGCGGCCTCCTCGCTCGTCTCCGGCGCGCCCCAACGCAGCTCGACGCAGTCGTTGAGATTGTACGCCATCTCGAGATCGCCGACGCGGTCGAGCACATCCTTGAGCGCGAGCGTCCAGGCGGAGCCGTCGCTGCGCGGATAGGAGAACTTGCGCGCGGCCACTTCCGAGGCGAGCACGCTCT
>JBKPUA010000007.1:0-14899 GCA_046735815.1 Pseudomonadota bacterium
GTCACGCGATGACCGGCCTTGCGCCAGCCGCCGGCGAGCGCGCGACCGACATTTCCCGCACCCACGATGACGATATCCATGACAAGTCCCTTGTTGTTGATCCCAAGCCCACTACACATAGTGCGAGTCACTCACGGGACAACCGGTGCTTGAACGGTGGCGCGCCCAAGCGCATTCTGCGCGGGCCGGACCAGTCCGGAACAACAAAGTCATCGGGAGGACACCATGCAACGCATCGCATTCGGCGCTGTGCTCGCGGCCACGCTCGTCGGGAGCACCGCGGCTCTCGGCCAGGCGCCGAGCTGGACGCCGCCGGCGGAAAGCGCCCGCTGCCCGTCGAAGTGGGGCGCGGGCGACGAGCGCGGCTCCGCCAATCACATGAAGCCGCAGACGGTGCTCAACGCCGTCAAGCTGATCAAGACCGGTGAGGTAATCGAGCTCGGACAGGTGCTCGGTCCGAACATGCCGTTCTTCGGCACCCGGCGCTTCGACGTGCACATCAAGCGCACCTTCATGAACGATTTTACCAATCGGCGCGGCAGCAATGAGGAGATCGTCATTTCCGAGATCGGGCAGGTCGGCACCCAGTTCGACGGCTTCGCGCACCAGACTCATGAGAACAGCTGGTACAACTGCTTCAAGGTCGACGAGAACGCCACCCGCACCGGCTTCAACAAGCTCGGTGTCCATAATGTCGGCGCGCTGATCACGCGCGGCGTGCTGATCGACGTCGCCGGCTACAAGGGCGTCGAGATGCTCGGCGATACCTACGAGATCACGGTCGACGACCTCGAAGGCGCGCTGAAGAAGCAGAACGTGAATCTGCAGCCGGGCGACGCCATCATCATCAACACCGGCTGGGGAAAACTGTGGGGGAAGGACAACGCGCGCTTCGTCAAGACGTGCCCCGGCATCGGCGTGAAGGCTGCCGAATGGCTCATCGCCAAGGACCCGATGCTGCTCGGGTCCGACAACTGGCCGGTCGAGGTGGCGCCCAATCCCGACAAGCAACTCTCGCTGCCCGTGCACCAGATCGCGCTGGTCGTGAACGGCGTGCATCTGCTCGAAAACCTCAAGCTCGACGAGCTCGCGGCCAAGGGTGTGTCCGAGTTCGCCTTCATCATGGAGCCGCTGAAGATCCAGGGCGGGACCGGCTCGACCGTGGCGCCGATCGCGGTGAGATGAACGACCAGGGGCCACCCCTCCGTGATTGATTCCGGGCACGTCGTTTGTCGGCGCGCCCGCAATCACGCCGATCGCGCAATGCAGAAGTCAGTGCGGGCCGCGTGAATCCGGTCCGTCCGGGACCTTTGGTCATGTTGCACCGCAGTTTGCGGTGTGTTACGGAACCGCGCGATTTTCGTGGGGCCTATGGGGGCGCGCTAGCGCCTTCCACGAGAACGCAAAGTCCCATTGAATCTCAATGGCTTGGCGCCCACCGTCGGCGACGGTGCCGAGCCTGGGGAATTGCCGGAAGAGCAATCTGAGGTGACAGGCCAAGACACGATCGTATCCGGCATGGCGGGCCGCTACGCGACCGCGCTGTTCGAGCTGGCGCTCGAGCAGAACGCCGTCGACACGGTCAAGGTCAATCTCGACCAGTTCGATGCGCTGGTGTCCGAGGTCGCGGATCTCGCACGGCTCCTGCGCAGCCCCGTGCTGTCGGCCGAGGAGCAGACGCGCGGACTTACGGCCGTGCTCGAGCGGGCGGGCATCGGCGGCCTGGCCGCCAATTTCCTCAAGCTGGTGGGCACGAACCGGCGGCTGTTTGCCGCGCTCGACATGATCCAGGGCTACCGGGCGCTGGTGGCCAAGCACAAGGGCGAGGTTGCCGCCGAGGTGACGCTCGCCAATCAGCCGAGCGCCGCGCAGCTCGCGGCGATCAAGGACGCGCTCGCCGGGGTGACCAAGAAGGACGTGCAGGTGAAGGTGAAGATCGATCCGTCGATCATCGGCGGTCTCGTGGTCAAGCTCGGCTCCCGCATGGTCGACAGCTCGCTGCGCACCAAACTCAATGCGATCAAGCTCGCGATGAAAGAGGCCCGCTGATGGACATCCGCCCGGCCGAGATTTCGGCAATCCTCAAAGAGCAGATCAAGAATTTCGGCCAGGAGGCCGAAGTCTCCGAAGTCGGCCAGGTGCTTTCGGTCGGCGACGGTATCGCGCGCGTCTACGGCCTCGACAACGTCCAGGCCGGCGAGATGGTCGAGTTCGAGAACGGCGTGCGCGGCATGGCGCTCAACCTCGAGACCGACAACGTCGGCATCGTGATCTTCGGCGAGGATCGCGAGATCAAGGAAGGCCAGACCGTCAAGCGCACGCAAGCCATCGTCGACGTGCCGGTCGGCAAGGGCCTGCTCGGCCGTGTGGTCGACGCGCTCGGCAATCCTATCGACGGCAAGGGGCCGGTCGAGGCCAAGGAACGCCGGCGTGTCGACGTCAAGGCGCCGGGCATCATTCCCCGCAAGTCCGTGCACGAGCCGATGGCCACCGGCCTCAAGGCCATCGATGCGCTGATCCCAATCGGCCGCGGCCAACGCGAGCTGATTATCGGCGACCGCCAGACCGGCAAGACCGCGATTGCGCTCGACACCATCCTGAACCAGAAGGCGCTCAACGCCAGCGGCGACGAGAAGATCAAGCTCTATTGCGTCTATGTCGCGGTCGGCCAGAAACGCTCGACCGTTGTGCAATTCGCCAAGGTGCTGGAGGAGAACGGCGCGCTCGACTACTCGATCGTGATCGCAGCGACCGCTTCGGACCCCGCGCCGATGCAGTTCCTGGCGCCGTTTTCCGGCTGCACCATGGGCGAATATTTCCGCGACAACGGCATGCACGCGGTGATCATCTACGACGACCTCTCCAAGCAGGCCGTCGCCTACCGCCAGATGTCGCTGTTGCTGCGCCGTCCACCCGGCCGCGAGGCCTATCCCGGCGACGTCTTCTACCTGCATTCGCGGCTGCTCGAGCGTGCCGCCAAAATGAACGATGCCAACAAAGCCGGCTCGCTCACCGCGCTTCCAGTCATCGAGACGCAGGCGAACGATGTGTCGGCCTATATCCCGACCAACGTCATCTCGATCACCGATGGCCAGATCTTTCTCGAGACCGACCTGTTCTACCAGGGTATCCGCCCGGCGGTGAACGTCGGCCTCTCGGTGTCGCGCGTCGGCTCCGCCGCGCAGACCAAGGCGATGAAGAAGGTCGCCGGCCGCATCAAGGGCGAGCTCGCGCAATACCGCGAGATGGCGGCGTTCGCGCAGTTCGGCTCCGACCTCGACGCCACCACTCAGCGCCTGCTCAATCGCGGCTCGCGGCTCACCGAGCTGCTCAAGCAACCGCAGTTCTCGCCGCTCAAGATGGAGGAGCAGGTCGTCGTCATCTATGCCGGCGTCAACGGCTATCTCGACCCGATCCCGGTCGATCGAGTGCGCGCCTTCGAGGAGGGGCTGCTGGGGCTGATGCGGTCGCAGCATCGCGACATCCTCGATGCGATTCGCGACAGCCGCGATCTCGATGACGCTACTGCCGGCAAGCTCAAGGCCGCGGTCGACGAATATGCCAAGACGTTCGCCTAGCCACACGCCGCGCCGTGTGCCTTGGCGCAACGGAGCAAGCTGATAGATGCCCAGCCTCAAGGACATGCGCGTGCGTATCGCCGCCACCAAGGCGACGCAGAAGATCACCAAGGCGATGCAGATGGTGGCGGCCTCGAAGCTGCGGCGGGCGCAGGCAACGGCCGAGGCCGCGCGTCCCTACGCCGAGCGGATGGACAAGGTGCTCGGCAATATCGCCGCCGCGGTCGGCGACCTCGGCGTCGCTCCGCGGCTGCTTGCCGGCACCGGCAGCGACCGCGTGCACCTGCTCGTGGTCTGCACCGCCGAGCGCGGCCTGTGCGGTCCGTTCAACTCGGCGATCGTGCGGCTCGCGCGCGAGCGCGCCAACACGCTGATCGCGGAGGGCAAGGAGGTCAAGTTCTTCTGCGTCGGGCGCAAGGGCTACGAGCAACTGCGCCGGCTCTACCAGAAGCAGATCATCGAACACATCGAGCTGCGCGCGGTGCGTACGCTCACCTTCGGGCATGCGGAAGAGATCGGCGACAAGGTCGTGCGGCTCTACCAGGAAGGCGTCTTCGACGTCTGCACGCTGTTTTTCTCCCGCTTCAAGTCGGTCATCGCGCAAATTCCGACGGCGCAGCAGATCATTCCGCCTGTGTTCGCGGCGCCGGCGAGCGGCGGCAACGGCGCGGTCTACGAATACGAGCCCGACGAGGACGAAATCCTCGCCGAGCTGTTGCCGCGCAACATCTCGGTACAGATGTTCCGCGCGCTGCTGGAGAACGCGGCCTCGTTCTACGGCGCGCAGATGACCGCGATGGATAATGCCACCCGCAACGCCGGAGAAATGATCCGCAAGCAGACGCTGACCTACAACCGCACCCGTCAAGCGATGATCACCAAGGAGCTGATCGAGATCATTTCCGGCGCCGAGGCGGTGTAAGCGCCGCGACGAGTTACTGTCTTAGCGATAACAAGGACCATCCATGGCCAATCCAGTCGGACACATCACCCAGGTCATCGGCGCCGTCGTCGACGTGCAGTTCGAAGGGCATCTGCCGGCGATTCTCAACGCGCTCGAGACCAAGAACCAGGGCAACCGCCTGGTGCTCGAGGTCGCGCAGCATCTCGGCGAATCGACCGTGCGCACCGTCGCCATGGATACCAGCGAGGGGCTCGTGCGCGGCCAAGAGGTTTCCGACACCGGCCAGCCGATCGCGGTGCCGGTCGGCGATGGAACGCTGGGCCGCATCATCAACGTCATCGGTGATCCGGTCGATGAGGCCGGGCCGGTCCCCGCCAAGGAGCGGCGCCCGATCCACCAGCCGGCGCCGGCCTATACCGACCAGTCGACCGAATCGGAAATCCTTATCACCGGCATCAAAGTGGTTGACCTCCTCGCGCCCTACGCCAAGGGCGGTAAGATCGGCCTGTTCGGCGGCGCCGGCGTAGGCAAGACCGTCATCATCATGGAGCTGATCAACAACGTGGCGAAAGCCCATGGCGGCTACTCGGTGTTTGCGGGGGTGGGCGAGCGGACGCGCGAGGGCAACGACCTCTATCACGAGATGATCGAGTCCGGCGTGAACAAGGACCCAAAGAAGAACAACGGCTCGGCCGCCGGCTCGAAATGCGCGCTGGTCTACGGCCAGATGAACGAGCCGCCCGGAGCGCGCGCCCGCGTCGGCCTCTCCGGCCTCACCGTCGCCGAGTATTTCCGCGACCAGGGCCAGGACGTGCTATTCTTCGTCGACAACATCTTTCGCTTCACCCAGGCAGGCTCCGAGGTGTCGGCGCTGCTGGGGCGCATTCCCTCTGCCGTGGGTTATCAGCCCACGCTCGCTACCGACATGGGCGCGTTGCAGGAGCGCATCACCACCACCACCAAGGGCTCGATCACCTCGGTGCAGGCGATCTACGTGCCGGCTGACGACCTCACCGACCCGGCGCCTGCGACCTCGTTCGCGCATCTCGACGCCACCACAGTGCTGTCGCGCTCGATTGCGGAGAAGGGCATCTATCCCGCGGTCGACCCGCTCGATTCGACCTCGCGCATGCTCTCCCCGATGATCGTCGGCGCGGAGCACTATGCAGTCGCGCGGCAGGTGCAGCAGATCCTGCAACGCTACAAGGCGCTGCAGGACATCATCGCCATTCTCGGCATGGACGAGCTCTCGGAAGACGACAAGCTCACCGTCGCGCGCGCCCGCAAGATCGAGCGCTTCCTCTCGCAGCCGTTCCACGTGGCAGAGGTGTTCACCGGCGCCCCCGGGGTTTTCGTCGAGCTCGCCGATACCATCCGCGGTTTCAAGGGCTTGTGCGAAGGAAAATACGACCACCTGCCGGAGGCGGCCTTCTACATGGTCGGCACCATCGAGCAGGCGGTGGAGAAGGGTAAGCGCCTGGCCGCGGAGGCGGCGTAGCGACATAACGCGAGTAGCGAGCAGCGAGTAGCGAATAGAAGTGCGGTGCCGCTGGTTCTATTCGCTATTCGCTACTCACTACTAGCTCATTTGACGAACACAACCGTGTAGGCACTCCATGGCCGCTTTCCATTTCGATCTCGTCTCGCCCGAGAGATTGTTGTTCTCGGGCGAGGTTAACCAGGTGGACGTTCCGGGGTCCGAGGGCGATTTCGGCGTGCTGGCGGGACACGCGCCGGTGATCACCACGCTGCGGCCGGGCATCCTCGTCGTCCACGGCGAAGGACGCCAGATGCGGATTGTGGTGAGTGGCGGCTTTGCCGAGGTCAATCCTGCTGGCCTCAACGTGCTCGCGGATATGGCCGTGCCAGTGGAGGACTTCGACGTCGCCGAGCTCGCCGGCGTGATCAAGGACACCGAGGAAGACGTCGCTGATGCGACCGACGCCTGGGAGCGCGACAAGCTCTCCCACAAGCTCGCGCAGCTCAAAGCGCTGCAGGGGGCGCTGGCGCAATAGTCAAAGCGCCGTCACCGCTTTGCAAACTTGGCAAATTCCTTCACCACACGTTCGTAGACCGCGCGCTTGAACGGCACGATCAGCTTCGGCACGTTCTCGAGCGGCTCCCAGCGCCATTGCACGAATTCCGGGTCGTGGCCGCCGCCGGGGGTCGCGATGTCGATCTCGTCGTCGTTGCCGGTAAAGCGCAGCGCATACCACTTCTGGCATTGGCCGCGATATTTTCCTTTCCAGGCTTGGCCGACGATCGCGCCCGGGATGTCGTAGCAAAGCTCCTCCTCGATCTCGCCGAGCTTCTCGACCGAGCGGATATTGGTCTCCTCGTGGAGCTCGCGCAGGGCCGCCGGCCAGGGATCCTCGCCGCGGTCGATGCCGCCCTGCGGCATCTGCCAGGCGTGGGTCTCGTCCACATGCTCGGGCCCGTCGATGCGGCGGCCGATGAAGACGCGGCCGTGACGGTTGAACACCGCGGTGCCGACGCAGGGGCGGTAGGGCAGGGATTCGTACGGCGGCATGCGTGCGTTTCCTGTCGTGTGCCGGTCAACATGCATAGCTGGTGTTCCAGCGACAATCGAGAGAGAGTGGTCGCCGCCCTGAAAGCAACGGGGCGGCCCTAAGGCCGCCCCGCGTCTCGGATGCTTGCTCGTGGTGCTAGTTCGGCACCGCGGTCTTCGGGTTCGGCGGATAGGCCGAGTTCTTCTGGATGCCGCGGATCAGATCGAGCGCGGTGTGCAGCGCCTTGTCATTCTTGGGATCCGGCGGGATGTAGGACTGCGAGCCGGTCTGCTCGTCGCCCTCGGCCTTGAGATGTCCGCGCAGCGAAGCTTCGCCGCGGGTGTCGGTGCGGGCCTTGAGCTCGTCCGGAACCTCCTGCAGCACCTCGATGTCCGGCGAGATGCCCTTGGCCTGGATCGAGCGTCCGGACGGGGTGAAGTAGCGCGCCGTGGTCAACCGCAGCGCCCCATTGCCGGAGCCGAGCGGAATGATGGTCTGCACCGACCCCTTGCCGAACGAGCGCGTGCCGATAACGGTGGCGCGCCGGTGATCCTGCAGCGCGCCGGCCACGATCTCGGACGCGGAGGCCGAGCCGCCGTTGATCAGCACGATGACCGGCTTGTTCTTGGTGAGATCGCCGGCGCGGGCGTTGAACCGCTGAGTCTCCTCGGCATTGCGGCCGCGCGTCGATACGATCTCGCCCTTCTCCAGGAAGGAGTCGGAGACCGAGATCGCCTGGTCGAGCAGTCCGCCCGGATTGTTGCGCAAGTCGATGACGAAGCCTTTCAACTTGTCGCCGGACTGCGCGGACAGATCGGTGATCGCCTTCTTCAGGCCTTCGGTAGTCTGCTCGTTGAACTGGGTGACGCGGATGAACGCGACGTCGTCGCCCTCGAGGTGCGAGCGCACCGAGCGCACCCGGATGATGTCGCGGGTGATCGCTACCTCGACCGGCTTGTCCTGGCCCTTGCGCATGATCTTGAGCTTGATCTTGGTATTCACCGGCCCGCGCATCTTCTCGACCGCCTGGTTGAGGGTCAGCCCCTGCACCGGCTCGTCGTCGAGATGGGTGATGACGTCATTGGCCATGATGCCGGCTTTGGCCGCCGGGGTCTCGTCGATCGGCGCCACCACTTTGATTAGGCCATCCTCCATGGTGACCTCGATGCCGAGACCACCGAACTCGCCGCGGGTCTGCACCTGCATGTCGCGGAAGCTCTTGGAGTCCATATAGCTCGAATGGGGATCGAGCCCGGCCAGCATGCCGTTGATCGCGGATTCAATCAGCTTGCTGTCGTCGGGTTTCTCCACATAGTCGGAGCGCACCCGTTCGAACACGTCGCCGAACAGGCTGAGCTGCCGATAGGTATCGGCGGCCGCCGCCTGCGCGCGCGCGCCCTCGAATAAGATGCGGGGCTGGGTTGCAATCAGCGTCAGGGCGACGCCTGCCGTCGCACCGAGGAGAATCAGCGAAGTTTTGCGCATCATCCGCGAACCTTCTGGCCTTCGTTTGCGGCCCACCATGGGCCTGGATCGACGGGGACCCCGTCTTTGCGGAACTCAACATATAGTACGGGTTGGCTTGCAGCGCCCGCTTTAGCACCGGCTGACGGCGCTCCGCCGCCCATCACCGCGACGGGCTCGCCCGTCACTACGAATTGCCCCAAATCAACGGATATCCGTTCCATCCCAGCGAGCAAGACATGATATCCGTCGCCGGCATTAAGGATCAAGAGTTGGCCGTAATTGCGGAAGACGCCGGCATAGACCACCCATCCGTCGCAGGGCGTCGTGATCTGTCCCCCTGGCCGGGCCGCGATCGATAGGCCTTTTTCGGTCCCGCCGAGGCCGTCGGGGGTGCCGAACTCCTTGATTCTGGCCCCTTTCACCGGCAGCGGCAGCATGCCCTTGGCCGATGCGAAGGCAATCGCAGGGGTCAGTCGTCCCGGATCCCTGAGCGCCGCCAGATCGGGCCTTGTGGCGGGCGCCTTACGGTCCTCGCCCGCCCGCGTGGCTGCCCGCGCCGCGCGGGAGGCGGTATCGAGACTTTGTTCGAGCTTGACGATAAGTTGATTGAGGTTTTCGGCTTGGCGCGCAAGCTCGGCGGCGTGCTGGCGCTCGGCGGCCAGGGCCTGTTCCACCTCCGCCAGCCGCTTTTGACGCTCGTCGATGAGCAGCGCCAGCCGCTGGCGCTCGTCCGCGAGCACGAACAGGTCGCGCGCGAGGCGGCTGCGTTCATCGGCGATCTGCCTGCGGAGCGCGATGAGCTCGGCGAGGTCCGACGCCAGCGTCTCGGCCTGATGCCGCATCTCCGGCAGCACCGCCCCGAGAAGCATCGCCGAGCGCACCGATTGCAGCGCGTCCTCGGTCCCGATCATCAAGGCGGGCGGGGTCTGGCGCCCGATGCGTTGCAGCGCCGCCAGCACCTCGGCGATGGCCCCGCGCCGCTGCTCCAAGGACGTCCGTAGTGTCTGCTCGCTGTCGTCGAGCGCCTCCAGGCGCTCCTGGGTTTCGGCGATGCGCTCTTCAACGCCGACGACCCGCGACGCGGTGTCGATGATCTGCTGATTGAACTTGCGCCGGTCGTCACCGATCGACTCGATTTCGCGCTTGAGCTTCGCCTCGTTCTCGAGCGTCCGGCGCTGCTCGGTGCGCAGGCGCTCAAGCTCCTGGTCGCGCTCTTTGAGGGTGTCGAGGCCGGCCGGGGGTATGGCGGGCTGGTTGGTCTCGGGCGGAGCCGGCGCGCGCGAGCGGGGGGCTTGGGCGGATGCGGTCATCAGCCCTAGCGGCAAAGCTCCCAGCACCGCCAGGATCGCCCAACGAAAAACAATTGGAGATGGCAACACGGCCAGCATCAACCCGTCCAATGCAAGAACGGTTCCAACGCCGCATTGGATCACCCCGATTGGTACCGCATTAAGACCAAACCAGCCGTCACATGGCTCTCGGTGGGCGCGGGCGCTTGCTTCGTCCGACCGGCGACGCCTCGTTCTTCCGCGGCTTTGCGCCGGCCAGACAATCGACACCGCCGTGGTTCAGGCGCGATGGTAGGGATGCCCGGCCAGGATCGTGGTCGCGCGATAGAGCTGCTCCAGCAGCATGATACGGACGAGCTGATGGGGCCAAGTCGCCGCGCCGAAGGCAATGGCGAGGCTCGCCTGATCGCGCAGGGTGGGAGCGAGGCCGTCGGCGGCACCGATGATGAACACGACCGCAGGCTTGTCCTCGCTGCGCCAGCCTTGCAGGCGCCCGGCGAAGGTGGCGCTGCTCAAGCTCTCGCCGCGTGCGTCCAGGATCACCGTGGCCGCGTGCTGCGGGATGACATTGGCGATGGCAATCGATTCTTCGATCATACGCCGCGCGGCATCGCCGGCGCGACTCTCCCTGATCTCGACGATGTCTACGGCGCTCAGGCCGGCGCTGCGGCCGGCATCCGACGCACGCTTGCGATAACGTTCCGCAAGCTCGCGCTCAGGACCTTGCTTCAACCGCCCGACTGCAGCGACCACGATGCGCATGCGCGACGATACGCATGGACCGTGCGCCGGCTCAAGCCACCTATTCTGCCGTCCAGCGCTCCGATGGGCGCTCTCAGCTCGCCCGTTGTCCGTGCGACCGGGCCGACGCCCACATCTTCTCGAGATTGTAGAAGGCGCGGACTTCCGGCCGAAACACATGGACGATGACGTCACCGGCGTCGATCAGCACCCAGTCGCAGTGCGGCATGCCTTCGACCCGCACATCCGGCACGCCGGCGTCGGCGAGGTCTTTGATCACGCGGTCGGCGACCGACCCGACATGGCGGTTCGACCTGCCAGAGGTCACCACCATGGTGTCGGCGATCGTGGATTTACCGGTGAGATCGATGGTGATTGTGTCCTCAGCCTTCATGTCGTCGAGCCGGGCGAGGACCAGGCGGAGAATCTCCTCGGCGTCAGGACGCACCTTGGAGATGGGTTCGGCGGCGCGGCGGGCGCCAGCACGAGAGAGTGCAGGTGTTGGCAGGGGTCCTTTCCTTTCGCTGCATTCACCGTCCCGCGCGAAGCGGGACACCACTAAGATAGGCACGGGCGGTTAACGGTTTCAACCTGTCGCCGTTCCAGAATCGGCATAGTGTGGTGTTTTGGCATCGCTTTTATGACGGGCGGCGCGCAGCGCGGTCGATGACAGCGGCGATTTCAGGCCGTGGAGGTAAACCCAGGCCGGCGGCTTGCGGTCGGGCAGGGACTTGGCAGCGGTCTCAGGAATGCGCGCCCAGGCGAGCGCATGGGCGGTCGCGCTCCCGCTGGCATAAAGGCTCGGGCCCAGGCGGTCGACCACCGCAATCGGCACCATGGCGGCGATCCCGCGCCATTTCTGCCAGCGGTGAAAGCTGCGCAGGTTGTCCGCGCCCATGATCCAGACGAAGCGCACCCCGGGGCAGTGGCGGCGCAAATAGGCAATGGTTTCGTAGGTGTAATGCGTACCGATTTGCGCCTCGAGCCCGGTGACGTCGATGCGCGGGTGGCGCGCAAGCGCCGAGGCGGCCACGATGCGCTCCGTCAGCGGGACCAGCCCGCGCGTGTCCTTGAGCGGGTTGCCCGGGGTCACCAACCACCAGACCCGGTCGAGGTCGAGCCGCTTCATCGCCAGCAGGCACGCGCCGAGGTGGGCATCGTGCGGCGGATCGAACGTGCCGCCGAACAGGCCGATGCGCATCCCAGGAGCGTGCGGCGGAAGCACGACGCGGGCAGACGGCGCGACGCGTCGGGCGGGCTCAGCCGCATCATCCCCGCGCAGACGGCGACCCACCACCGTATCAGCAGATGAGCGGTCAGCCGATGGGGAGGCCGGCTCGCGCGCAGCCAAGCTCGCGCGGCCTGCATGAGCTTGCCCGTGTCGGCCGCTGAACTGAGGCGACGGAGATCGGGTCACGGCCTGATCTGCCCCGAGCCGCGGATCCGATATTTGAAGCTGGTCAACTGCTCGACCCCGACCGGGCCGCGAGCGTGGAAGCGGCCGGTGGCAATGCCGATTTCTGCGCCGAAGCCGAACTCGCCGCCGTCTGCGAATTGCGTCGAGGCGTTGTGCAGGACGATCGCGGAATCGACCTTGTTGAGGAATTTCTCTGCCGCAACGGAATCGTCCGTCACGATCGAATCGGTGTGATGGGAGCCGAAGCGCTCGATATGCGTGATCGCGGCGTCGACGCCGTCGACCACCTTGGCCGAGATGATGGCGTCGAGATGCTCGGTCGACCAGTCAACCTCACTCGCCGCCTTCACCCGCGGGTCGGCCGCACGCATCGCCTCGTCGCCGCGCACCTCGCAACCGGCGTCGAGCAACATCTTGACGAGCGGAGCAAGATGCGTCGGCGCCGCCGCGCGATCGACCAACAGCGTTTCCGCCGCGCCGCAAACTCCCGTGCGCCGCATTTTGGCATTGAGCAGGATTGTTTTCGCCATCTCGAGCTGCGCTGCCTTGTCCACGTAGACGTGGCAGATCCCTTCGAGATGAGCGAAGACCGGTACCCGCGCCTCCGCCTGCACGCGCGCGACCAAGCTTTTACCGCCGCGCGGCACGATGACGTCGATCGTGCCGTCGAGACCCGCGAGCATCATTCCGACGGCGGCGCGGTCGCGCGTCGGCACCAGCGCGATGGCAGCCTCCGGCAAGCCGGCGACGCGCAATCCTTCTGCCAGTGCCGCGTGGATGGCGCGGTTCGAGCGGTGGCTCTCGGAACCGCCGCGCAGGATGGCCGCGTTGCCGGCCTTGAGGCAGAGCGCAGCGGCGTCGGCGGTGACGTTGGGCCGACTCTCGTAGATGATGCCGATCACGCCGAGCGGCACCCGCACGCGCTCAATGGTCATGCCGTTCGGTCGGGTCCAGCGCTCCGTCACCGCGCCGACCGGATCGGCCAGTGCGCGCACGGTGTCGAGACCCTCGGCGGTGGCGGCGACACGTTTGTCGTCGAGCGCGAGGCGATCAATGAACGCTGGCGTGGCGCCCGCGGCCTTGGCTTCGGCCACGTCCTTGGCATTGGCCGCGAGGACATTGCTCTTGTTTCGGCGCAGCGCCTCCGCCATTGCCGCGAGCGCCTGGTCCTTCTGCGCGGTCGGCGCGAGCGCGAGCACGCGCGCGGCGCTTTTGGCCTCTCGGCCGATCGCGTGCATCAGCCCGGCGATGTCGGAGCTCTCAACGGTCTTGAGCGGCGCAGCCATGGCGAAATCCATGTTCTGAGCATTTCTCCTAGCACGTTCGCGGCAGTCCCGCGAGACCGCCCGTATTGCTGCCCTCCCCGCCGAAATGTAATGACACCAGGGCAGGGACGAAGGGGCAATGGATGAAGCTCAAAGATCAAGTGGCGATCGTGACCGGCGCCGGCCGCAATATCGGCGAGGAAGTCGCCAAGCTGTTCGCCGCCGAGGGCGCCAAGGTTGCAATCGTCGACATGGACAAGCCGCGCGGCGAGCGGGTCGCCGGCGCGATCAAGGCGGCCGGAGGCGATGCCGAGCTGTTCATCGCCGATGTCTCCAAGGGCAGCGATGTCGCCGCGTTGGTCAAGGCCGTGACGGAGCGCTTCGGACGCATCGACATCCTGGTGAACAATGTCGCGATCTCCGACAACAAGCACATTTTCGATATCACCGAGGAGGAGTGGGACCGCGTGCTGGCGGTGACCCTCAAGAGCCAGTTCCTCATGGCCAAGCACGTTGCCCAGCAGATGGTGGCGCAGGGCACTGCTGGGCGCATCGTCAATATCGGCTCGACCTCGGGCTTCACGGGCAGAAGCCGCGCCATTGCCTATTCCGCGGCGAAAGGTGGCGTCGCCAACTTGACGCGGGCGATGGCGGCGCAACTGGCGCCGCACAAGATCAGGGTCAACTCCATCGTGCCGAACAAGATCGGCTCGCCGGTTGGCAAGGACGAGTTCGATCCCGGCCGGCCGGTGCCGAATATGGCCAAGCGCCCCGGCCAGCCGGACGAGGCGGCCAGGGCCGTGCTGTTCCTGGTGAGCGAGGATTCCTCGTTCGTCTACGGCGCCAATCTCTTCGTCGATGGCGGCGTCTCCGCCATGGATTTGTCGTGACCTACTTCGGCAGGTTCTTCATATAGTCGATGAGGAAGGTCCTGACCTCCGGCCGTATCGTGAGCGCGGTCTGTGCCAGCTGCGACGTCTCGGGGCCGGCGGTCCATAGCGGCACGAAGCCGAAGCTCTTCTCCGCTTCCTCGGCATAGGCCGGATCGGCGTTGACGCGCACGATCGCGGCGCGCAAGGCATCGATCGCGGCCTGCGGCACGCCGGGCGGCATGACGATCACGCGCTGAATCACCCCGTCGGCGGCGATGATCGCCTTGTAGATGTCCCAGAGCTGGCCTGACGGCATGGCACCTTTGATGCTCTGATAGAGCTCGTGGTAGGTCGGGATCGGCAGTCCCTTGACGGCGTCGGGCACAAAGAAATTCTGGCCGTCATAGCCGGCGTCATAGAAGACCGGAATCGCCTGTCCGGTCTTCACCAGGCTGGGCTCGACCACGCCGCGATAGCTCGGCGGCGATTCCGAAAAGAAGTTGATCTCCCCGCGCTGGAACGCAATTCGCGCCGCCGGGCTCGAGCGATAGCCGGTAACGTACTTGAACGGCACGCCCAACATGTCCATGGCGAGCCGCAGGCGCAGATCCTTCGGTGTGTCGAGACTCAATCCACCGAGGATCAGGTCCTTGGCCTTGATGATGTCGGTCGGCGCCTTCATCCCGGGTGCTACGTCAGTGCGCACGAAATGCACGGTGGTGCCGGGCTGGATCGCGACGAACTGGTAGGTCTTGAAATCGACGCGAAAGCGCTCGGGGTCGAGCGCGTACTGGAAGGCGGTGCCGGTGAAGTAGCCGGCGATGGTGCCGTCGCGCGGCGCCACCTCGCCCAGATA
>JBKPUA010000008.1:0-12699 GCA_046735815.1 Pseudomonadota bacterium
CGACATCTATCCGGCGCTGGAGAAAGGCACGCTCGAAGCCTGCGAATGGGTCGGCCCCTATGACGACGAGAAGCTCGGGTTCTACAAGGTCGCGAGGTACTACTACTATCCGGGTTGGTGGGAAGGCTGCGGCCAGGCGCACAACCTCATCAACCTCGCCAAATGGAACGAACTGCCAAAATCCTATCAGTCGGCCATCCAGACTGCGTCAGGCGATGCGTGGGAGTGGGTGATCGGAAAGTACGACTACGCCAATCCGGCCGCGCTCAAACGGCTGCTGGCGCAAGGCGTGCAACTGCGCGCCTTTCCGCAGGATGTGATGGAAGCGAGCTACAAGGCCGCGCTCGATATCTACGCGGATCTGTCGAACACCAATCCCATGTTCAAGAAGCTCTACGACAGCCTGGTGGCGTATCGTGGGGATTCGCTGGTGTGGTTCCAGGTCGCCGAGCTCTCGTTCGACAGCTTCATGATGCGCATGCGCACGCGGACCTGACGTCCCGGATCGTGAGGATAGAATCCGGCGCCGCGGCGGCCGCCTCGGCGCCGGTCGATGTCGCGCGCCTCACGGCTATCTGGCCGGCGGCCCAAAGTCGAGGGGCGGCGGCATATCCGGCTGGGGAATGTCGATCTTGATCTTGGAGGGATCGATGCGGGCGCCGCGATCGATCCAGTACGTCACCGAGGCGGGCCAGAAGATGACGATGATGACGAGAATGATCTGCAAGCCGACCCAGGGAATGGCGCCCCAATAGATTTCCGACGTTTTGATCGATGGCGGCGCAATGCCTCTCAGATAGAACAGTGCAAAGCCAAAGGGCGGATGCATGAAGCTCGTCTGAACGTTGGCGCAGATCAGTACGCCGAACCAGATCAGGTCGATGCCGAGCTTGTCCGCGACCGGGGCCAATAGCGGGATGATGATGAAAGCGATCTCGAAGAAATCGAGGAAGAAAGCGATCACGAACACGAAAGCATTGACGAACACCAGGAAGCCGAGCTGTCCGCCCGGCAGCGACGTCAGCAGATCCTCGATCCACACCTTTCCGCCCACGCCCTGAAAGACCAGGCTGAAGGTGCGCGCGCCGATCAGGATGTAGACGACCATCGCGGTGATGCGCATGGTGGTCGACATTCCCTGATAGAGCAGCGACCAGTTGAGTGTCCCGTAGGAGGCGGCCAGCGCAATCGCGCCGACCACGCCCAAGGCTCCCGCCTCCGTCGGCGTCGCCAATCCCATGAAGATGGTGCCGAGCACCAGGAAGATCAGCCCAAGGGAGGGGATGATGCCCCGCAGGCATTTCTTCCACAGCGCCCAGCCGCGCAAAGTTCGCGCCTCGAGCGGCAGCGCCGGCACGTCCTTCGGCCGCAGCACACTGACAATGAAGACCCAGACGCAGAACAGCGCGATCTGGATGATGCTCGGGCCGATCGCTCCGGCATACATGTCGCCGACGGAGCGGCCGAGCTGGTCGGCGAGCACGACCAGAACGAGCGACGGCGGGATGAGCTGAGTAATGGTGCCGGACGCCGCGATGACACCCATGGTGTGACGCGTCGAGTAGCCGTATCTCAGCATCGGCGTCATGGAGATGACGCCCATGGCGATCACCGATGCCGCCACCGTGCCGGTAATCGCCCCGAGAATGGCGCCTACGAAGATCACCGCATACGACAGCCCGCCGCGCACAGGGCCGAACAATTGTCCGATCGAATCGAGCAGATCCTCGGCCAGTCCGCAGCGCTCGAGGATGGCGCCCATGAAGGTGAAGAACGGGATCGCGAGCAGCAAATCGTTGGAGATGATGCCGAACAGTTGGTAGGTGAGATTGCCGAGGAAGTCGGGATGGATCAGACCGAGCTCGATGCCGATGAACCCGAAGAACAATCCGGTCGCAGCCAGCGAGAACGCGGCGGGGTAGCCGACCAGCATGAAGAGTACCATTCCCCCGAACATGAGGGGCGCCATGTTCTCCCGAATGAAATGAATCATTGGAGCGGCTTCTCGTACTCGTACTGCAGCCGATGATGATGGATGAGCGCCTCGATGCGCTTGATCAGCTCAGAGACGCCCTGCAGCGCCATCAGCGCAAAGCCGACAGGAAGCAAAAGCTTGACCGGCCAACGGATCAGGCCGCCGGCATTCGACGAGGTTTCATCGATACGCCAGGAATCAACGAACCATGGCCAAGTGAAATAAATAAGGATCACGCACATCGGAAGCAGAAAGAGCAGGCAGCCGATGATATCGATCCAGATGCGCGCCCGTTCGGAAAGGGCCGAGTAGACGAGGTCGACCCGCACGTGCTCGTTGACCTTGAGGGTATGAGGACCGCCCAGCAGCACCATGCCGGCGAACATGTACCACTGCACTTCGAGCCAGGCGTTGGAGCTTGCGCTGAACAAATAGCGGCTGGTCGCGTTGCCTGCACTGATCAGGCACGCGAGAAGCACAAGCCAGTTGGCGACCACGCCGAACCGGTCGTTCACATAGTCGATGGCCCGGCTCAATTTGAGCAATTGCTCCACGGACCGTTCCCCACGCGATGGTCCCGGGAAGCGGGGACCAAGCAGTCGCCCAGTTGTATCGCCCTGAGCTTGGCCCGGCAGACGCCGGGCTCGGGCACCTTCCTAGACACCCGCGCGAACGTCAATTGGCAAAACGGACGACAGAGCACGGACGACAGACGTCCGACGACTAAAAGACGGAAAGGGTAGGGAAGGGCGGCGCCTGGGAGGGAGGCTATTCCGTCGGGCGCTTATCCCCCGGTCACGCTCATGTGGCGGGACAGCGCCGGGCGCCGGTGGCGACGGTCGATGACGAAATCGTGCCCCTTGGGCTTGCGCGCAATCGCTTCCTCGATGGCGGCGTCGAGAAGGTCGTTGCCTTCGGACGCGCGCAACGGGGTGCGCAGGTCGGCGGCGTCTTCCTGGCCGAGACACATATAGAGTGTCCCCGTGCAGGTCACCCGCACCCGATTGCACGATTCGCAGAAATTGTGGGTCAACGGCGTGATCAAGCCGAGCCGGCCCCCGGTCTCGGCGACGTTGACGTAGCGCGCCGGACCGCCGGTGCGATAGTCGATGTCTTGTAGCGTGAAGCGCTCGCTCAGGCGCGCCCGCACCATCGACAGCGGCAGGTATTGCTCCAGGCGCGCTTCCCCGACGTCGCCGAGCGGCATCACCTCGATCAGGGTCAGGTCCATGCCGCGGCCGTGCGCCCATTCGATCAGCGCGGGGAACTCCTCCTCGTTGACGCCTTTGAGCGCGACGGCGTTGATCTTGATCTTGAGCCCGGCCGACTGCGCAGCGTCGATGCCGGCGAGCACCTTGTCGAGCTCGCCCCAGCGCGTGATGGCGCGGAACTTATCCGGGTCGAGCGTGTCGAGGGACACGTTGATGCGCCGCACGCCGTAGCCGGCAAGCTCGCGGGCGTATTTCGGCAGCTGCGAGCCGTTGGTCGTCAACGTGAGCTCGTCGAGCGTGCCGGCGGCGAGATGGCGCGAGAGCGAGGCGAACAGCGTCATGATGCCGCGCCGCACCAGCGGCTCCCCGCCGGTGAGCCTGAGCTTGCGCACGCCGCGCGCCACGAAGGCGCTGCACAGCCGGTCGAGCTCCTCGAGCGAGAGCAGGTCGGCCTTGGGCAGGAACGCCATGTTCTCGGCCATGCAGTACACGCAGCGAAAGTCGCAACGGTCGGTGACCGAGACGCGCAAATAGGTGATGCCCCGCCCGAACGGGTCCACCAGCGGTCGCGTCACGCCGTGAACGCGGTGGTCGAATGCGAGCTCTTGGGCGTCGTGGGCCACTTGCATTGCCGTCCAGCGAATTGTCGCAGAGTCACCCTCGGGGCTGATCGCGCCCCCCGGCGCCTGCCTGGCGATGACCAGATTGGGACGCACCCGCCACTCCGGCGGGGTTTAGGCTAATATGGGCATTCTGACGGATACCGGCCAGAGCGTCCAGCGCTCCGGTTCCGGGCGGCCGCGAGCTGATGCGGCGCTTATCGACCCATCTGCCGAGTTATCGCGACGGCCACGGATAGTTGGTCGCGGATGCCGCGGCTTCCGTGGGCGGCTCGGGCGCGGGTGGCGGCGCCGGTGGCGCAGCCGAGGCTACGGACGACGATGCCGGGCGAGCGGCGACCGCGGGCTTCTTCTTGGCGGCCGGCTTCTTCACCGGCGCCGGCGCGGGCTGCAACTGGACCTGGACCGGATTGGGCGCGAGCTTCGGCGCACCGGTTATGCCCCCCAGCACTCCCTCCGGCGCTTCGGGGCGCACTGCCACCGTCTGCGGCTGGTAGCCGTTGAGCGCCAGCGTGATCGTCGTTTCAGCCCCGCCCGGAACGTTGAGCTCGCACGGCGTGCGGCAGCTCTGGCCGAATGCCTTCGCCTCGGCGCCTGAAGGCTCCGACTCGATGCGGAGCGCCTCGGCCTGCGGCGACGATTTCATGAATTCTAGGCTCGGCAGTGACGTGGAGCATGCGGCCAGCGAAAGGCCACATGCCACGACGGCAATGACACGGCTCATGACGAGATCCCACCCACTTCGGCAGCACTGGGCCGCCGCATCCCCAACTCGACCATAGGAGCGCAGCAGACCCGGTGCAACCAGGGCCCGCTACCTCGCAACCTTATGGTTAGCGCCCCAATGCGCCCTTAAGTGTGGCACTGATAAGGTAAGATTCGGGTCAGCCGGGTTGCGCGCGGACCGTCTTGCCCGTGCGCAACAGGTCGAAAACCGTCGCCGGCAGGTCGGAAAGCGCGCTGATCACGCGGTCAGGCCCCAATTCATCGACCGGTGTTTCGCTGTAGCCATAGTCGACCGCGACCACCGGGATGCCCGCCGCGCGCGCGCTCGCGATGTCATTGATGGAATCCCCGACCATGACCGCCTGATCCGGGCTGCCGCCGGCGCGCGCCAGCGTGCGTCGCAGCAATTCCGGATCGGGTTTGCGCAACCCGAAGGTGTCGGCGCCGCATACGGCGAGGAAGCGCTGCGACAACCCGAGCGCATCGAGCAGGCGCCGCGACAACCATTCGAGCTTGTTGGTGCACACCGCAAGCCGGCAGCCGGCGGCGGTGAGTGCATCGAGCGCAGGGTCGAGACCCGGGAACGGCCGTGAGTGGTCGGCGATGTGCGCGGCGTAGTGATCGATGAAGTCGGCCACCAGCCGGTCGACCTCCCCCGGCGCGAGCGTGCGACCCTCCGCTTGCAGCCCGCGGGCGATCATCGCGCGGGCACCGCCGCCGACCATGCTGCGTGCGGCATCGAAGGCGACCGGCGGCAAGCCGTTGCGACCGAAAATGATGTTGAGCGTGGCGACGAGATCGGGCGCGCTGTCCACCAGCGTGCCGTCGAGATCGAAAACGACGGTGGGAGCAACCATCGTCCCGATGATCGCCGCTGACGGTCGCAATGGCAAGGCGGCACACCCCCTCGGCGGTCCGCCGCGAACGACTGTGAATGCACTAGCGCCGGGGAATACCGCTCCAAGTCGGCGCCGATGGTCGGCGAGGGGATATCCTCTCCCGGCCAATGGCGCTAGATAGGCGCCGTCACCGCCCCGGATGTAACGAGCCACTACGATCGCGATGGATGTTGAAGCTCAAAAACGTGCCGCCGCCGCCCGCGCCCTCGAATTCGTCCGGCCGGGCATGCGGCTCGGCCTCGGCAGCGGCTCGACCGCCAAGCATTTCGTCAAGCTGTTGGGTGAACGCGTGCACGCCGGCCTCGACGTGATCGGGGTTCCCACCTCGGAGGCGACGGGCGCCGACGCCGCACGCCTGGGCGTCCCGCTCACCACCCTCGACGAGACGCCGGAACTCGATCTCACCGTCGATGGCGCCGACGAGATTGCCACCGATTTGAGCTTGATCAAGGGCGGCGGCGGCGCGCTGCTGCGGGAGAAGATCGTCGCCTCAGCCTCCGCGCGCATGATCGTCATTGCCGATGAATCGAAATGGGTCTCCGCGCTCGGCCGGTTCCCGCTGCCGGTGGAGATCGTGCCGTTCGGGCTCGCGCCGACGCGCCGCAAAGTCGAGGCTGCTGCCGCCGCCGCCGGTTCCCCCGGTCCCGCGCTGTTGCGGCGGGGCAAGGACGGCCACGCTTTCGTCACGGACGGCGGGCACTGGATTCTCGACGCCGCGCTCGAACGGATCGCCGATCCGCGGTCGCTCGCGGACCGTCTCGACCGCATTGCGGGCGTGGTCGAGCACGGCTTGTTCATTGGGCTCGCCCATATCGCCGTCATCGCCGGCTCGAGCGGCGTTCGCGTCATCGAGCGGCCGTGAGCTCGCGGTCACTTGCGGAGGAGGGCTTTCATGCTTGCCAACCCAATCGTCAGGACGCCTCGCGCCGTCATGCTTGCGCTCGGACTGGCTTTCGCCGCCTGCGTCGGGGCCGCCGACGCGCAACAGCCCTCGGCTGGCGCAATCGCGACTGCGAAGGAACTGATCGTCGTCAAGGGCGCTGGCGCCATCTACGATCCGATCGTTCCCGGTGTCATCGAGCACGCCAAGAGCGTCTTCCTGACCGCCAATCCGACGCTCGGCAAGGACCTCAACGAGGTCGCCCTGAAATTGCGCGCCGACTATGCCCCGCGCAGCGCGGAAGTTATCAACGAGGTGGCCAAGCTCTACGCCACGCGGTTCACGGAGCAGGAGCTCAAGGACGCGCTCGCCTTCTACAAGTCGCCGCTCGGCCGCAAGCTCTTGGCAGAGGAGCCCAACCTCCTCGATCAGAGCCTGAAGAACGCCCAGACCTGGGCCGACAAGCTATCGGAGGAGATCATCGCCAAGATCCGCACCGAAATGAAGAAGCGCGGGCACGAGATCTAGCCGCGGCGCGGGAAACCGTGCGATGCAATGCTTGGCCCAATGATCACGGATCCTGTGGCACGAGATGGCTGACCGCGACGTCGACCTTTTCGTCATCGGCGCGGGCTCGGGTGGCGTGCGCGCTGCGCGGATTGCGGCCGGCTACGGCGCGAGCGTCATGGTGGCCGAGGAGTACCGCGTCGGCGGCACCTGCGTGATCCGCGGCTGCGTCCCGAAGAAGCTGCTGGTCTACGCCTCGCGCTACGCCGACGACTTCGAGGACGCGGCCGGCTACGGCTGGAGCGTGGACGAGCCGGCCTTCGATTGGGCGAAGCTCATCGCCAACAAGGACCGCGAGATCGCGCGGCTCGAGCTCGCCTATACCACGAACCTCGAGCGTGCCGGCGTCAAGACCGTCAAGAGCCGCGCGGTGCTGGAGGACGCGCACACCGTGCGTCTGCTCACTACCGGCGAACGCATTCGAGCGCGCCATATCCTGATCGCCACCGGCGCCGCGCCCTACTTCGGCCCGGCGATCCCGGGCCTCGAGCACGTCATCTCCTCGAACGAGGCGTTCCATCTCGAGCGATTGCCGCCCCGCATTTTGATTCAGGGCGGCGGCTATATCGCGGTCGAGTTCGCCGGCATCTTCAACGGCCTCGGCTCCGAGGTGACGCTGGTCTATCGCGGCGAGAACATCTTGCGCGGCTTCGACGATGACCTGCGCGCGCACCTCAACGCCGAAATGACCAAGCGGGGCGTGCGCATCGTTTGCGGCAGGACGGTGCGCGCCGTGCAACGCGCGCAGGACACGTTCACCGCCACGCTCTCCGACGACAGCACGGTGGAGGTCGACAAGGTGATGTTCGCGGTCGGACGCTGGCCGAACGTCGAAGGCTTCGGCCTCGACGCCGCCGGCGTGCAATTCACCGCCAACCGCGGCATCGCGGTCGATCCATTCTCGCAGACCTCGGTGCCGCACATCTACGCTGTCGGCGATGTCACCAACCGGGTGAACCTCACGCCGGTCGCGATCCGCGAGGGCCACGCCTTCGCCGACACCGTGTTCGGCGGCAAGCCGACCGCGGTCGATCACGCCGACGTCCCAACCGCCGTGTTCTCCGAGCCCGAGGTCGGCGTGGTCGGGCTGACCGAGGCGCAAGCCTGCGAGCGGCTCGCCAAGGTGGACATCTACAAGACCTCGTTCCGCCCGATGAAGATGTCGCTCGCGGGCCGCGACACGCGCGCTTTCTTCAAGCTCGTGGTCGATGGCGAGACCGACCGGGTGGTCGGCTGTCACATCGTCGGGCCGGACGCCGGCGAGATGATCCAGCTTGTCGGCATCGCGGTGAAGATGAAGGCGACCAAGGCCGACTTCGACACCGTGATGGCGGTGCATCCGACCGCCGCCGAGGAGCTCGTCACCTTGCGCGAGAAGGCGGTGAGCTACCAGCGCCAGGCGGCGGAGTAGCTTCGACCTTTAAGGCGATGGCGGCGCTCTGCCCACGATCGCGGCGTAGCGGCGCTCGGCCGCGCCAGGAGCGATCGGCTCGATCGCGGCGATGTGCTCGTCCGGGCGCACGAGGACGAGCGTGCCGGCCGGGCAGCCGACGCGCCGCTCGAATGCGCCGCCGGGATCGAACAGCGCGCGCTCGCGCAACCCGGAATCGAGCGGCGCGTCCCAGCGCGACACCAGGTAGTGCCGCAGCGCAGGCGAGGTGTTGTCCGGAATCTCGGGCCGGCGCCGGGCGTCGGCGAAATAAAGCGCGGCGAAGCCATCGGCTGTGAGGTCGTGCACGCGCAGCTCGCCGCCCGCGGCGCTGTGCAGCGGCCAATCCGGGATGCGGTCGCCCGGCCGCAACGGCGGCTCGCGCGTGCGCTTGAGCATCGACCAGTCGCCGCGGCCGTCGACGTCTAGCCGCACGCCGAGCATGGCGCGGGTGCAGGCGTTGCCCCACGCGTCGGCGGCGATGTCACCTGCGGCGTCGCTCTCCTTGCCGACGTAGCGACGCGCGGATTCCGCCATCTCGCCGGCTCCCAGCAGCGCAACCGGCTTCTGCTCGCGCTCGTAGCCGTCGAGCACGCGCTCGTCCGCCCAGCCACGCAGATGCCAGGCAAGCCGCCAGCACAGGTTCGAGCAGTCGAGCAACCCGGTGTTGATCCCGAGCGCCCACATCGGCGTGATCAGGTGGGCGGCATCGCCCATCAGGAACACGCGGCCGCGGCGCCATTGCGCGGCGACGCGGTGATGCACCTGGTAGGTCACCTTGCCGAGCACGCGCACGTTCTCGGCCTCACCGATGAACGACAATACCTTGTCGCGCAATTCCTCCGCGCTCGGTTCCTCCCTGCCGGGCGGCAACGGAAACAGGAAGCGCCAGCAGTGCGGGTGCCGCACCAGGATCATCCACTCCTGTGCGTCCGAGAAATAGGCGAGGTAGGGGTAATCGCGCGGATTGGCGATATCGAGGTCGACCTCGAGATCGACGAGCGAATACTTCACCGGCAGCGACTTGCCCTCAACCGGGATGCGGAGTTGCTCGCGCACCGTGCTGCGGCCGCCGTCGCAGCCGAGCAGGTAGCTCGCTTCCGCGGTCGTCTGCCCGTGCGGTGTCTTAAGGTGAAGCACGACGCGATCGGATTTCTGCTCGAAGCGCACGAGCCGATGCGCCAGCTGCAATCGCCCGCGCACCGGCTCGGCCAACGCGGGCTCCATGTCCTGTTGCGGCAGGTTGACGACGAACGGAAAGCGCGTCTCGTTCGCGAGCACCGAGAGCTCGACCGGCCGGCGCGCTTGGTTGGTCCGCCGGTCGATGTCGCCGATCTCGTCGACCCGCATGCTGCGCTGGAGCACCGACGCGGCGACGCCGAACCGGCGCCAGATCTCGAGCGAGCGCGCCAGAGTCGTGCCGGCCTTGGTTTCGGTGGAGAGGCGATCCTCGTCCTCGAACAGGACGAACGGAACACCGTAATGGGCAAGCCCCAGCGCCGTCGTGAGCCCGACGGGACCCGCCCCCACGATCGCGACCGGCAGCGTCACCGGTGGATGGCTTTCTTTGTGCGGAAGATCGTGCTTGGCGCCGATGGCATTGGCGTGAATGTCGAGGCCGTGATCCGTGGACCACGCGACATTCATCTCGTCTCGGCGAGCACTTGTCAACGCGCGGCGCAGCGGCGGGGTAGCAGCGCGTCCAAGGCTGCGACCGCAACGATACGCAGCCTAGTGTCTAGCGCGGCGCAGTGTCAGTAGGGTGCGCGGCCGCTCGCGCTTTTCTGTCGGAGCGGCACGACAGCGGCGCCTTGATACAGCAGCACTTCGACGGCGGCCAGCAACTGCTCCTGGCCGAACGGCTTGCCAAGCACGACCGCGTCTCGGAACCCGCGCGGCAGCGCCTCTCGCCCGTAGCCGGTGACGAACGCGAACGGGCAATTTTTCTGCGTGAGCGCCGCAGCGATCTCGTCGACCGGATGGCCGGCCAGATTGAGGTCGATCAGGGCGGCATCGTAGCGCCCGCCTGCCACCAGCGATTTTGCCTCTCCGATCGTGCCCGCCGGCCCGACCACCTCGCAGCCTGCCGCCATCAAGCTCGATTCCAGGTCCATCGCGACGAGCGGTTCGTCCTCGATGACGAGAATTCGCTTTCCCTCGAGTTTGCCGCGCTGCTCTTCTTGCGGTGAGAGTACCGTGGCCATGGTTGCGACCCTTAGCTGCCCCGGAGAGCCGGCGATGCTCGATCGGCCCCCTTTCGGCAGTGGGAGCTTGATCTCACACGTTAAGCCGTCCATGCCGTAGTGCACCGATGTCTGGCCACCGTGCGCCCGCAGCGTGTGCTCGATCAGCGTGCTGCCGAAGCCGCGGGCGTTCGGGGCTCTGACCTTGGGACCACTGCTTTCCTTCCATGACAGCTGCAGGTTCTGTTGCCCATTCGTCTGGACCGTCCAAGTGACCCCCAGCCGGCCGTTTGGCAGCGACAATGCACCATGCTTGCGGGCGTTGGTGGCAAGCTCGTGCAGCACGAGCGCCAGGTGCAGCGCCGCCTGCGGCTCGAGCATGAGCATCGGTCCCGAATACGAGATGCGCTCGTCGTCGGAGGCGCCGAGCACGACTTGCTCGCGCACCAGCTCCATGACATCGGCGCCCTGCATGTCCCGCTTGGTCAGCAGTGTGTGCGCCTTGGCCAGCGCTTGAACTCGGCCGGAAAAGCCCGTGACGAAATCGTTCGGGCTCTTGGCGTGGATCAGCGATTGGCTTGCGATCGCCTGCACGGTGGCAAGCGTGTTCTTGACCCGGTGATTGAGCTCGTCGAGCAGAACGCGCTGCAACTGCTCGGCGCGCTTGCGCTCCGTGATGTCGCGGCCGACCTTTGATGCGCCGATCACGCGTCCCGACCGGTCACGCACCGGGGATACGGTGAGCGAGACGTCGACGCGGCTGCCGTCCTTGGCCACGCGCACGGTCTCGTAATGCTGGATGCGCTCGCCGCGTTGCAGCCGGGCAAGAATCTGTCTTTCCTCATGGTGCAGCTCGGACGGGATGAACTTGAGGATCGACTGCCCGATCATCTCGCTCGCTTCATAGCCGAAGATGCGGGTCGCGCCTTCGTTCCACGACGTGATCGTGCCGTCGAGCGTCTTGCTGACGATGGCATCGTCCGACGAGGCGACAATCGCGGCGAGCTGTGCCGATTCGAGCGCCGCCTCCTCGCGGTCGGTGATGTCCATCAGCAGGTTGATCGCGCCGATGAGCCGCCCCGCGGCGTCCCGCAGCGGCGTCGGGTAGGGCAGGAACCGCACCCGCGTTCCGTCCGGCCGCTCCGCGATGGCCTCGAGATCGCGCACGGGGCGGCCCTCTTTGAGCGCCACGGCCATTGGGCACTGGTCATGCGGCAGCGGTCGGCCGTCCGGCCAATAGAGGCGCCATGAGCCGCACCACTGGCTGCTGCCGAGCTCGGGGCGGCAGCCCCACAGGTCGGCGGCGGCTTGGTTGTAAAAGGTGATCCGCCCGTTCGCGTCGGTCGTATAAACCGCCACCGGAAGAGCCTCGAGCAGTTCAGTGCCGTACATTGATCCTCCCTAACGGGCCTGCAACGCCATAGGCTCGCCATGGTTCCGACACGCCCTGCTGAAACGACGTTTGTTGCCGCTGTCGTGTTGCTGGCGCCGCCGCGCTGGCAGCCTGCCCGTAGGTGGCGGCGCGACCGAATTCCGGCTGGCGTCCGGCGGGCGCTCGTGCAATAAGCCGATGGTATTGGAAAAGCTTGCCCCTACTAGGGCTTAGCGAAGCGGGAGGGCGGTCATGCCCGAGCGTTGGACGCGCGACGGCTGGCGCAAGAAGCCGATCGCGCAAGTGCCCGAATATCCCGACAAGGCCGCCCTCGAGGCGGTCGAGCGGCAGCTCGCGACCTTTCCGCCGCTCGTTTTTGCAGGCGAGGCGCGCAGCCTGCAAAAGGCGCTCGCCCGCGTTGCCATGGGCGAGGGTTTCCTGCTCCAGGGCGGCGACTGTGCCGAGAGCTTCTCCGAGCCCAGCGCGAACAACGTCAGCGCCAACAATATCCGCGACTTCCTGCGCGTATTCCTGCAGATGTCGGTGGTGCTCACCTATGCCGCCGCCTTGCCGGTGGTGAAGGTCGGCCGCATCGCCGGCCAGTTCGCCAAGCCGCGCACATCGCCGACGGAGAAGAAGGGCGGCCTGGAGCTGCCGAGCTATCGCGGCGACGTCATCAACGGGGTCGAGTTCACGGAGGAGGCGCGCCGCCCCGATCCCGCGCGCCAGATCGAGGCCTACCGCCATTCCGCCGCCACCTTGAACCTGCTGCGCGCGTTCGTGCACGGCGGTTACGCCAATCTCGCCAATGTGCGGCAATGGACGCTCGGCTTCGTC
>JBKPUA010000009.1:0-14223 GCA_046735815.1 Pseudomonadota bacterium
GCGTCAGTGCTCCAAGCCCGTCGGCACGTTCTTGTTCTCGCTCTTGAGTTTCATGCCGGCGGCGAGCGCCATGGTCTCGAGCAGCGCGGCGAAATCCTCTTGCAGATATTTCTCGGGGTCGGGCTTGAGCGTTGCCGCGCCGAAATGGCTTTGCAGCACCTCGCGCGCCGCCGCCGTCACCGGCATCGGCACGTCCCATTCGCGCCCGAGCGCGAGGCCGAGGTCGAGGTCCTTGCGTAAGAGCTCCGGCGTGAACGTCGTGGTCCAATCGAGATTGACCAGCGCCGGCGACTTGTAGCGCGTGAACATCGAGCCCATCACGCTGTTGTTCATGAAGGCGAGAAAGGCGTGGCGGGGAACGCCCATCTTGTTGGCCAGAAGCGTGATCTCGATCAGGTTCTCGATTACTACGCCGAGCATCACGTTGTGGGCGATCTTGCAGATGCGCGCGAGCTCGCCCTCGCCCACATAGGAAACGCCCTGCGGCGCGATCACCTCGAGCATCGGCGTCACCGTCTTGCAGGCGGCCTCGTTGCCGGAGATGACCGCGGAGAGCCGGCCGGCCTTGATCACCTTGGCATTGCCGCTCACCGGCGCGGCGACGTATTCGCTGCCGAGCTGTTTCAGGCGGTCGCGGATTGCGGCTGATTCCTCGACCGCAATGGTCGAGCAATCGACGAAGATCTTCGGTAGCTTGCCACCGTGACCGGTAACGCTGTTCTTGCCGAAATAGACTTGATCGAGATCCTTCCCGGTCGAGACGATGGAGAACAGGATGTCTACGTCCTTGAGGTCGATCAGGTTGTCGACCACCTTGCCGCCGATCTTCGCCAGTGGCTCGGCCTTGGCGCGGGTGCGGTTCCAGATCGCGACGTCGTAGCCGGCCTTGAGCAGGCGCTCGGCCATGGGATAGCCCATGCGGCCCATGCCGATCCAACCGATCCTCTGCTTGCTCTCTGCCATTGCAACTCTCCTTGCTCTGCATGGGTCGAATTCGCGCGCTCTCTAGCACACCGGGAAACCTTTTGTCGTCACGGGTACGCGTCGGGGGGCTTGCCGTAGGTCCAATCCGCAACGCGTCGGAACAGGACGAGCGCGGTGCGGCACCAGATCAGCACGATGATGATGCGCATCAATTGAAAGCCGGCGATCAAGGTCGAATCGAGCCCGAGCACCTTGCCGGTGAGCACCATCTCGGCGATGCCGGCGGGCGCCATCGCCAGCACGATGGTTGGCACCGGATAGCCGGCGAGCCATGCGATCGCCGCCGCGAACAGCGCCATCGATCCGGCGGCGAACAGCACGACGACACACGAGGCCCACAGCAGCCGAAACAAGCGGGTGAGAAACGCCGGCCGAAACTGCGCGCCGAGCGCGCTGCCGATCACCACCTGCGCCGCGATCAGCAGCAGATCGGGCATGCGGCCCTCGACCAGCCCCAAGTGGCTCGCGCCGGCGGCGAGGAACAGCGGCGCCATCAGCCAGGCATTGGGCGAGCGCGTGCGCGAGAGCAAGGTCGCGGCCACTGCCGATACCGCGAGCAGCGCGAGCACCGGTAGCCACGGCACCACCGCCGCCGCCAGAAACGGATTGCGCACGCCGCCGCCGGCGAACGACACCACCAGGAAAGGTGCGAACACCACGATCAGCGCCACCCGCGTGGTTTGCGCCACCATGATCGGCTCGAGGTGCCCGCCATATTGCGGAGCGATGTTGGTGGTCTCGACTACGCCACCGGGGACGGTGGCGAAGAACGCGGTGGTGCGATCGATGCCGGTGAGCCGCATGTAAAGAAGGCCGCCGATCGCGCCGACGATGGTGGAGAGGAAAGCGGCGGCGATGATCAGCGGCAGCAAGGTCACGAGCTTTGCCACCACTGCGGCGGTGAATTGCAGCCCGGTCGAAGCGCCGACCACGATCGTCCCCGCCGGCCGCCCCCAGGGAATGAGCCGAACCGGCGCGCCCGCGAGCGACAACGCGGTGATGGTCAGCAGCGCGCCGAGCAGCCAGGGCAGCGGCAGGTGGGCGTAGCGCGCGACAAAACCGCCGGCGACGCCGGCGGCGAGCGTCCCCGCCATGGCGAGCGCGGCGGCAAGGCGCTTCGGCGTGCGCTGGAAGATGGTGATGGCGCTCATGCGGATGTCGGCCGTGGTAACAGTCCCGCGCACGCAAATCCATTGCCGGACTCGCGCGGCACGCATGCCGCTCCGCAGCGGCGTAGCCCGGATGAGCGGAGCGAAATCCGGGACTCTCGGCAAGACTGCTCCGCATTTCGCCATAGCGCGTCGCAGACGCGCGTAAACGCGCTTTACGCTCCATGCGGGCTACGACTCCCGACAACCCCAGCTTGTCCAACCGCGTCCGACCGCATTATCGTGCTGGTCCATGTCCGACCTCGCCCCCACCGCGTCGCCTCATATCCTCGCCGGCGAGACGGCGTCCGCGCGCGAAAGCCGGTTGCGCGTCATCGCGCGCACCGCATTTCCGTTCCTGGTGGTCGCGCTCATTTGGGAAGTCACCGCGCATCTCGGCATATTTCCCCGCAAGCTGTTTCCGCCGCTCGAACAGGTGGCGGATGCCTTCGTGCGGCTCACCGCCGCCGGCATCCTGCCGCACCACGTGCTCGACACGCTCGTTCGCCTCATCGCCGGCTTCGTGCTCGCCGCTCTCGTGGGCGTGGCGATTGGCTTCGCCATGGGGCGCTCGCGCCGGGCGGAGGACGTGTTTCTGCCGCTGGTGAGCATCGGCGCGCCGATCCCCGGGCTCGCCTATGCGCCGCTGTTCCTCCTCTGGTTCGGGCTCGGCAATTTCTCGGCCGTGCTGCTGGTCGCTTTCGTCTCGACCTTCCCCATCATCTTCAACACCTGGACCGGGGTGAAGGCGGTGAAGGAAATCTGGGTGCGCGCGGCGCAGGCCATGGGCGCGGACAATCGGCGACTGTTCCACCATGTCATCCTGCCGGGCGCGCTGCCTTATATGCTCACCGGATTGCGGCTCGGGCTCGCGCAGGCGTGGCGCATTCTGGTGGGCGTGGAGATGCTGGCGGCGGTGCCGTGGGGACTCGGCTGGATGATTTTCGGCGCGCGCGAGTTTCTGAACACCGACGTGATGCTCGCCGGCGTCGTCGTCATCGGCGTCATCGGGCTCGCGCTCGAGAAGCTCGTGTTCCAGCGGCTCGAGCGCTACACCGTCGTGCGCTGGGGGATGATGACATGAGCGTCGCCACCAGCGCCAACATGGATCGCGCCCGCACCGCCTATCGCGCCGGGCTGACGCTGCTGGTCGCAGCCGCCGTCTACGAGGCGATTGCGCGCAGCGGCGCGTTTCCCCCCGCACTGCTGCCGACCTTGCCGAAGGTCGCGTCGACGCTGTGGACGCTCCTCCTCGACGGTACCCTGCCCGAGCACGCCGCCTTCACCATGTATCGGGTGCTGTTCGGGCTCGCGCTCGCGGTGGTGGTCGGGCTGCCGCTCGGCATCCTGATGGGCCGCATCCGCGCTGTGGAGAATTTCTTCCTGCCACTCGCCAGCGCCCTGATGCCGATCCCATCGCTCGCCTGGGTGCCGGTGTTCATCCTCTGGTTCGGGCTCGGCAACACGGTAGCGATCCTGATCGTATTCTACGCCGCGCTGTTTCCGCTGCTGCTCAACGCCTGGTCGGGCGTGCGCGCGGTCAATCCGCTTTGGCTGCGGGCAGCGGGCGCCATGGGCGCCGACGAGCGCGCGCTGTTCTGGAAAGTGATCGTTCCCGGCGCCTCGCCGTTCATCATCACCGGACTGCGCCAGGCCTTTCTGCGCGCCTGGATCGCGGTGGTGGGCGCCGAGATGCTCGCCGCCTCCGACTGGGGCCTCGGCTGGGTGATCTTCGACGCCAAAGAATTTCTCAACGCCGACGTGATGCTCGCCGCGCTCGCCGTCATCGGTTTGATCGGCTTCGCCTTCGAGCGCCTCGTCTTCGGTTCGATCGAGCGCGCCACGGTCATGCGCTGGGGCATGGTGCGCACGGCGAAGGGGTAGTGCCCAAAGGGAGGAAATCGATGACTCGGCTTTTCCTGCTGCTGCTCGCCGGCCTTGCCGCCGTCCTGTACGCGGCACCGATCGCCCGCGCGCAGGACTATCCCACGCGGCAGATCACCTTGATCGCGCCGTGGCCGGCGGGCGGCGCGGTGGACGCGCTCTGCCGCGCGGTCGCAACGCCGTTGTCGGAGCGGCTGGGCAAATCGGTCGTGGTCGAGAATCGGCCGGGCGCGGGCTCGGTCATCGGCACAGCCGCCGGCGCCAAGGCAGCGCCCGACGGCTACACCATGGTGATGGCCGGCAGCGGCTCGCTCGCCATCAGCGCCACCATGTACAAGAAGCTCCCCTACGATCCGGTCAAGGATTTCATCCCGCTGACGCTCGGCGGAAAAATTCCGTTCGTGCTGGTGGTGACGCCGTCGCTGCCGGTGCATTCGGTCGCCGAGCTCGTCGCCTACGCCAAGGCCAATCCCGGCAAGCTGTCGTTTGCCTCGGGCGGACCCGGCTCGCCGCATCATCTCTACGGGGAACTCCTCAAGAGCATGACCGGGATCGAGATGACTCACGTGCCTTACAAGGGCAGCGCGCCGGCGCTGACCGACGTCATCGCCGGCCACGTGCCGCTGTTATTCTCCGACACCGTGCCGTCGCTGCCGCAGATCAGAGAAGGCAAAGTGCGCGCGCTCGGCGTGTCGACCGCGGTGCGGATCCCCTCGGCGCCGGAAATTCCGCCAATCGCCGAAGCCGGCGTGCCTGGTTTCGACGCCGCCGGCTGGGGCGTGTTCTCGGTGCCCGCCGGCACGCCCAAGGAGGTAGCGGACAAGCTGCGCGCTGCACTCGAGAGCGTCATGGCCTTGCCCGACGTTCAGCAGCAGATCATCAGGCTCGGCATGATCCCGGGTGGCGCGTCCTCGCCCGCGCAGCTGCAAGGCTTTATCGATTCAGAGATCGCGCGCTGGGGCAAGGTCGTGCAGCAGGCGGGATTGGCCGGGACGGAGTAGCGGCGCAGCGGCGGCCACATGACGACTCTCGCACCGTCACCCTGAGGTGCCCGAGCGAAGCGAGGGCCTCGAAGGGCGACGGCCCGACCGTGGCCTCCATCCTTCGAGGCTCGCTACGCTCGCACCTCAGGATGACGGTGATAGATTGTTGTCCTTGGCCCTTATTTTCTCGCGCCAGAGCAAGATCGCTTCTTGAGTGGCCGTCCCCTCACAAAAATCGCGTAGGCCACATCAGCGTGCGCCACATGTGCGAGGAGGGCGTGTTGTCGAACCCCAGACCCTCCTTCGGCTGCTTGAAGTTGCGGCCGATGATATCGACGAAATCGTCGAGACTGACCTTGGCGTTGGGATCGAACGAATAGATGTCGTTCACGCAGATGAGCCGCGCGGTCATGTAGTGCTTGTGATTGCGGGCGCGTTCGTACTCCGCGACGATGTAGGGCTCGGGCTTATAGTCCTCCCCGAAATATTTCACGTACATGTCGGGGTAGCCGTAGCCGACCGACTCGTCGGGGAAAAAGCGCAGCGCCTGGTGCACGCGCACCGCCCAGCTCACCTCCTCGTCCACGTAGGGCTCGATCAGCTGCGCGCCCCAGTAGCCGTGATCGCAGCGGATGAAGCTCGCCACGCCGATGTCATGCAGCAGGCAGGCGAGGATGACCTTCTCGTCGAGCCCGGCCTTGAGCGCGTGGGTGGCACTCTGCAACAGGTGATTCATCGAGGCGAAGCGGAGCTTGAAGAAGTCAATCAGCGTCGGCTTGGCCGGCATCTTCGGCAGCCGCGGATCGGCGCCCATGAGGAAGTACTTGCCGGGATTCCTGGCCAGGAGGTCGGCGCCGCCTTCGATCGCGACCTTGCCGTCGGCCATGTTGAACAGCACCGACTTGGTGGCGATCTTATCGTTGAGCTCCTGCATCATGCGCTCTTCGAGCTCGTCCGCCTGCTCAGACAGCGTCATCGCTCGCGTTGCTGCCTCGTGTGCCATTGGCATGCTCCTGGCCATGTGCGGCCTTGCGACCAATTGTCCGATCCAACCTCAAAACTTCTACACGCAATCGCGGCGGCGCGAAACTGCGGTTCTGGTCAGAAACGGGCATACCATCTATGAGAGGAGCACCCCGGGTCACGACCGATGCCCCATATCGAAGTCACCAATGTCTCGCTCACCTATGACACGCCATCGGGGCGCGTCCCCGGCGTCGAGGGCGTCAGCTTCGACATCGAGGCCTCCGAGTTCGTGTGCATCGTCGGTCCCTCCGGGTGCGGGAAGTCGACCTTGCTCAACATCATCGCCGGCTTTCTCACCCCGACCGCGGGTGAGATCCGCATCGGGGGCAAGCCGGTCAGCGGTCATGGCCTCGACCGCGGCGTGGTGTTCCAGGACTTCGCCCAGCTGTTTCCCTGGCGCACCGCGCTCGGGAACGTGAGCTTCGGCCTCGAGATGAAGGGCATCGGCAAGGCCGAGCGCGAGGCGATCGCGCGCAAGCAGCTCGAGCTGGTGAAGCTCGAGAAGTTCGTGCACTCCTATCCGCATCACCTTTCCGGCGGCATGCAGCAGCGGGTCGCCATCGCCCGCGCGCTCGCCTACAATCCTTCCGTGCTGCTGATGGACGAGCCGTTTGCGGCGCTCGACGCGCTCACGCGCGACGACATGCAGCGGCTCCTCGCCGACGTCTGGCGGGAGACGCGCAAGACCGTGGTCTACGTGACCCACAATGTGGCCGAGGCGGTCTACCTCGCCGACCGCGTGGTGGTCATGACGCCGCATCCCGGAATGGTGAAGACCGAGGTACCAATTCATCTTCCGCGGCCGCGCGACCCGCTCAGTGTCGAGTTTCTGGACCACCAGAAATCGCTGCTGCGCCACCTCGGCCAGGACGCCGCGGCAAAATGATGCGAAGGACGGGAATGAAGACGAACGTTTGTTGCGCGCTTGCGCTGCTCGCGCTCGCGGTCAGTGCTGCGGCGAACGCACAGGAGGCGTATCCCACCCGCCCGATCCGACTGGTGGTCGGCTTCGGCGCCGGCGGACCGACCGACATTCCCGCCCGCTTCGTTGCCGACAAGCTGGGCGAGGCGCTCGGCCAGCGCGTGATCGTCGAGAACAAACCGGCCGCGGCCGGCATGGTCGCGACCCGGGACGTGCTCGCCCAGCCGCGCGACGGCTACAATCTCTTGCTCTGCACGCACTTCGAATCGATCAACACCGCCGTGTACAAGAACGTGCAGTTCAAGCTCGCCGATCTCGCCCCGATCTCGCTCATCGCCAAGTACTATTACGGGCTGGCGCTCGCCAACACGATTCCCGCCGACGACTTCGAGGCGTTCGTGCGATATGCCAAGGCGCATCCCGGCGAGGTGAGCTACGCCACCATCGGCGCCGGCTCGGCGCAGGAGATCCTGGCGCGGCAGTTGGAGAAGCTCACCGGCATCACCATGAACCGCATCCCGTTCCGCGGCGGCCCGCAGGTGGTGCAGGAGATGGTGGCCGGGCGCGTCGACTTCTACGTCTCGCCGACCTTGGCGATCGTGCCGCAATACCAGGCCAAGCAGATCAAGATCCTGGCGGTGTCGGCGCCCGAGCGGCTGAAGAATCTGTCCGAGATCCCGACCTTGAGGGAGAAGGGCGTCGATTTCGTGCGCTTCGGCTGGCTCGGCATCTGCGCCGGCGCCGGCACGCCGCAGCCGATCCTCGACCTCCTGCGCCGTCATATCGTGACCATCGTCGACACCCCCGAATACCGCGCCATCATCGAGAAGGCCGGCTCGATTGCCGTGTCGTCGACGCCGGAGGAGCTGCGGCAGGTGATTACCCAGACCTTGGACGACGTGGCATCCAGCATCCGCGAGTTCGGCATGCAGCAGGAGCAATGATCGCCCGCTCCAATGAACGACAACATGCGCGATGCAATAGAATCAGGGAGGACAGCGCTATGACCGATCGGCGCAAGACAATGACGCGGCGGCAATATCTCGCGGCGAGCGCCGGCGCGCTGGCGGGCCTCGCAGCGGCGCGGCCGGCCTGGGCGCTGGAGACCATCCGCCAGGGCTTCCAGACCAACATCTGGGGCATGCCGACCTATTATCTGTTGAAGTCCGGCCTGCTCGAGAAACGCGGCCTCAAGTTCGAGGAATTCGCCGTGCCCTCGGGCAATCTCACCATGCAGCAGATGGTGGCGCGGCAGGTCGATCTCGGCACCTATGCGGCGCAGTCCTTCATCATCGGCCACGACAAGGGCGGCCTCGTCGCCATTGCCCAGATCGAAACCGTCGGCAAGACCGCGCAGGTCGTCACCCGCAACGACCTCAACCTCGCCAAGGTGAGCGACCTCAAGGGCCTCAAGGTCGCCAACCAGACCGGCTCCTCGGTCGGCAACATCTTCATGGATGTGATCGTGCCGCAGGCCGGGCTGAAGAAGGGCGACTTTCAAGAGGTGCGCATGGACGTCAACAACATGGTCGCCGCCATGGCGGCCAAAACCGTCGACGCCATGGTCAACGTGGAGCCCTACAACGAGATCGCGGTGGCCGAGGGCATCGGCACCTCGATCATGGACTTCTCCAGCGTCGACAAGATGCCGGTGTTCATGGCGGCAACGCCCGACTTCGTCGACAAGAGCCCCGACACCGTCGTCGCCTATCTCAAATGCTGGCAGGAGGTGGCGCGCGACTTCAAGGACAATCCCAGCAAGGTCGCCGACGTCATCTATGCCTTCTTCACCTCCAAGGGCTATTCCATGTCGCGCGAGACCTTCGCCAAGGCGCTCGCGCGCGTCGAGGTCAATCCCGGCTTCCCCACTGATCTCACGCCCGGCCTGCAGAAGGACGCCGAGGTGCTGCTGCGCGAGAAGAAGATCTCCGCCGTTCCGGATTGGAAGAAGGCGCTGCGTCCCGAGCTGTGGGCGAAGGCCAGCGCGTAAGTTCAGCTATCCTCAGTTCATTTCGTCCCCGCGCAAGCGGGGACCCATCGTGCCGCACACTCCCATTGTCATCCCCGCGAAAGCGGGGATCCATCGTGCCTCAAATTCCCGTCTCTGGAATGCTTGGTCCCCGCTTGCGCGGGCACGACAGCAATCGGATTGCACCATCTCGCCTGGCAGACAGAAACGCGCTAAAGCTGCGCCCGATTTCAGGGCATGGAGAGTGGAATGAAAGTCGCAAGCAAGAAAGTCGTGAAGAAGAAGCCTGCCAAGAAAGTCGCCGCCAAGAAGCCGGCGAAGAAAGTGGCCGCGAAGAAGGCGGCGGCAAAGAAGCCCGCACCCAAGAAGCCGAGCAAGCCGATGACCGCCGGACGCGGCCTGCCGCAGAGCAACGGCGAGCCGGTCACCTGGAATTTCAAATTGCTGAGTCACCACCTGCTCGACGGCTTCGGCGGCATGGGCGAAGGCATGTCGATCCAGATCGCGCCCGACGGCCGGCGCATCCTGTGGCTCGCGCACGAGAGCGCGCCGAAGAATTTCACCGCCGTTGATGTCTCCGATCCCCGCAAGCCCAAGGTGGTGGTGCAGACCGACCTGCCGCAGGCGCACATGCGCTCGAACTCGCTCGAGACCTGCGGAAACATCATGGCGGTGGCCTATCAGACCCAAAAGAAGGGATTGCAACCCGCCGGCATGGAGCTGTTCGACATCTCCGTGCCGGAGAATCCGCGCTCGATTTCGTTTTTCGACTGCTCAGGAGAAACCTCGCGCGGCGTGCACCAGCTCTGGTTCTGCGACGGCGAATACGTCCACACCGCCTCGGGCGCGCCCGACTTCGTGCCCACCCATCCCAACGACGACCAGTTCTATCGCTGCATCGACGTGCGCAACCCGTCGAAGCCGGTCGAGATCGGCCGCTGGTGGATGCCCGGCACGCGCCAGGGCGACAACGTGATGCCGCCGCCGCGCCACCCCCTCGACAAGGGCCATCGCGCCCACAACACCAACGTCTATCCGCAGCGTGACGACCGCTGTTATCTGGCCTATATCGACGGCGGGATGTTCGTTCTCGATATTTCCGACAAGGCAAACCCCAAGCGCATCTCGCAGTGGACCAACTCACCGCCCTATACCGGGTTCATGCATACGGTGGTGCCGCTGTTCGACCGCGGGCTGATGCTGGTGACCGACGAGTCGACCGAGAACAACGCCAAGGATTGGCCCAAGCTCATCTGGGTGCTCGACGCGCGCGAGGAGAGCAACCTGGTGCCGATCTCGACCTGTCCCCTCCCCGATCACAAGGCGTTCGCCGCCAAGGGACGGTTCGGCGCTCACAACATCCACGAGAACGTGCCGCTGCCGACGGCGTGGCAATCGGACCAGATCGTGCTCGGCACCTTCTTCAACGGCGGGCTGCGCGCCTACGATATTTCCAACCCCTATCAGCCCCAGCAGGTCGGCGTGTTCGTGCCGCCGGCACCGCCGATGGCGCCCACCGGCACCATCCAGCTCAACGACGTGTTCGTCGACGAGCGCGAGATCGTCTACACCGTCGACCGCCACATCGGCGGCCTCTACATCCTCGAGATGGATTTTTGACCCAAGGCAGCTTTGTAGCCCGGATGAGCCCATAGCGCGTCTTAACGCGCTATGGCGAAATCCGGGGTTCGTGCTGCGTGGCAATACCGCCCTGCATTTCCCCCCGCTTGCGCGGGGGTCATGCGGACTACGACGCTACGACGCCTCTACGCGCGGACGGTCTCGCCGAGCCACTCGATCGCGGCCTGCACGCCGCCCCTGCCGTGCGGTATCTGCAGCGCCTCGAGGCCGACCTCGACAACGCCGAGTATGCCCAAGATCATGGGTGCGTTGACGTGTCCCATGTGCGCGATGCGAAAAGCCTTTCCTGACAGCTCACCGATGCCGACGCCGAGCACGACGCCGCACTTCTTGTTGCAATAATCAATGAGACGGGAGGGATCGGCGCCGTCATTCATGGCGACGGTCGTCACCGTGTCAGCGCGTTCCTTCGGTTCGGCGATATTGAATCCGATCGCCTGCCCCTTCGACCAGATCGAAACAGCGCGGCGGACAGCCTCCGCCAGCAGCCGGTGCCGCAAGTAGACGTTATCGAGTCCTTCCTCGAACAACATGTCGATCGCCCGTCGCAGCGCGAACATGAGGTGCTCGGGCGCCGTGCCGGCATATTTCTGGTAGTGCAGCTTTCCGTCGCGGGCGGTCCAGTCCCAATAGGGAGTTCGCAAATCAGCACGCGCGTGGGCCTCGCGCGCGCGGGCACTCACCGCCACGAAGCCGAGCCCCGGCGGCGTCATGAGTCCCTTCTGCGATCCGCAGACGGCAACATCGACGCCCCAAGCATCCATCTCGAACGGTACGCAGGCAAGCGAGGCGACCACGTCCACCATGAATAAAGCACCATGCTGCGCGGCTCGGATCGCCTGGCTGATGGCGGCGATGTCGTTGACCGCTCCCGACGCGGTATCGATCTGCACGGTCAGGATGGCCTTTATCTTGCCGGCCTTGTCGCTGCGCAGCCGCGCTTCAACCTCGGCGGGGCGCACGGCGCGGCGCCAGTCGCCCTTGAGCACCTCGACCTCGACGCCGAGCCTGGCCGCATTGTCGCCCCATGCAGCCGCGAACAGCCCGCTCTCCAAGACCAAGATCCTGTCTCCCTTCGACAGGACGTTAGTCAATGCGGCTTCCCATGCTCCGTGCCCATTGGCGATATAGATGTATGAGCGGCCCTCGGTTCGGAACAGCCGGCTCAGATCCCGCAGCAAGCTGTCGGTGAGCTGCGCCAGCGAAGGGGAATAGATGTCCACCGCTGGGCGATGCATGGCCCGCAAAACATCATCCGGTACCGTGGTTGGACCGGGGATCGCCAGGAATTCTCGGCCAGCTCCTACAGCCATGCGCATTCCCTTTCACGGTCTACAATTCATGCTCGATCAGACGGCGTGTGCGGTGGATTGACGGCGCGGGGTAAATCCACCAAGCTTTCCGGGATTTTGGCGGGGCGGCCGAATTCAATAATCCTGGAGGCGCCCCGTGGCGACGACCCAGATTACTTGGAATTGGGGAACCAACACCAACATCAATTTCAACCCGGCCACCGACGTTCTCGATTTCGGTTGGTTTCAAGGCGGCCAGTTCACCATCAGCGAGGTCAACGGAGCCGTCGTCGTCGCGATTCCATCCAATCAGCAGAGCTACACGCTCCAGCACACGACGCTGCACGACCTGCATCTCAACAACATCGTCGCCAAGGATGCCTCCGCGATCAGCGCATGGACGGCGGCGCTCGCTAACGCGCCGGTCACGCCGCCCGAGCCGCCTTCACCTCCAGTGCCGCCAGCACCGCCGCCCCCAGTCACGCCGGGCGACGCCACGCCCTGGTCGGCGAGCAGCATCTATCTCGCCGGCATGCTGGTGAGCGAAGGCGGCATTACCTACAAAGCCAATTGGTGGACGCAGGGCGCCGATCCGGCGCTCAACAACGGCCCCTCCGGAGCGCCGTGGACCGTGGTCGCCGGCGCCATCTCCCAAGGCCCGGCCGCCTGGACGGCGGGCAACGTCTACACCGCGGGCATGACCGCGATCGAAAACGGCGTCATCTACCAAGCGAAATGGTGGACGCAGGGCGATGATCCCGCCTACCACAACGGCGCGTCCGGTCAGCCGTGGGCGGTCGTCGGACCGGTTGATGGTGCGCATAGCGTTCCGACCGTGCCCACTGGCTTGGCCGCCGCCGGCACCTCCAGCACCGCGACGATTCTGAGCTGGAATGCAGCGAGCGTTCCCGGCAACGGCACCGTGACCGGCTACGCCATCTTCGAGAACGGCCACCAGATCGCGACGGTCACCGGCACCAGCTATGCGGTCGCCAACCTCGCACCCGATACGACCTACGCCTTCTCGGTGACCGCGCTCGACGCGTTCGGCTCGTCCGCGGCGGCCATGCCGATCTCGGTGCATACGCCGGCCACCGCTCCGCCCAGTCCCGGCGATGGCAGCGGCACGCACGAGTTCAGCCCCTATATCGACATGGCGATGGCGGTCGCCGACAACCTGCCCGCGATCTCTGCCGCGTCCGGCATCCGCAATTTTACCCTCGCCTTCGTCTTGAGCTCCGACAAGGGAATCGGTTGGCAAGGCGTCGGCGGGATCGCCGACGACACGCTCGCCAACGGCACGACGATCCTGTCGCAGGTGCAGGCGATCCAGGCGGCGGGCGGCCACGACACCATTTCGTTCGGCGGCGCCGCCGGACAGGAGGCGGCGCTGACCGCGACCAACGCCGCCAGCCTGCAGGCGGAATATCAATCGGTCATCAACCGTTACCACGTCGCCTCGCTGGATTTCGACATCGAAGGGGCGGCGGTGGCGGACCAGCGCTCGATCACGCTGCGCGATCAGGCGCTCGTCGGGCTGCGCGCCGCCAATCCGGGATTGACCATCTCCTACACGCTGCCGGTGTTGCCGACGGGTCTCGACGCCAACGGTCTTAATGTCCTTGCCAGCGCCAAGCGCGACGGGCTGACGATCGACGTGGTCAATATCATGGCGATGGACTACGGAAGCGCGGTCGACAACGGCGGCCAGATGGGAATCGACGCCATCAACGCCGCGATCGCCACCGAGAGGCAGATCAGCAGCCTGGGACTGTCGTCCAAGCTCGGCATCACGCCGATGATCGGCGTCAACGACGTCAGCACCGAGGTGTTCACGCTCGCCGATGCGCGGGCGCTGCTCGCGTACGCCCAGAGCGACAGCAACATCGCGCGGCTGTCGATGTGGTCGGTGGCGCGGGACAACGGCAACCGCGCCGGCGCCCACTACGCGTCGCCGGATAGCAGCGGGATCGCGCAGAACCCTTATGACTTCTCCGCCATCTTCCACCAGTTCGATCCCGTCGCGGCGCAGTCGTCGTTGAGCACTGTCGCACCAACGGCAAGCAGTGCCGGCCTTCCATCCAGCGGGACGGGTGGTGATACACGCCTGGCTCAGATGGTCCAGTCGATCGCGGCACTGCCATCGAGCGCGACCTCTTCCGACGGCGCCGGACAGGCAGCTCCCGAGACGTCATCGGACCTGCTGTCATTGACCACGCCGCATGCATGAGATCGACGGCGCTACGGAATCGCAAATCGAGTTGAGGCGAGCAGAAATTGCTTCAGTCCGGCCGGCCGCTGGTGGCCGATGCGAGACGAGAGCCACCTTGCCCCGGCCCCAGCACGACGACGATCGCGCCCGTCTTCACGCGGC
>JBKPUA010000010.1:0-7613 GCA_046735815.1 Pseudomonadota bacterium
GAAGCTTTTTTTGTTACAACTCTGCAGACGCTTGTTTATGCCCTGTTTATTGCCCCGCCTTGGGCTCGGGCGGCTTGAGGTGGGCGGCGTCGATAATCATAGCAGCAATGGCTCGGCCGATACAATCATGCACGCGATGCGCGAGCACGTTATCCTTGCCAGCGGCGTAAAGGTCGAACGCGCCGGTATCCGACCAGTGTCGCATAATGGCGAGGCGGTCGAACAGCGGGATTTCATATTGCTGTGCAACAACGCGCATGTTGTCGGCATATGGACCGAGCGCGAACATGGTCTCGGTGCGGGGGCTGTATTGCATGTTCATCAGAATGACGTCGGCTCCGCCGCGATGCAGCGTCTCCACCCCCTCCTCGAGCGCCGCGCGGAAATCATCGGGCTCGACTCGTTTGATGGCGTCGAGGGTGCCGGTTTGCCAGATGACCAGGTCGGGCTTCTCCTCCGCCAACAGCTTGGCCATGCCCTGAGCCAGGTCCTCGGCGGTCATGCGCGTCCGGACCAGGGTCACCACCTTGACCGCCACCGAGGGCAGCTTCTGCTTGAGCGCCGCCTCGAGCCGGGCCGGATAGGCGGACGGCGGGCCGTCGGGTCCGGCCAGCGCCGAGGAGCCGGTGCCAACGACCGCAATGGTCAGCCGGTGGTCCTTCTCCACGGCCTCGGCGACATGCTTCAACTCATTGCCGCCGAACAATAAATAGCCGGGGACCTCGCATTGCTGGCCAGCCGCCGCGCAGGCGCCGCCGGGGACCTGTGCGAGCGCCAGCGATAGCGCAGCCAAGCCTGCTGCAATGGGCGTCTTCATGCCTCGCCTCCCGCGAGGTCCGCGTCCGGCGTTTTCTTGGGACGCGATCCGGAGCTGCGGCCCTCGGCGCGTTTATACCATCTTAACACCGCGGCGGCGGCAACCATGATGACGATTCCGAGAACACTAACCAAGAGTTGCATCCAGAACGAGCCGGAGATCTCGACCATTGCGAAATGAGCGGCGAAGGAGAGGAACACGCCGAGGCAGAAGATCTCGAGCGAGTGCTGCCCGCAGACGATCAGCGGCCACGCCCACCACGACTTGAGCAATGGCCATTCGCGCGGCACGAAGCGCACCGCCAACACCGCCAGTGCGAGGAAATGCGCAAAGCGCAGTACGTCCAAATTGACCTTGTCGATGGGGTAGATCACCTCTTCGAGCCAGTGCGGAACGTATGGGCCCATGCCCGGCAGGTACCAGGTGAGCGAGATGACGAATGCGAACAGGAGGTAGGCCGCCGCCAGCGACAGCGTCACCGGGGACTGCAGCACACGCGAGAGCCGCTGCGCTCCTCCCAGCGCGCACCAGGCGCCGAATACGAACAGCAATTGCCATGCAAACGGATTGAAGTACCAGTGCCCGCTGGGATAGCTCGGCATGTTCCAGTTGAATTGCCAGGTGAGCACGTAAAGCAGCACCGAGGCGCCGAGCGCAAGGGTCGATCGAAACTGCAGCAGCCACAAGGTCGGCGGAAACAACAGCAGCAGGATGATGTAGAGCGGCAAGACGTCCATGTTGGACGGCTTGAACTTGAGCAGCAGCGCCTCGACGATGGTCACGTCGGGCTGCTTGAGGAAATCGAGGATGTTCATCTCCTCGGCGTAGAGCGGGTTCTCGAAGCTCGTAGCGACGTAGGAGATCTCGGCGAGGTAGATCGCGAACAAGAACACGTGGGCGACGTATATTTGCCAGGCGCGCCGCAGGATGTGGGCGCCGGCTATGACGAACCCGCGCTCGCGCATTTCCTTGCCGTAGACGAAGGCCGCGGTGTAGCCGGAGACGAAGACGAAGATTTCTGTGGCGTCGCTGAAGCCGTAGTTGCGGATGGTGCCCCAGGCGATGAGATTGGACGGGATGTGGTCGAGAAAGATCAGCCACAGCGCGATGCCGCGGAACAAATCGAGCCGCAGATCGCGTCCGGGGGTGGTGGCGGCGGCAGTGACCGCGGGGGCATGCATTCCAGCGATCTTTCGGGCCCCGGTGAATGTGCCTAAATTGTAATGGGCCTTGGCCCGCCTTGGGAGTCACGTCGTCGCGACGATTGCAAGCCGCGGATTTTGGCTGTTCATTAGAGCATGATCCCGAAAAGTAGATACCGGTTTTCGGAAGAAGATCATGCTCCAGCGAGAAGCTAGAGCGGGATGACGAATCGAAGTCATCCCGCTCTAAGGTGAACGTACGGAACCAAACACCCGAATTGCGGCTGAAGGCTTGTCCATGAGTGCCTCCAAAGCGGCGTATCGTGCCGAGACGCGCCAGATCGAGGTCAAGGTGATCCCGCGCTTCCTGGCGGAGCGCTCATCGCCCGAGAACGGCTATTTCTTCTGGGCCTATACCATTACCCTCACCAATCTCGGCGACGAGACCGTCCAGCTCAAGACCCGCCATTGGCGCATCACCGACGCGCAGGGCCGCCTGCAGGAAGTGCGCGGCGCCGGCGTGGTCGGCGAGCAGCCGGTGCTCAAGCCCGGCGAGAACTTCGAGTATACCAGCGGCGTGCCGCTGCCCACGCCGTCCGGTTTCATGACCGGAACGTACGGCATGGTCACCGCCGCCGGCGAGGCGTTCGACATCGACATTCCCGCCTTCTCGCTCGACGCTCCGCAGCGGGAGCGCACGATTAATTAGCAGAGCGGCGCCCGTTCAGGAGGGCGGCGTCGCTTCGCTTACCTCCACGGGCGCGAACACATAGGTCGAGTTACAGAACTCGCACGTGACCGTGATCTTGCCGTTCTCCACCATATGGTCGCGGTCGTCCTGGGGAAAGCTGCGGAGCATTCGCTCCACCCCTTCGCGCGAGCATGAGCACTGGGCGTGCAAATCCCGGCTGCGGAACACCCGCACCCCACGCTGATGAAACAACCGGTAGAGCAGCTGCTCGGCCGAAACGTCGGGATCGAGCAGCTCCACGTCCTCGACCGTGGCGACCAGCGAGCGGCCTTCGACCCAGGCGTCATCCTCGGGCAGCACCGGCAGCTCCATGCCCTCCGGTACGTCGCCGGGATCGAGGTCGGGCTGGCGCGCCCGCTCCGGCGACCGCGGCAGGAATTGCAGCAGGAGGCCGCCGGCGCGCCAGCGATGGCTTGCGCCATCGGCGCCCGCCAGGAGTTGCTCGGCCACGGCCAGCCGCACTTTGGTGGGGATCTGCTCGGAGCGCAGGAAATACTCGTGCGCGGCATGCTCGAGGTCCTTGCCCTCGAGCGCCACGATGCCCTGGTAGCGCGCGGTGTCGGGCCCCTGGTCGATGGTCATGGCGAGATGCCCGCGGCCGAGCAACGCCCCCGCATCGGCCGCGCCCGAGTCGATGGCGGCACTGACGCGCTCGCGATCGAAGCGCGCGCAGGCGCGCACCTTGCCGGGCGTGGTGTAGTCGATCACCAGCATCCGCACCGGCCCATCGCTCTGGGTTTGCAGAATGAACCGGCCCTCGAATTTGAGCGTCGAGCCGAGCAGCACCGTGAGCACGATCGCCTCGCCCACGAGCTTCGCCACCGGCGCGGGATAATTATGGCGAGACAAGATCGTGTCGATGGCGGGGCCGAAGCGCACGACACGCCCGCGCAGGTCGAGCGCTTCGACCTGGAAGGGCAAGATGCTGTCATCGGGGGAGACGGTCGCCGGCGCACGCGCCGGGATCGCACTATGGGGATCGGGCATGATGGCCTAGATATAATGGCGGTCGGCGGAAAATTGACCCCTCCGGCGCGCATTTCCAGCGGGAGGAGGAACCCGGTTCGCGCGGCGCCTAACAGGCGTTCAAGCACCAGGCCAGAATGCCCTTCTGCGCGTGCAGGCGGTTCTCGGCCTCGTCGAACACCACCGACTGCCGGCCATCTATGACCTCATCCGTGACTTCGTCGCCGCGGTGGGCGGGGAGGCAATGCATGAACAATGCATCCGGCTTGGCCTGCGCCATCAGCCGGGCATTGACCTGGTAGCGCTTGAGCAGGTTGTGGCGGCGCTGCCCGTCCTTGTCCCCCATGCTGACCCAGGTGTCGGTGACCACGCAGTCGCAGCCCTTCACCGCCTCATCCGGATCGCTGCCGATTTCGATCGCGGCGCCCGAGCTCTTGATCCAGTCGAGCAGCCATTTCTTCGGGGCGAGCTCGGGCGGGCTCGCCACCCGCAGGCGGAAATCGAAGCGTTCGGCGGCGTGCATCCAGGAGGCGAGCACGTTGTTGGCATCGCCGGCCCAGGCGACGGTCTTGCCGCGGATCGAGCCGCGGTGCTCCTCGAAGGTCATGACGTCGGCGAGCACCTGGCAGGGATGCGAGCGCCGGGTGAGGCCGTTGACGACCGGCACGGTCGCGTGACGCGCAAGCTCGGTGAGCACCTCGTGATCGAGGGTACGGATCATGATGATGTCGACATAGCGGGACAGGACCCGCGCCGTGTCGGAGATGGTCTCGCCGCGACCGAGCTGCATCTCCTGGCCGGTCAGCACGATGGTCTCACCTCCGAGCTGGCGCATGGCGACGTCGAAGGAGACCCGCGTGCGGGTCGACGGCTTGTCGAAGACCATCGCGAGCGTCTTGCCCTCGAGCGGCCGCGGAGCGCGGGGGCGAGCAGCTTTCATGGCGCGGCTCGCTTCGATCATCCCGCGCAATTCCTGCGAGGGAATGTCGATGAGATCGAGGAAATGGCGGGTGCCGTCGGCGCTCATCCGACCGCTCCCTGTTTGTGCGGCGTCGTCGCCTTGGCGATACGGGCGCAGGCGCGGTCGATCCGCCTGACCGCCTCCGCCACCTCCTCCTCGCTCACGATCAGCGGCGGCAGCAGCCGCACCACGTTGTCGCCGGCGGCGACCGTGATCATCTTCTCCGCGCGCAATTCGTCAACGAGGTCGGCGCTCGGCACCACCGCGCGCAGCCCGACCAGCAGGCCTTCGCCGCGCACCTCGGCGATCACGGCGGGATAGCGGTCCTTGATCTCCGCAAGCTTCTGCTTGAGCACCAGCGCGGTGCGGCGCACGCGCTCAAGGAAGCCGTCGGCGAGCACCACGTCGAGCAGCGCGCCGGCCGCCGCCATCGCCAGCGGATTGCCGCCGAAGGTCGAGCCGTGGGTGCCGACCGTCATGCCCTTCGCCGCCTCCGCGGTCGCAAGGCAGGCACCGAGCGGAAAGCCGCCGCCCAGCGCCTTGGCCAGGGCCATGATGTCGGGCGCAACCCCGCTGCGCTGGTAGGCGAACAGCTCGCCGGTGCGGCCGACGCCGGTCTGCACCTCGTCGAACACCAGCAGCAGCCCGTTGTCGTCGCACAGCCGCCGCAACGCCCGCAGGAACTCCGGCGGCACCACGCGCACCCCGCCCTCGCCCATGATCGGCTCGATCAGGATCGCGGCCGTCTCCGGCCCGATGGCGCGCTTGGTCGCTTCGAGGTCGGCAAACGGCATCTGATCGAAGCCATCGACCACGGGACCGAAGCCGTCGAGGTACTTCTTCTGCCCCCCCGCCGCCAGCGTGGCGAGGGTGCGGCCGTGAAAGGCCCCTTCGAAGGTGATGATGCGGTAACGCTCCGCCCGGCCGCTCGCCGCGTGATGCTTGCGCGCCGTCTTGATCGCGCATTCCATCGCCTCGGCGCCGGAATTGCAGAAAAACACCACGTCGGCAAAGCTCGCCGCGCACAGACGCTCGGCGACGCGCTCGGCTTCCGGGATGCGGTAGAGATTGGAGACGTGCCAGACCTTCCCGGCCTGCTCGGCGATCGCCGCGACCAGATGGGGATGGGCGTGGCCGAGCGCGTTCACCGCCACCCCCGAGGTGAAATCGAGGTAGCGCTCGCCATTGGTGGCGATGAGCCAAGCGCCCTCGCCGCGCTCGAACGCGAGGTCGACGCGGGCATAGGTCGGCAGCAAATGGGACGCTCGAGCGCTGGTCATCGGAAGGCCGACAATGGACCGAAACGAAATGTGCCGCCTCTCCGGGCGGCACCTACCCATATTCTATTGCGGCACGACTCGCAGGTCAACTTGACGCCGGACGTTGCCGCGGCGGGGCGGACACCGGACACGCCGCGCAAGACTGCAGATAAGTGTGGACGGGTGGCACCGGTGCGAACAGAACATGTGGACGCCCGCCGGGCGGACTCTTGCGCCCGACTCCCGCCATATTGTAGCGTTTCGATTGCTAGATACGACATTTCGTGCGGCGGACTGGTTCTAGCGTCAATCGTAGCAGGATGCGTCGGGCAACTGGCGTTGCCCAGGCCTAGTTGGATTCTGTCCGGACCTCCCCGCCGCGGCGATGGCCGAGGATTTGAGGCATGAGCTGGACTGATGAACGCGTCGAAGCGCTGAAGCGGCTTTGGAGCGAGGGACTGTCGGCGAGTCACATCGCCGCGGAGCTTGGCGGCGTCACCCGCAACGCGGTGATCGGCAAGGTGCACCGGCTCGGGCTTGCGGGCCGCGCCAAGTCGCCGACCTCTTCCGCGCCGCGGCCGCGCAAGCCGCGCTCCCACGGGCATATGCTGCGGGTCTCGCGGCCCTCGGTGCGGGGCAACACGGCGCTCGCCCATGCCTTCGAGCTCGACGTCGAAGCCGAGCCGGAGCTGGTCGATAATGTCATCCCGATGGGGCAGCGCCGGACCCTGCTGGAGCTCACCGAAGCGACCTGCCATTGGCCGATCGGCGATCCCGGGCAGCCGGATTTCTTCTTCTGCGGCGGCCAGACCGTCTCCGGTCTGCCTTACTGCGCCTACCATTCGCGCGTCGCCTACCAGCCGGTGCATATGCGCCGCGACCGTCGGCCGTTGCGGGGGTGACAGATTGAGCGTGTCCCGGCCAAGCGAGCGCCCGTCGGCATAAGCGACTCACGGTCTTGCACGCGAGCGCGAGCCGGGACCCAGTGCCACAAGATCCATCGTGGCGGCAGCCGTCGATCCGCTCTGGGTCCCGGGTCTCCCCCGGCTCAAGGCCGGGGTCGCCCGGGACACGAGACCGTCAACCCGTCTTGCCGAAGCGATCGTCGAGGGCGTAGCCGGCGCCACGCACGGTGCGGATCGGATCGGTTTCGTGGCCGCGGTTGAGCGCCTTGCGCAAGCGGCCGACATGGACGTCCACCGTCCGCTCGTCGATATAGATTTCGCTGCCCCACACGCCGTCGAGCAATTGCTCGCGCGAGAACACTCGACCCGGCCGCTCCATCAGGAACTCGAGCAGGCGATATTCGGTCGGGCCGAGATCAATCGGCCGGCCACTGCGTGAGACCCGCTTCTTCTCGCGGTCGACCTCGAGGTCGCCGAAGGAGAGCACGTCGGCGAGCCGCTCGGGCAGCGCGCGGCGCAGCAGCGCGCGCACGCGCGCGCTCAGCTCCGGCACCGAGAACGGCTTGACGATATAGTCGTCGGCACCGGTGGCGAGCCCGCGCACCCGCTCGCTCTCCTCGCCGCGGGCGGTGAGCATGATGATCGGCAGCTGCTTGGTCTCGGGGCGCGCGCGCAATCTGCGGCAGAGCTCGATGCCGGAGAGGCCGGGCAGCATCCAGTCCAGGATCACCAGGTCGGGCGCGCGCTCCTTGAGCAGCAGATCGGCCTCGTCGCCGCGCGGAACCGTCTCGACCCCGTAGCCTTCCGCCTCG
>JBKPUA010000011.1:0-3351 GCA_046735815.1 Pseudomonadota bacterium
CCATAATGCGCTGACCACGATCGTGGAGGACGGCAAAGAGGTGAAGATCCTGCGCGACAACATGCCCTTCGGCTCCGCTGCGCAGGGCGAATTCGGCACCTATTTCATCGGCTACGCCCGCTCGCCGCGAACGATCGAGCAGATGCTGGTGAACATGTTCGTCGGCCGGCCCCCCGGCAACTACGATCGGCTGCTGGATTTCAGCCGCGCCGTCAGCGGCAGCCTGTTCTTCTGTCCGTCGGCGACGTTCCTGGAGGATGTCGCGGAGGACAACGAGTCCGCGGCGGCCGCGCCGCCTCCCGCCACGTCCGTTGTCACGCCCACGCCATCAGAGGTGCCCGTGCGCGATGGTTCGCTCGGCATCGGTTCCCTCAAGGGAGATCTATCTCATGAATAACCTTCACCGCGAGCTTGCCCCGATCTCCGACGCGGCGTGGGCCCAGATCGAGGAGGAGACGTCGCGCACGTTCAAGCGCTACCTCGCCGGGCGGCGGGTCGTGGACGTGCAGGGACCGGGCGGCGTCGCCCTCTCGGCCGTCGGCACCGGCCACCTGCGTAATATCGAGGCGTCCGGAGACGGTATCCTCGCGCGGCAGCGTGAGGTGAAAGCGCTCGTCGAAGTACGCGTTCCGTTCGATCTCGATCGCCAGCAGATCGATGATGTGGAGCGCGGCTCGAACGATTCGGACTGGCAGCCCGCGAAGGATGCCGCGCGACGACTGGCCTTTGCCGAGGATCAGGCCATTTTCGAAGGCTACGCCGCCGCCGGCATCGAAGGCATCCGGGCGGGGACCAGCAATCCGCGGCCGACCCTCCCGGCCGATGTGCGCGAATACCCCGACGCCATCGCCCAGGCGCTGAGCCAACTGCGTCTCGTCGGCGTCAACGGTCCCTACTCGGTGTTGCTGAGCGCCGACGCCTATACCGGGCTGAGCGAGACCAGCGACCATGGCTATCCGGTGCTGGAGCACATCAAGCGCCTCGTGAGCAGCGAGATCATCTGGGCGCCGGCGATCGCGGGCGCCTTCGTGCTCACGACCCGCGGCGGCGACTTCGGCTTGTATCTCGGCCAGGACGTGTCGATCGGCTACTTGAGCCACACCGACGCAGTCGTCCGCCTCTATCTTCAGGAGACATTCACCTTCCTCTTGCTCACGACGGAAGCCGTCGTTGCGTTGGGTCCCCCTGGGAAAGCGGAGCCGAGTGCCTCCCGGCGACGGTGAGAAAAGGCGGCGCCTACGACGCTCCCGCCGTATTCGCGGCGAGCAGGGAATTTTCGCTCGCCTCTCGAGGTAGCCACGGGAGCCTCCACTCCACCGCTTAGGTGTACTCATAGATCGTCCAGCCGTGTCCGCCTTCGGACAAGCCGGACATTGAACCGACACGGCCGAATGACCGAGTCTGACCCACAGCGGTCATAAGCGGCTCGAAATCCCGCAGTGCAACGGCTGCTGAGCGATTGCTTAAGTCGGCTTTTGTTGCGAGGCGCACAATAATAGGCATGTTCATAGGGCATGGAAGAATCTGAACGAGGTTCGGGAGAACCCGAGCCGCTGGTAGAACCGGTGCGCGTCAAGACGATGTTCTGCACTGGTGATCTCAATCCCTGAGCAATGACGTTCGCGTGCGAAGTCGGCGGCGCCGGTAACAAGCTTTTCACCGACACCCTGGCCACGATGATGTGTCGAGACGACGAGACCAGTGACTCTGCAAATGGTCGAGCCGTTTGGGAAATAGGGGACGAGTTCGGCGCTAACCAAGCCGATGACCTCGCTCGCCTGTTGTGCAACGAGAAAACAGCTAGTGTCGCTGTCAAGCGAGCGACGGAGGCGATGGCGGACATCCGCTTCCTTCGACGGGTAGCCGAGTTCGGCTAATAGCGACTCGACATGCTTCGCATCAGCTTCCGTCGTACTTCTGAGCACGACTGGCATGAGCGCCTCTCTAGCTCCAATTGGGTCTCTCTGATTAGACAGGGCCTGTATAACACGACGACGCTCCCCTCAGACGGCTGTCTCATCGGTTCAAAGTGCCTGGAGGACTGATTTGTCGGATACACTGCGAAGACTCGAATGGAGCCCGGAAGGTCTGCAATTGGCACTTCTCGGACCTCGGGACATGTCCGACTTGAGTCCGCAAAGTGGGCCAAAGCGGACATTGATCAGGTCATGGCTGTCGCCAATCGCGATTCATGAGCACACACCCTAGACCACCAATAAGCTAGAGCGGGATGAGGATTCGAAGAAAAGTCATCCCGGTCTAGCATCAGAGATGATGAAGAATGGCCGCGGCGCGGGTGAAGCTGCGACGGCCGCGCTTGAGCCCGAACAGGGGTTGCGCGAGCTCGGCCACGGCCATGGCGGGATCGCGGCCGTCGAGCACGACGAGGTCGGCGGGACGGCCGACCGCAACGCCGTAATCGGCGATGTTCATCAATCGCGCCGGCAAGGTCGTGATCAGGTCGAAACACGCAGCCAAATCGGACGGCCTGCCGAGCTGCACGATGTTGGCGTAGAGGTTGGCCATGCGGATGAGCGAGCAATCGCCGAACGGCGTGAAGGGATTGAGCACGTTATTGGTCGCGAGCGAGCAGGTCACCCCGTGTGCGAGCAGGCGATGCACCGGCGTCACCCCGCGCGGCACGTGATAGTCGCGATCGCGCCCCATCAGGAACAGGTCGGTTGATGGCAGCACCGTCACGGCGATGCCGGTATCGGCGAGCCGCCGTCCAATCTCGGCGAGGCGGGACGGATCGATAGCCGAGAGCTTGGTGGCATGGCCGACGGCGACCCTACCGCCCCAGCGGTGGGCGTCCGTTTGCCGGCACACCTCGTCGAGATGCATCCACGACGGATCGAGGTCGAAGTCGAGATGCAGGTCGATGTCGAGATCGAAGCGTTGCGCAATGGCGAAGATGCGATCGAGATGGGCGGCGGGATCGGAGTCGGTGTAGGGACAGCCGCCGATGAGGTCGGCGCCGCGCTCGCAAGCCTGCACGAGAAGCTCTTCGGCGCCGGGATCGTTGGTCAGCCCTTCCTGCGGAAAGGCGCAGATCTGCAAGTCGATCGCCCAGTCGTAATCGTGCTTGAGCCGGCGTGCAGCCTCGAAGCCGTTGAGCCCGACGCGAGGATCGACCTCGACATGGGTGCGCATGCATATCGTGCCTTGGACGATGGCTTTCTCGAGCGTGCGCTGTGCCCGGGCATAGATATCGTCCGCGGTGAACGAACGCTTGGCCGCCGCGACCGACGCGATCGCTTCCGCCAGCGTGCCTTCCCGGCAATCGCAGCGCTCAAGAATGTGGGACTTGTCGAGATGGATGTGGCTCTCGACGAAGCCTGCGATCACCAG
>JBKPUA010000012.1:0-2992 GCA_046735815.1 Pseudomonadota bacterium
CACATCCTGCCGTACTGGGAGGACTTCCCGATCCCCGCGCGGGAGGCGGCGCAGCACGTCGATGCCATCCGCAAGCAGATGGTCGCCGCGTTTCCGGAAAAGGAGATCTTCGTGGGCGAGTTCGGCTGGCCGAGCGCCGGCCGCATGCGCGAGGGCGCCTTGCCGTCGCCGGTCAACCAGGCGCGCACCATGCAGCAGGTGCTCGCGTTGGCGAAACGCGAGAACTATCGCGTCAACCTGATCGAGGCCTACGACCAGCCGTGGAAGCGCCAGCTCGAAGGCACCGTCGGCGGCCATTGGGGCCTCTATGACGCCTACCGGCGGCAGCCCAAGTTCACCTGGGGGGAGGCGGTGTCCAATCATCCGCGCTGGCGCTGGCAGGCCGCGGGCGGGGTCGCGCTGGCGGCCGTGGTGTTTGCCGGCGCGCTGGGCGCGCGCCGGGGAAAGGCCGTTGCCGTGGATAGCGGCTGGTGGCTGCGCATCACGGCGATTGCAATCACCTCGGGAACCTTGGTCGGCTGGACGATCGCCAACGTCCCGCTCGAGAGCCTGACCATCGGCGATTGGCTGCGCTCGCTCGCCTGGGCCGCCGTCGCGCTCGGGGCGCCGGTGGCCGGTGCCGTTGCGCTCGCCACCGGAGCGCGGGCGCCGAGCTTCGCGGCGATGCTCGGCCGCGCTGCGCAACGTCCGCGCGACGGGGTGATGCTGGCGCTCGGCGTCCTGACGATCGCGGCGGCGGTGCTGGCGGTGCAGGCGGCGCTCGGGCTGGTGTTCGACCCGCGCTATCGGGATTTTCCGTTCGCGCCGCTCACCGGCGCGGCGGTGCCGCTTCTGCTCCTCGGGCGATGGCAGCGGCGGCCCGCGGCGCCAATGGCGGAAATCGCCACCGCGATCACGCTCGCCGCCTCGGCGGTCTACATCGCATTCAACGAGGGCTTCGCCAATTGGCAGGCGCTGTGGTTCTCGGCCGCGCTCGTTGCGCTCGCCGTCACTCTGCTGCAGGCGCGGGACGCGCCAGGCTGAGGATCAGCAACGCGGCCGCAAGCCCGGCGAGGTTGGCGTTGTGCAGCACGAGGCCGAAGGCGGAGAAGGCCAGGCCGATGGCCACCAACAGGATCGACGGACGGATGAGATTGAGCACGACCGCGGCGAGCGCCACCCAGCCGAAGACCGAATCGTTGAACAGGATGACGACCAGGCGGAAGGTCGCGCACAGCCAGGTATCGAGGCCGCCTTGGCAGACGAGCGATACCGGCGTGTATTCGATCGCGAGATAGCGCAGGTAGAGCGCTTGGCCGAGCGCGAGCAGGCCGATGAGCAATAGCCAATTGGTCTGGCGCGCGGTGGGGAGAAAGAGCCGGGGCGGCATAGTCGCCACACTATGCCGAGCGCCGATCCGCCACAATCGCCGCGTCGGATGACACCGGCATGCGCCGGCATCGACCTTTTCGGCTGCGGCGCACTCGGATATGACGGCGGCGGCCAAACGGAGCCAAAGGACATCTCATCGTGGGGGAACGTAGCTGCCTTGCCATCGTGCTCGCGGCCGGCGAGGGCACCCGCATGCGCTCGGCGCGGCCGAAGGTGCTGCATGCGATCGCCGGGCGATCGCTGCTTGCCCATGTGCTCGACGCGGTGGCCAAGGCCGGCAGCACCACGATCGCGGTGGTGGTGGGGGCGGGCGGCGACGCGGTCGCGGCCGAGGCCAAGCGGGTGGTGCCGACGGCTGAGATCTTCGTGCAGGCCGAGCGCCGCGGCACCGCGCATGCGGTGCTGGCGGCCAAGCCCGCGCTTGCGCGCAAGCCCGACGACGTGCTGGTGATCTTCGGCGACACCCCGCTCATCCGGTCGCAGACTCTGACCCGCCTGCGCGCAGGGCTCGCGCAAGGCGCGGCCATTGTCGTGCTCGGTTTTCGGCCGCGCGATCCCGCAGGTTACGGGCGGCTCGTGCTTGAGGGCGACGAGCTGGTTGCCGTGCGCGAAGAGCTCGACGCCAGCGAGGCTGAACGCGCAATCGACCTGTGCAACGGCGGCCTGATGGCGTTCGCCGGCCCCACCGCGTTGGCGATCCTCGAGCGGATCGGCAACGACAATCGCAAAGGCGAATATTATCTCACCGATGCCGTCGCCATCGCCCACAGTATGGGGTTGAAGGCGACCGTCATCGAGACCGAGGAGGACGACGTGCGCGGCATCAATACCAACGCGCAGCTCGCGGAAACCGAAGCGGCGCTGCAGCAGCGCCTGCGCAAGGCGGCGATGGAGGCGGGCGTGACCCTGGTCGCGCCCGAGACGGTCTTTCTGTCGGCGGACACCAAGTTCGGGCGCGACGTGGTGGTGGAGCCGTTCGTGGTGTTCGGGCAAGGCGTCACCGTCGAGGACAATGCGGTCATCCGCTCGTTCTCCCATCTCGACCGTGCCCATGTGGGCAAGGGCGCGCTGGTCGGGCCCTATGCGCGGCTGCGTCCCGGCGCGCGCCTCCACGACGAGGTGCACATCGGCAACTTCGTCGAGGTGAAGGAGGCGGTGATCGAGACCGGCGCCAAGGCCAATCACCTCAGCTATATCGGCGATGCCACCGTCGGCGCGGGCAGCAATGTCGGTGCCGGCACCATTACCTGCAATTACGACGGCGTCGGCAAGCATCGCACCGAGATCGGCAAGAACGCGTTCATCGGCTCGAATTCGGCGCTGGTCGCCCCGGTCAAGATCGGCGACGGCGCCTACGTGGGCTCAGGCTCGGTCATCACCGACGACGTGCCGCCGGATGCGCTCGCGGTCGGACGCGCACGCCAGGCCAACAAGGAGGGCTGGGCGCGACGCCGGCGCCAGCTAGCGCCGGCGAAGAAGAAAAAGGCGCCGGCAAAGTGAAGCATCGATGGGCGCGTTAGCCTTAATTGTCACAGGGTTGAGAGGTATTTTGATTTTTGCTTTTGGCGTTCACCGCCGATACATCGTTCCCTGGGCACGATCTGCGCCGTCAGCATAGGAG
>JBKPUA010000013.1:0-16130 GCA_046735815.1 Pseudomonadota bacterium
CATGAGGTCGAGGATCACGAGGTCCGGCCGCGTGCGGGCGAGCACGCGGTCAACTGCAGCGCCGTCTTCGGCGACTTCGACGGCAAAGCCTTCGCGCACGAGAAAATCGGCCAGCAGCATGCGGATGTCGCGGTCGTCCTCGACGAAGAGAATGGACTTGCCGGTCATGTCGGCAATCTAGAGGCGGAAGAGATACAGGCAATGCCGAACCGTCGCCTCGTTACAAATCGTTACAAATCGAGCTCGTGCTGAAACATGCCGGAAAAGTGGGTGCGGGAAGGTGTCCCCACTCCACAGCCCCGCAGCCAAACCACGCCGGGAGATGGACATGACGGATCGCTTCGCAACCGCAATGCTTAGCAGCATCGTGCTCGGCGCGCTGATCGTCGACGCCACCAGCCAGAGCGAGTCCGGCCAATCCGTACGCTCATCGGCATCGGGCGGCGCCCCCGGATCCGAAACCGGCGTCTGGCTCGCGGCCGCAATGTCTTTGTTGCGTCTGCTCCATTGAGCGCGCAACCAGCGCCGGGCCGGCTCGTCCCCCCCAATCCCCCCTGAGCCGGCCCGGCGCCTCCTGCAAGAATGGAGACATGTCGTGACCGAGCTCATGGGGCTTGGCACCCAATATCCGGCGCTGCGACTCCTTCCGCTGCTCACCTTGGGCGCGATGCTGGCCGAGTGGCTTTACGTTCGGGTCGTCCTGCACGATGTCCGCAGCCACGATCTCAAGGAGACCGCAGCATCAATCGCGACCACACTCGGCAATCAGCTGATGCGGCCTGTGTCCTCGTTGCTGCTCGCCCTTCCGCTCTATTTGGGACACCAGCTTCGGCTGTTCGACATACCGTCGAGCAACGTCCTCGCATTGGTCGGGCTCTTCGTCCTTGTGGATCTGGTCTTCTATTGGTTTCACCGCAGCGAGCACCGGGTGCGAGTGCTGTGGGCGAGCCATGCGGTCCACCATTCCGCGACCAGTCTCAATCTGACGGCGGCGGTCCGTCTCGGCTGGACCGGAACGCTGTCGGGCGAGGTGCTCTTTTTCCTGCTCCTGCCGCTGACCGTTCTCGGCTTCCACCCGGTGGCAGTCATGGCCATGCTCGCCCTGAACCTGCTCTACCAATTCTTCCTCCATACCGCGTACGCGCCGCGCCTGGGCGCGCTCGAATGGGTGCTCAACACGCCGACGCACCATCGCGTCCATCATGCGGTGAACTCGAGCTGTCTCGACAAGAACTTCGCCGGCGTCTTCATCGTCTGGGACCGCATGTTCGGCACGTTCGCCAGCGCATCGCCGGACGAGAAGCTGCGTTTCGGTCTCTTGACCCCGCCGCCGTCGCAGAACGTGCTCACCGTGAACTTCTTCGAATGGCGCCGCCTGCTGCGCGACCTGCGGCAGGCGCAGGGATTGAAAAGGCGGCTGCGGATTCTGTTCGGCGCGCCGTAGGCGCCGCCAATTAGCGGCGAGATCAACGAGAACGATCAGCCCTGAGACGCAACCGTGCATCGCCCCCTTAATCCCGCAGCGGGCGGTCGTCGATCATTTCGCTCGACACGATCTCGATGCCGAAGCCGGCGAGACCGACATAGGTCAGCTTGGCCGAGGTCAGCAGGCGGATCGAGGTGATGCCGAGGTCCTTGAGAATTTGGGCGCCAAGGCCGACTTCCCGCCATTGCCGCGAGCGCGCGACCTCAGAGCCCGTCGAGCCCGGCTGCGGGATCGGCTGCGTGGGCACGCCGGCGGCGCCATCGCGCAGGAAGACGACGACGCCGCGGCCTTCTTCCTTGAAACGCCGCAGCGAGGCATGGATCGAGCTCGCCCGGCCGAATACGTCGCGGATGATATCGGCGCGGTGCAATCGCGCCAGCATGTTCCTGCCGTCGCCGACGCGACCGTAGACGAAGGCCATGTGCTGGATGGCATCGAATGGTGTGACATAGGCATAGCCGGCGAGCGTGCCGATCTCGCTTTGCACCGGGAATTCACCGATGCGTTTGACGAGCTTGTCGCGCGCCTGCCGGTAGGCGATAAGCTCGGCGATCGAGATCTGCTTGAGCTTGTGGCGCTCGGCGAAGGCAGTCACCGCGGGCCCGCGCGTGACCGTGCCATCGTCGTTCATCAGCTCGGCAAGCACGCCGACCGGCGGCAGCCCGGCGAGCCGGCAGAGGTCGACGCAGGCCTCGGTGTGCCCGGAGCGCATCAGCACGCCGCCATCTTTGGCCACCAGCGGAAAGACATGGCCGGGCCGCACGAAGTCCGAAGCGCCGGCATTGCCATTGGCCAGCGCGCGCACGGTATTGGTCCGCTCCTCGGCGGAGATGCCGGTGGTGAGGCCATGACGCACATCGACCGAGACCGTGAAGGCAGTTCCGAGCGGCGCATCGTTGGCGGCCACCATGGGATCGAGGTGCAGGCGTTTCGCCTCGTCGGCGGACAGCGGCGCGCAGACGATGCCCGAGGTGTTGCGGATGATGAACGCCATCTTGTCGGGCGTGCAGAGCGAGGCGGCGACGAACAGATCGCCTTCGTTCTCGCGGTCGTCGTCGTCGGTCACGACCACGATCTCGCCGCCGGCAAAGGCGGCGAGCACGGCTTCCACGCGCTGGTAGCTGTCGAGCACCGCTCCCTCACTCCTTTGCGGGACGGGCGAAAGGCCACGGCAGCGGCTCGCCGATCTGCCCGCGCTGACGCAGATAGTGATCGGCGATCACGCATGCCACCATGGCTTCGCCGATCGGGACCGCGCGAATGCCGACGCAAGGGTCGTGCCGCCCCTTGGTGCTGATCTCCGTCTCCGCTCCGTGGCGGTCGACCGTCCGCCGAGGCGTGAGGATCGACGAGGTCGGCTTGACCGCGAACCGACAGACGATGGGTTGCCCGGTCGAGATGCCGCCCAAGATGCCGCCGGCTTGGTTGGACAGGAACACCGGACTGCCGTCGTTGCCCATGCGCATCTCGTCGGCATTCTCCTCCCCGGTCAGCGCGGCCGCCGCAAAGCCCGCGCCGATCTCGACGCCCTTCACCGCATTGATGCCCATAAGGGCAGCGGCGAGATCGCTATCGAGCTTGCCGTAGATCGGAGCGCCCAGGCCGGGTGGAACACCTTCCGCGACGATCTCGATCACCGCGCCGACTGACGAGCCGCGCTTGCGGATATCATCGAGATAGGTTTCGAAGAGCTTGGCCTGCTCCGCATCCGGACAGAAGAACGGATTGCGCTCGACCTCGTCCCAATTCCAGCGCGAGCGCGCGATGGCGTGCTCCCCCATCTGGATCAGCGCTCCGCGCACGCTCATGCCGGGCACGAGCTTGCGCGCGATCGCACCGGCGGCGACCCGCATGGCGGTCTCGCGCGCTGATTGCCGTCCGCCGCCGCGATAGTCGCGGATGCCGTATTTGACGTCGTAGGTGTAGTCGGCGTGTCCGGGCCGATACTTGTCCTTGATGTCGGAATAGTCCTTCGAGCGCTGGTCGACGTTGTCGATCACCAGCGCGATCGGGGTGCCGGTGGTCACTTGCGCGCCGGTCGCCTCCTCGACGAACACCCCGGAAAGGATCTTCACCGTATCTGGCTCGCGCCGCTGGGTGGTGAAGCGCGATTGCCCCGGCCGCCTCTTGTCGAGATAGGGCTGGATGTCGGCTTCGGTCAGCGGAATGCGGGGTGGGCAACCGTCGACCACGCAGCCGATCGCCGCACCATGGCTTTCGCCAAAGGTCGTGACCCGGAACAGGTGGCCGAAAGTATTGAACGACATGGCTTTCCGCCCGCTGGCCGTGTGGTAGCCCGCGGGGCAGTCAGGGTCAAATCCAGGAAGCAGTCATCAGCGGTCAGTGATCGGATGAAAGCGACCGATGGCTGACTACGGTTAACCGTAGCGGGCAAGCCGGTTGCCCGCGAACACGTAGACCACGCCCTGCTCGATGGGGTAACGGGGGGCGCTCTCTGGTTCGACGATCGCGAGATGAGCGATGAGCGCGCGGGCAGTGCCGCCATGGGCGGCCACCACGGTGTCTCTGGTCACCGTCTCGTACCAGGCGCACATGCGCTTGGCCACTTGCGCATAACTTTCGCCGCCGGGCGGGACGAAGCCCCATTTGTCGGCCTCACGCTTGACGATCTCGCCCTTGTCGCGCGCGATCACGTCCTCATAGGTGAGGCCTTCCCACTCGCCGAATGCGATTTCGACCAATCTCTCCTCCACCCTGTAAGCTCCCGGCTCCAAGCCGAGGGCGGTGCGCATCAGCTCCATTGTCTTGCATGCGCGGATGAGCGGGCTCGAGACGTAATCGCAATCGGCAGGCTCCCGGCCGTCGCGAACGAACAGGTCGCGTAGGATATCGCCGCAATGGAGCGCTTGCGCGCGGCCTTCGGCATTGAGTGGCACATCATGGCGACCTTGCAGTCGCTGCTCGATGTTCCAGTCTGTAAGGCCGTGGCGGACGTAATAGATCACCGGCATGGAGATTGCGATGCGAGCATACCGATTCGGGGCAGTAGAAACGCCATCACTCCTTGCCGACGACGATGTCCGGCGCGTCGGGATGCTTCATCCCGACGATATGATAACCGGCATCGACGTGGTGGATCTCGCCGGTGACCGCGCGCGACATGTCGGAGAGGAGGTACACCGCCGTATCTCCCACTTCCTCGATCGTGACGCTGCGCCGAAGCGGCGCGTTGTGCTCGTTCCATTTGAGGATGTAGCGGAAGTCGCCGATCGCCGACGCCGCCAATGTCTTGATCGGCCCCGACGAGATCGCGTTGACGCGGACGTTGTTCTCGCCCAGATCGGCGGCGAGATAGCGCACGGACGCCTCGAGCGCCGCTTTGGCGACGCCCATCACGTTGTAATGGGGCATCCACTTCTCGGCACCGTAATAGGTGAGCGTGAGCAAGGAGCCGCCGCGCGGCATCAGCTGCTGCGCCCGGCGGGCAAGCGCGGTGAAAGAATAGCAGCTCACCAGCAAGGTCTTGGAAAAGTTCTCCGGTGTGGTGTCGATGTAGCGCCCGGAGAGCTGGTCCTTGTCGGAGAAGGCAATGGCATGCACGAGAAAATCGAGCGCTTCCCACTTGTCTTTGATCACGGCAAAGACGGCGTCGATGCTCGCCGGCTCGAGAACGTCGCAATGGCCGACCACCGCCCCGCCGACCTCTTGCGCCAGCGGCTCGACCCGCTTCTTGAGCGCGTCGCCTTGGTAAGTGAAGGCGAGCTCGGCGCCCTGTCCGTGGCACGCCTTGGCGATGCCCCAGGCGATCGAGCGGCTGTTGGCAACCCCCAGAATCAGGCCGCGTTTGCCGCGCAAGAGACCCGAGGCTTCCGCCATGACTTTTCCCGATGCGCCGCCGACCCTGGCCAGCTATGGCACAGGGGGAAAAGGCCCACAAGCAGCCGCGCTTTGCCGCACCCGTCCGCAGATGCGGGAATATCGGTGCGGCACATGTGTTTGTCCGGGTGATATGGTTCACTAAATTAGTGTGGCGCGCCTCGCTATGAGGGCGGTCGTCGAGTGTGTGAACAGTGGGGAGGAAGAGCGCGTTGGGCGGGTTCCGGCAGGACATCGAGACGGCCGTACCTGCGTTGCGACGCTACGCGCGGGCGCTCACCCGCAATGTCGAGCTTGCCGACGATCTGGTCCAGGACACGCTGGTGCGGGCATTGCGGTCAGAGCATCTGTTCCATGGCGGCGATCTGCGCAGCTGGCTCTACACGATCCTGACCAACCTCAACCGCAACCGGCTGCGCTCGTTGGCGCGTCGTCCCGCCGTGCAGAGCATCGGCGACAACGACGCCTCCGACATGTCGGGGCCGGAGGCCGGCGGGCGCGACATCGAGCGCGCGCTTGCCGCGCTCGCGGAGGACCAGCGCGCCGCGCTGCTGCTGGTCGTGCTCGAAGGCCTCACCTACCGCGAGGTCGCGGAAGTGCAGGGAGTGCCGATCGGGACCGTGATGTCGCGGCTCGCGCGCGCCCGCATGCAGATCAAAGCCTATCTCGACGGCGAGCGCCCCGCGCTGCGCCGCGTCAAATGAGTCAAGGACTACGACGATGATTGATCGAGATTCACCCGTCACCGAGGATGAGCTCCACGCCTATATCGATGGCGAGATCCCGGCGGACCGCCGCGACGCCGTCGAGGCATGGCTTGCCTCGCATCCGGAGGATGCCGCTCGGGTCGCCCAGTGGCGGGCGCAGGCCGACGCGATTCGCGCGCGCTACGGCGCGGTGGCATTGGAACCCGTGTCGTCGCGCTTCGATCTCGAGCGGCTCACGCGCCAGTCACGCTCCTGGCGGGCGATCGCGGCCGCGGCCGTCGTGGTGGCGTTTCTCGCCGGCGGCGTGGTCGGCTGGATGGCGCATGGAGCGTCGGCGGCAGCGCCGAGCCGGTTCGACATCTTCACGGCGCAGGCGCTCGATGCCCACCGGGTCTACGTGGTCGAGGTGCGCCACCCTGTCGAGGTCACCGGCGCCGAACGGCCGCATCTGGTGCAATGGCTCTCGAAGCGCCTCGATTACGAGCTGCGGATCCCCGATCTCGAACAGAGCGGATTGAAGCTCGTCGGCGGGCGCCTGCTGCCGGGTCCGTTCGGTCCCGCGGCATTCTGCATGTATGAGGGTCCGTCCGGCGAGCGCTTCACCATCTATTATGCGCGCACCGATTCGCCGCAGACCGCCATGCGCTACCAGGCCGGCGAGCGCTTTTCCGCCTTGTACTGGGTTGAGCGCGGACTGGCTTACGTGGTGAGCGGACCGAGCGACCGCGAGCGACTGCTCGGCGTTGCTCAGGCCGCCTACGACCAGATCGACAAGGGCACGCCGGCGGCGCGGCCGTGAGGGCACGCCGGCCCTGGCCTACCCCATGTCTTTGCGCGGGTCGTAGGGCTTGGTCTCGCGCCACCTGCGCATCAGCTCATCGAGATCGGCGTCGCCGCGCTCCGGCAACATGATGCGCACGGCGGCGAGCAGATCGCCGGTGCCGTCCTTGGCCGGCAAGCCTTTGCCCTTGAGGCGGAAGGTGCGCCCGGAATTGGTGCCGGCGGGGATCGCCAACTCGACCGCGCCATCCAGAGTCGGCACCCGCACCTTGGCGCCGAGCACCGCCTCATAGAGCGTGATCGGAAGCTCGAGCCGTAGATCGGCACCGTCGCGCGCAAACAGCGGATGCGGCGCGATCGAGACGGTGATCAGCAGATCGCCGGCATCACCGCGGCCTCCGGCCAGCCCCTGCCCCTTGAGGCGGATGGTTTGCCCGTCGTTGAGCCCCGGCGGGATCTTCACCTCCACCGCCTTGCCGGTCGGAAGCTGCACGCGCTTCTTGGTGCCTTTCGCCGCCTCCGGGAGCGTGATGGTCAGTGCCGCCGTGACATCCTGGCCGGCTCCGCTGCCGCCGAGTTCCTCCTCGAACTGGAAGCCACCGCCGGGCCGCCCGCCACGACCACCGAAGGCTTCCTTCAAGATGTCTTCGAAGCCGCGAAATCCGCCGCCGCCGGCGCGACCGCCCGCACGCTGGACGCCGTCGCGCCCCCAGGTGAAGGTTTCGAAAACGCCCTCCTGGCCGAAGCCCGCGCCCGGCCTGCGCCCGGCGCCGAAGCCTTCGAAGCCCTGGAAGCGCGGCTTGCCCTCGGCGTCGATCTCGCCGCGGTCGAAGGCTTTGCGCTTGTCCGCGTCGCCCAGGATCTCGTAGGCCGCGTTCAACTCGGCAAAGCGGGCGGCGGCCTTGGGATCATGCTTGTTGGCGTCCGGGTGCAGCTTCTTGGCCTGCCGCCGGAACGCGCTCTTGATCTCCGCGGCGCTCGCGTTCTTGGAAACCCCCAACACGTCATAGGGGTCGCGCATCCTCAATCCCTCCCGGGCTGATCGTCACTCACCATGTCGGCCGGCCGCCCCGACCCCTACCAATGTGGGGAGCACGGTCGTCTCCTGCAACGCGGGGCGGCGCCCCGGGCGCTCGCGGACGGCCAACCCTTGACTGGATCGGCGGGTTGACGCGAGGTCTGCCCCGACGGGATTCGGGCCCGAGGATGCCGGCGGCCGCCGCAACGGCAGGAGCCGCTGGCAGGAATTGCCGAGAGGGTACATGTCGCGCGTCAAGCTCACCATCGCTACCACCGACTACGATCACTTCCGGGACTTTCGCCTGGGCCTCGTCAATGCCGAGGGTATCGACCATCCCTGGCTCACGCTCGGCCACCATGAGGTGTTCGCGCGCTTCACCTTCAACCGCGAATGGGACGTGAGCGAGCTGTCGTTCGCGAAATTCTGCGCGCAAGTAACGAGGGCTGAGTCCGACATCATCGGTCTGCCGGTGGTTTGTTCACGCCTGTTCCGATTTTCATCGTTCTACGTAAACAAGAACAGTGGCATCAAGACCGCGGCCGACCTCAAGGGAAAGACCATCGGCTCGCTCACACCGCCGCGGTCTATATGCGCGGCTGGCTCGCCGACGAGCACGGCATCGGTCTGAAGGACGTGCACTGGTATCAGGCCGGCGCCAACGAGGCCGGCCGCATCGAGAAGGTCGAGCTCAACATTCCGAGCGGAGTGAGGCTCACGCGCGTGAACGACAGGTCGTTGAGCGAGATGATCGCATCGGGCGAGATCGACTGCGCGCTGATCGCCCGCCCGCCGAACTCCTTCCTGCAAGGCCATCCCGACGTGCTGCGGTTGTTTCCGAACTATCTCGAGATGGAAGAAGCCTATTACCGCCGGACCAAAGTGTGGCCGATCATGCACATCATCGCGATCCAGAAGCGCGTGCTCGATGAGCATCCTTGGATCGCGCGCAATCTCTACAACGCATTCCTCGAGTCGAAGCGGCGCAGCCTCGAACGCCTGCTCGATCCGGCCGTCTCGCGCTATCCGCTCGCCTGGCTGCCGACCTACGCGCGCAAGATGCGCGATTTCTTCGACGGCGACCCGTTTCCCTATGGGATCGAAGAGAACCGGCCGACACTGGAGCAATTCCTGCGCTATACGCACGAGCAGGGCATCGCCCATCGCCTCGCCAAGCCCGAGGAGATCTTCCCGAAAGGAATCATGACCTCAGTGCGAATATGACGGGAATAGGCGGCTCGTCGACGAGATACGCCCTGCGCACTGCCACAATGAGGTGGTGCCCTCACGTGCTCTTCCAGGGCCGCAGATTACGCACCTCCCATTTGCCACGCGCGGCGCGACAGGCTTCGCCCTGCAGCCAGGACTCGCTGCCGTCCTTCACGTAGCTGGCGAGGAAATCGCGGCATGTGGTGCCGCCTTGCTCGTAGGCCGAAGCGAGCGGCGTGACTGTGCCGCGGGCGCCGGTCTTGGGATTCTCCCACGGCATGCTCGCGTGCTTGCCGCCTTTGGACAGGACCTCGCTCACGGCGGCGCGGGCGATGGCGAGATCGGCCTCGGCGGGCGGCTCCGCAGCCGGCTTCGGCGCGGCGGGGTGCAAGGCGCCGACCTGATCCGGGTCGTCCTTCTTCGCCAGCGCGTTATCGAGCTTGTAGGCGAAGCTGCAGCCGCCGGTGGCGAGCCCGAGCAGGCAGGCTCCGGCAGGCAGGCAGCGCGCCAGCGCGTGCCATCGGCTCGGTGTTCCTCTATAACGGGGCTGCCGAAACGGCGAGCTCGGCGCCAGCATCACGACAGAATGCTCCGCAGAATGTCTGAATCCGCTCCGATAGAACACCCGAGCTGGTTAACGAGTGGTGATTTCACCGAGGCGGACGAGCCGCTGCGCCTGTTCGCCGCGTGGTTCGAAGAAGCGACCCGAAGCGAGCCGCGCGATCCTACCGCCATGTCGCTCGCGACCGTCGACGCCGAGGGCCTGCCCAACGTCCGCATGGTGTTGATGAAGGGCTTCGACGAGGACGGATGGGTGTTCTTCACCAACGTCGACAGCCAGAAAGGCCTCGAGCTGGACCGGACCCACAAGGCCGCCTTGCTGTTCCATTGGAAGTCGCACAATCGCCAGGTGCGGTTGCGCGGGCTGGTGGAGCGGATCGAAGACGCGGCGGCCGATGCCTATTTCGCCACCCGTCCTCGGCTCGCCCAGATCGGCGCCTGGGCCAGCAAGCAGTCAGCGCCGCTCGAAAGCCGTCACGCCTTCGAGAAGGCGATCGCCTTCTACACCGCCAAGTTCGCGCTTGGCACGGTGCCACGCCCGCCGAACTGGACCGGCTATCGCGTGCAGCCGCTCTTGATCGAGTTCTGGCAGGACCGGCCGTTCCGACTGCATGACCGGGTCGAGTTCCGCCGCGATGCGCCCGGCGCGCCGTGGCACAAGACCCGGCTTTATCCCTGACCTGGCAAGCTCTGGATCAAGCTCTAGATAGAGTCGTCGAAAACCTCGGGACACAACATTCATGGCGACGCCGCATTCGAACCAGCCGCGCCGCGCTCTGCTGCTGACCGGAGCGAGCCGCGGCATCGGTCACGCCACGGTGAAGCGGTTTTCGGCCGCCGGCTGGCGCGTCATCACCTGCTCGCGCCACCCGTTTCCCGAGAACTGCCCCTGGGAAATGGGACCCGAGGATCACATTCAGGTCGACCTCGCCGATCCCGATGGGACGCTCGACGCCATTGCCGAGATCAAGGAGCGCCTGGAGAACGGCGAGCTGCACGCACTGGTCAACAACGCCGCGATCTCACCCAAAGCCCAGGGCGGCAAGCGTCTGTCCTCGATCGAGACCGCGGTCGAAGTGTGGGACCACGTGTTCCGGGTAAACTTCTTTGCGCCGATCATGCTGGCGCGCGGCCTGCTGAAGGAGCTCACCGCCGCCAAAGGCTCGGTGGTCAACGTGACGTCGATCGCCGGCTCGCGCGTGCATCCCTTCGCCGGTGCAGCCTATGCCACCTCGAAGGCCGCCCTGGTGGCGCTCACCCGCGAGATGGCGGCCGATTTCGGTCCCCTCGGTGTGCGCGTCAACGCCATTGCTCCCGGCGAGATCGATACCGCAATGCTCTCGCCGGGCACCGAAGAGATCGTGGCGCATCAAATTCCAATGCATCGCCTCGGCACGCCCGACGAGGTTGCCAAGATCATCTATGTGCTATGCACCGAGATGTCGTCCTACGTGAACGGCGCCGAGATTCACATCAATGGCGGACAGCACGTGTAATCAGATCAGATGTCAGAGGTCAGTGATGCTGCTGCGAATCCGACCTCTGACATCTGATCTCTGATCACAACCATTTCTTCCATTTGAAGATGAAGTACGGCAGCGCGGCTGCAATCAGCATCAACGCGATGGCAAGCGGGTAGCCCAGGGTCCAGTCGAGCTCCGGCATGTGCTTGAAATTCATGCCGTAGATCGAGGCGACCAGGGTCGGCGGCATCAGCACGACCGCGGCGATCGAGAAGATCTTGATGATGTTGTTCTGCTCGATGAACACGACGCCGAGCAGGGCGTCGAGCACGAAGGTGATCTTGTTGGCAAGGTAGGTCGCGTGGTCGGAGAGCGACTGCACGTCGCGCTGCATGCCGCGCAGCTGCGAACGCGTTTCCTTGGCCCAGCGCATGTTGTCGGCCTCGTGGTGGAGGTAGAGCAGAAGGCGGCCGATCGAGACCAGGCTTTCACGCACCTTCGAAGTGAGGTCGCCCTTGCGGCCGATGATCTTAAGGATCTCCTGGTGGCCTCCGGGACGCTCGACCTCGGGTTCGAAGATATCATGCGAGATGCGGTCGACCTCGGCGCCGATCCGCTCGAGAATGTCGGCGGCACGATCAATCACCGCGTCGAGCAGGTCCATCAGCACCGACTCGCCATTCGTGGTCGGCGAGCAAATGCGGGCGAGCTTGTTGCCGACGATCATGAACGGGCGCGGCTCGTCGTAGCGCACCGTGATGAGGCGGTGGCCGGACAGGATGAAGGTGACCGGCGTGGTCTTGGGCGTGTCGGTGTCGGACTGACACATCAGGGTCGCGGTCATGTAGCGAGCGCCGTTCTCGACGTAGAGGCGGCTGGTGACCTCGATCTCCTGCATCTCCTCACGGGTCGGCACCGCCACGCCGACCTTGCGCTCGACGACCTTGTCCTCCTGCGCGTTCGGATTGACGAGATCGAACCAGACCGCGTTGTCCGCCACATCGATGTCCGACGTGACCTGGATGCGATCGAGCGATGAGCCGCGCGGTACGTAAACCCACAGCATGACCCCTCCGCTGACCGCGCGTCCCAGCTCGCGGACGGCGCGGCATGGCCGGCGGCGACAGGATTGTGCCTGTGATGGCCCAATCAAGCCCGTTCTTGCAACAAGAATGCGAAGGCGGCCGCCCGGCTCGGCAGCGGAGCGGATGCGGCCGGGGTCGATCGCGGGAGGGAGCGGCTGCGAGCGCGGGCGAGCGTGCCCGCGCGCAGCAAGATCAGACCGCCATTTCCTCGTCGATCTCGTCGGGCAGTCGCGGAGCGATGGGGGCGTCGGCGGCCGTTTTTACTTTGCTCCGGTACGGCAGGGCGGCAGCAACCGCCGAGATGCCGATGTCGCCATAACGACGATCAAGACTTGTATCGAGATTTCGCCCACTGCTACGGGCTGTTTCCTTCGATTGGGTCACATTGTTCTTGGTCATTGTTCTTCTCCGTCGAACTCTCAATTCCGTTGCCGCCTGATTGGGGCTCCGGGCAGCCTTGGCGGTACCGTGGGATGGCGGGCGAGTGCGGCCGAAATGCGCAACAAATCGTGTCGTTCCATGACATTTCAAACTGCGGTGCCGACCCGCGACCCCTGCCCGCTCCCGGGCCTCACGGCATGGCCGATCATGGGTAAACCGCGGGTTAAGACACTGCTGTCCTCTCCGGAATGCTGCAGCGCCGGGAACTTGTCACGGCACAGGGTCCAAACTGCGGCATTCCTGCAACAGGTTCTGAGGACTATCGAATCCAAGCCACCGCGACGCTGGAACTGGCGAGTCCTTTTGGTTTAGCTAATGAGCGACTGGGGGACTTGAGAATCACCTGCAGGGGCGCGCGAGAGAGCGCGAAGGGGCAAGGCATGTCGGTACGGGGGATCGCATTGCTTCTGGCCGGGCTTCTGCTCGGCGGATGCGTGCACACACAATTGGAACCGGCATCCGAGGCCAACCTCAGCGCGCGCGACAAGAAGCTGCTCGCCAACGCGCCTTATGCCAAGGTGACCATTCCGACGGAATTCCAGCGCGCCATTGTGCAATATCACCGCAAGGAAGCGCCGGGCACGATCGTCGTCGATACCGACGCGCGCTACCTCTACTACGTGCTGTCGGACAACCGGGCGATCCGCTACGGCGTCATCGTGGGCGAAGAGGCGCTGTCCTGGTACGGCATCGCCAAGGTCGGCCGCAAGGAAGAGTGGCCGAGCTGGACGCCGACGGCAGACATCAAGAAGCGGCTCGACGTTCCGAACTTCGTCGAAGGCGGGCCGGCCAATCCCATGGGCGCTCGCGGCATTTATCTCTATCAGGGCGACAAGGACACTCTGTTCCGCATCCACGGCACCAACCAGCCGGAGTGGATCGGCCACGCCATCTCATCGGGCTGCATCCGCATGGTCAACGAGGACGTGATTGACCTCTACAACCGGGTCAAGATGGGCGCGATCGTGGTGGTGCTGGCGCCGAGGTCGGGGGGTGCCCAGGTCGCCAACGCCGTCATTCCGGCGCGCGAGAATTACTAGAGCTTGTGGGGGGCCTGTTTTCGGAGTGACCGTGCTCCGACAACAGGCAGGGCTTGAGGGGGCTGGGAGCGGCGTCGGGCGGAAGCCCGGCGCCGTTTCGTTCGCGTTAGCTAGCTTTCACAACTGCTGACTCGTCATCGCCGGCTTTATGCCGGCCATGACGGAGCAACTGTCAGTCATCGCGAAGTTTTATATCACGCCGCGAGCAGGCGCTCTCGTTTCGCCCAATCCAAGGTGCGATCGAGCGCACGGGCGAGCCGGTCGAACAGCGCGTCGATCTCCGCCGGCGAGATGATCAGCGGTGGGCAGATCGAGAGCACGTCGCCAACGATGAAGCGCACGATCAGCCCCTCCTCTTCGGCGAAGCGCACCGCGCGCGCGCCGACACCCGCTTTCGGGTCGAACGAGGCCTTGGTCCTGCGGTCGGCGACAAGCTCGACGGCGCCAACGAGCCCGAGGCCGCGCGCCTCTCCGACCAGCGGATGCTCGCCGAGCGCGGCAAGGCGGCATTGGAATTGCGGCGTCTTGCGCGCCGCCTGCTCGGCGATGCGCTCGCGCGCGTAGATGTCGAGCGCCTTGAGCGCCACCGCCGCCGCGACCGGATGGCCGGAATAGGTGAATCCATGGGCAAACGTGCCGATCTTGCGGCTCTCGTCCAGCAGCGCCTGGTACATGCTCTCCGGTACCGTGAGCGCAGACAGTGGCACGTAGGCCGAGGTCAGCGCCTTGGCGACCGTGATGGAGTGGGGCTCGAAGCCAAGCGCGGTGCAGCCGAACATGGTGCCTAGCCGGCCGAACCCGCAGATGACCTCGTCAGAGATCATGTAAACGTCGTAGGCGCGGCAGACCCTCGTGATTTCCTGGAAATAGGTTTTCGGCGGCACGATCACGCCACCGGCGCCCATCACCGGCTCGGCAATGAAGGCGGCGACCGTGTCGGGACCTTCCTTGCGGATCAATTCGTCGAGCTCGTTCGCGAGCCGCCGTGCGAAATCCTCCTCGCTCTCCCCGGCATGGGCGAAGCGATAGTGGTGCGGGCAGCCCGTGTGCAGAATGCCCGCGATCGGCAGATCGAAATCGAGATGGTTGTTGGGGAGACCCGTGAGCGACGCCGCTGCGACGGTCACGCCGTGATAGGCCTTGAAGCGGCTGATGATCTTCTTCTTGCGCGGCCGGCCCAGCGCGTTGTTCATGTACCAGACGAGCTTGACCTGAGCGTCATTGGCCTCCGAGCCCGATGAGCAGAAGAACACCTTGGAGGTCGGCACCGGCGCGATCTCCTTGAGCCTTTCGGCGAGCTCGATCGCGGGATCATGACTCTTGCCGGTGAAGAGATGAGCGAACGGAAGCTTGCGCATCTGCGCCGCCGCGGCTTCGACCAGCTCTTCATTGCCGTAGCCAAGCGCGGTGCACCACAGCCCCGCCATGCCCTCGATATAGGCCTTGCCCTCGCTGTCGTAGACGAACACGCCCTGTCCGCGCTCGAGCACCAGCGGGCCGGTCTCGCGGAGCGCGGCGAGATTGGTGTAGGGGTGAACCAGCGTCTCGATGTCACGGACGGCGAGATTGCTGAGCGGGGGCATGGTTCGGCCTTAGGTTTAGCGCTGGTTGCTGTCGTAATGCCCGAGGGTGGAAGGGCGGGGCACCGGCAGCGGCACGGCCTCGACCTCCTCGCCCGGCTCGCGCACCTCCCACTGGCACAAGCGGCGGCCGCCGGCGCGCTCGGCCAGATCCACGTGCACGTGGTTCTCGTGATAGCCGTCGGAGCCGGGACCGAGCACGGTGGCAAAGCGCGCGCAGGTGCTTTTTCGCAAACTGAGGCGAAAATCTTTCGACACCTGCGGATCGGTGAGCTCGACCACGGTGCCGTTGGCGAGCTTGAGCGAGCGCATATCGAGCGCGTTGGCCTTGCCGTGCTCGGAGAGCTTCGCGCCGACCACTCGATTGACGCCGCGGCAATCGTAGGCCGCGTAGTTGTCGATGCTCCTGAGCGCCGCCCCCAGAGGGCGCACGGCAGGCGCCACGTCCTCGCGCACCCACTGCACGATGGCCTCGGCAAACGTGCAGCGAAGAATCGCCGGCGGCGTCACCGCCACCCGCGTCTTGTCCCGCAACAGCACGGCTTCGAGCCGCACCGCATCCTCCACGGTGCATTTGCCCGATCCGCCGAGTGCAGGCAGCGACGGCGCGACCGCCAGATCGGGCGTGAGCCGCAGCCGGCAGGCGGAGGGAGCCGGCGTCTCGTCCGGCGTCGACGCCTCGGGCGGCTGCGCGGTCGGAATTTGATCCGGTCGCGGCCGCGGCAAGGGCACGGCTTGCGCAACCGACAGGTCGCAAAGAGCCACAATGACGATGAGCGCGGAGAGAAGCTTCACCGTTGCGCTATCGACGGGGATTGCGGCCTTATGGCGGCCGATCCTCGTTGAACGACTTTTGCCGGGAAAAACCATGATAGCGTTGGGAAAGCGAATGGCGGGGCCCCACTATGGCGCATTTCGATGTC
>JBKPUA010000014.1:0-11745 GCA_046735815.1 Pseudomonadota bacterium
GCTCGTGCCCCAGTCAGCCAAGAACCTTCCCAAGAAGCGACCAATCCCGACCCGGCGCTCGCCGGTCGTCAAAGGCGGAAAGACTGCTGCGCCGCCAAGCCGCGGGGAGGATGACGTCAAGATCACGGCGCTCAAGCTGCCGCCGGGAAAGCTGTCGCCGGAGATGGACGCCTATTTCAAGAAATGCGACGAAAAGCTCGGCTTCGTGCCGAACGTGCTCAAGGCCTTCGCCTTCGACGATGCGAAGCTGCAGGCGTTCGTCGACTACCGGCAACAGCTGGTGCAGAACGCCGAGAATCTCTCCAAGCTCGAGATCGAGATGATTGCCACGGCGGTGTCGTCGCAGAACCGCTGCTTCTATTGCATCACCGCGCACGGCAACGCGGTGCGCCAGCTTGGCGATCCCGTGCTCGGCGAAATGATGGTGATGAACTACCGCGCCGCGCGGCTCAGCAAGCGCCAGCGCGCCATGCTCGACTTCGCGGTGAAGCTCACGACCACGCCGTGGGAGGTGGAGGAGGAGGATCGCGAGCGTCTGCGCCACGCGGGTTTCAATGATCGCGACATCTGGGACATCGCCTCGGTCGCCGCCTTCTACAACATGACCAACCGGCTTGCCTCCGCGACCGACATGCGGCCGAACAGCGTCTATCACGGGCAGGCGCGATAGCGGTGGCGTGATTGGACGAGATCGAACCGGCGCCGAATCGACTAACGCGGCGAGACCGCGGTTTTTTCCGCAAGGGCGAGCGGCCGCGGCGTTTCGTCAAGTAGCAGGTGACAGAGCGCCGCCGCGACGCCGGCGGCGATCGCGGCGCTCCACATAAGATCAAATGAGCCAGCGCGGTCGAACACCAATCCGCCGGCCCACGCGCCAACGAAGGCGCCGATCTGATGACCGACATAGACGATCCCGAACAGGAAGCCGAGATTGCGCCGACCCCAGAGATCGGCGACGAGACCATTGGTCAGCGGCACGGTGCCGGTCCATAACAGCCCGATCATCGCTCCGAAGACAATCGCCGACGGACGCGACAGGGGAACAAGAAGAAAGAGAGCGATTACCGCCGCGCGGGCGAGATAGAGCACCGCGAGCACGCGCGTCTTGAGCCAATGTCCGCCCGCTACGCCCGCCAAGTAGGTGCCCAGGATGTTGAAGGCACCGATGGCGGCGAGCACCGTGGCGCCGGTTGCGAGGTCGAAGCCGTGGTCGATGAGAATGACCGGCAAGTAGGTGGCGATGAACGCAAGCTGAAAGCCGCACACGGCAAAGCCGAGATTCAAGAGCCAGTAGTCGCGGTCGCCCGCTGCGGTCGCCCCGGCGACGCCAGCCGGCGCACCGGCCGCGCCGTCACTCGCCAATCCGCTTTCCTTCAAGGGCCAGGCCAGCAGTGCCGTCGCGGCCACCAGCGTGGAGAGGATCAGCATGGCGCTGCGCCAATCGAGGACATCGAGCAGCGCGCTGGTCATCGGCACGAGCACGAACATTCCGACGGAACCTGCGGTCGAACCGAGCCCGAGCGCCATGCTTCGCCGTTCGGCCGGCGCCGCCCGACCGATCACGGCAAGGACAACCGCGAAAGCGGTGCCGCTCTGACCGAGCCCACCGAGCACGCCGAGCCCAAACGCGAACAGCGCGGCATTCGGAGCCATCGCAGCCGACGCCAGCCCCGCGAGATAGAGCAGCCCACAGGCGAGAACCACGGGGCGCGCGCCGTAACGGTCGGCGAGGAGACCCGCAACCGGCTGCGTCAAACCCCAGACCAAATTTTGCAGCGCAACGGCGATGCCAAAGGCCTCGCGCGTCATTCCGATGTCCACAGCAACTGGACGCAGGAACAGGCCAGAGACTTGGCGCACGCCCATCGAGAGCGCCATCACCAGTGATCCGCACAGAAGCACGACGAGCCACGATCGACGCATCGGATAAGCCCTTCCACCCGACCGCGCGCGGTTTTCGGATAGCCGTCTCCGGGGCCGCCGCATCCCTTATTTTTGTACTGCTGAAGGGGGTTGGTACATATATAATGGCAGGAAAATGGGCCATTTTAATTTATAAATGAAGGAGAAAATGCGCGTGAGCTTTCGCCCTCCAAACGACTTGCTGGACGCGAAGAACGTTGAGCTTTTGCGCCTCCTGCAGAGGGATCCGCGCCAGCCGATGTCTGAGCTCGCACGGCGCGTGGGCATGTCCGGGCCGGCGGTGCGCGAACGCGTGCAGCGTCTCGAAGAAGCCGGCGTGATTCGGGGCTACCGGCTCGACATCGATCCGCGCACCATTGGGCTGCCGATCGCCGCCATCATCCGCGTGCGACCGGCACCGGGGCAGCTGCAGCGCGTGGCCGACCTCGCACGCGAGATAACCAACGTCACCGAGTGCCACCGCATCACCGGAGAAGATTGTTTCATCGTGAAGATTTATCTCGACGCCATCGCTAGCCTCGACGGCGTGCTCGACCGCTTCCTGGCGTTTGGAACGACAACGACCTCGATCATTCAATCGTCGCCCGTACCCTTGCGGTCGCCGCCGTTGCCGGGCCGCAAAGAAGAATAATCGTCGCGATCACGTTTTTCGCCACCGCCCGCGTTGCGCCGAGGATTCGGGCTTACGCGCTTGCTACGATTGCCACAACGATCGCGCGAGGGCGCCAGCAACCGTTCAGGTGCCCTATCGTCGGAGCATGATCTTTTCCGAAAACCGGTACCCACTTTTCGGGATCATGCTCTAGCATCATCGGGAGAAGCTGCCTTGACCGATAACGCCACGGCCGCGAAGTGTCCCAATTTCCTCCTTCCCGCCGGACTTTCCGGGATCGTGCTCGCAATCATCGGCGCGCTCGGCTGGCTCTCAGGCATTCCCTGGCTCTTGCCGAGCCTGGGGCCCACCCTGGCCATCCAGACCTCGACGCCACTGCATGCGAGCGCGCGCATGCGGAATGTCGCATTCGGACACGCGATCGGCCTCGCCGCCGGCTTGCTCGCCGTCTATCTGACGGGCGCGGCTCACGCGCCGGCGGTCATGGACATGGTGAAAGATACGCTGAGCCTCGATCGTGTCGCCGCCAGCGTGATGGCCGTTGCGTTGTCGCTGGCCGTTCAGCACCGTTTGAAACTCATGCATCCGCCGGCGGAGGCGACCACGTTAATCGTCGCCCTCGGGGGCGTCGAGCCGACCCCCGCCGGCGCATTGACCGTCATCGCCGCAATCGCGCTGGTCACCGTTCTCGGCGAGGCCGCCCGACGGCTCTCGGCGCGCACGCCAGCCTTGGCAACGAGCGACTGACATCCACAGAGAGCCGAGTCGCCCGGTCCTCAAATCTCCACCAGCCTGTTCGGCAGCTCGTCGCGGTTGAGCACGCCGGGCGGAAAGTGCGCGGCCAGCACCGCGCCGCATTGCGCGATGGCGGCGACGAAGCCGTCGCCCGCGCGGCCCTGCTTCATACCTGCGATCAACGCCGCGATCGCCTGATCCCAGACCTCCGGGGTGACTTTCGCATTGATGCCGTCGTCCGCCACGATCTCGGCATAGCGCTCGGCGAGCGAGGCGAAGATCAAAACCCCGGTGCGGTTCTCGGTCTGGTGCAGGCCCTGCGCAAAGAACTGGCGCAGCGCTTCCGTATGCGCGCGCTCGTGCTGGGTGCGGCGCGGCACGATGTGGAAGCGGATCGCCGGCAGCGACAGCGCGAGCGCCGCGGCAATGAAGACAATGAGCTGGAGGAGATAGATGACCGAGGCCGGCCAGAGCGTGAGATAGATTAGCGGCGCCGGCACGAGCAATGCGAGCGCCGCCGCCCATGCCAGCGGCACCAGACGATAGTCGCTCGACTGGTGCGCGACGACGCAAAAGATCTCGCCGGAGGTCTTGGCCTCCGCCGCGCAAATGGCTTCGGCGATGCGCTCCTTGTCGACCTGCGAGATCATATGAAGCCTTCACCAGCTTCCCGACGAGCCACCACCACCGAACGAGCCGCCACCGCCGGAAAAGCCGCCGCCCGAAAACCCGCCTGACGAGCCGGACGACCACGAAGAGCCCGAGCCCCATGACGAACCGGTCGACCAGCCGTCGCGCGAGCGGCCGCGGCCGCGGTTGCGCGGAATGTTGCCGACGAGCGTGAAGAACACCAAGCCGAATACGACCATCACCAGGAGCAGCACTACGATCGAGCCCCATTGCGTGGTGGCCTCCGGCCGCTGCGCCGCCCGCTGCTGCCACTCGGCGGCATCGCCGGTGAGCACACTGATGATGTCGTCGACGCCGCGAGTGATGCCGCCGGCAAAATCATTGGCGCGAAAGCGCGGGACGATGGCGTTCTCGATGATGAGCCGCGAGACCGCATCGGTGAGCGTGCCTTCGAGCCCGTAGCCCACCTCGATGCGAACCTTGCGCTCGCTCGGCGCCACGATCAGCAGCACGCCATTGTTCTTGCCCTTCTGCCCGATCTGCCAGCGGCGACCGAGCTCGACGCCATACTGCTCGATCGAGGTGCCCTGCAGCGATTTGAGCGTCACCACCACCAGCTGGTCGCTGGTCTTGGTTTCGAACGCGGCGAGCTTGTCGGTGAGCGCGGCGCGCGCGCCGGCATCTAGGACATTGGCGTCATCGACCACGCGGCCGGTGAGTGCGGGAAACTCGAGCGCCGCGGCGCAAACGACGGCGAGCAGGAGGAGCGCAAGCGCTCCGATCTGGACGCGCCCGCCGCACGCGCTTCGCATTGTCAGAACTTCACCTGCGGCGGCCGCGTCACCTCCTCGGCGACGGTGAAGGTTTCCATCGGCTTGTTGTTCTTGTAGAGCGTTGATGCCCAGATCACGCCGGGAAACGTGCGCAGCTCGGTATTGTACTCGCGCACCGCCTCGATGTAGTCGCGCCGTGCCACCGCGATGCGGTTCTCGGTTCCTTCGAGCTGCGATTGCAGCGCGAGGAAGTTCTGGTTGGACTTGAGATCGGGATAGCGCTCGGAGACCGCGAGCAGTCGGCCGAGCGCGCCGGTGAGCTGCGTCTGCGCCTCCTGGAAGCGCTTGAACGCCTCGGGATTATTGACGATGTCGGGCGGGATCTGCACCTGGGTGGCGCGGGCGCGGGCGTTGGTCACCTCTTCCAGCACCTGCCGCTCCTGCGCCGCGTAACCCTTCACGGTCTCGACCAGATTGGGAATGAGATCGGCGCGACGCTGATACTGATTGAGCACGTCCGACCATTTCGCCTTGGCGTTCTCCTGATAGGTTGGGATGTTGTTGACGCCGCAGCCTGCGAGCAGCAGGCCAAAGCACGCGACCAATACCGGGATGCGAGCAAGCCGCACGGCGCTCCATGCATAGCTCATGATCGTGCCTCCGCTGCCGAAGTCCATTCATAGCAGCATGCGGGTCGCTGCTACAGCCCACCCGACGGCTTATGTGAAGGCGCGCCTCGATGTCGCCCATCGAAACGAGACCCTCGCTTCAATGAGCGCGACGCATTATAGCGATGCTGGGGCGAGCATTGCCGCAGGAGCGCGCGCGACATGGCGAACGCGAGGCCTGGAACATTCGTTCCGTGGAACGTCTAATGATTGGCTTCTCCCGCAGAACGCTGTTGGCGCTGTTGGCCGCCTTGGCCTGCCTCGGGCCGCTCGCCGCGCAGGCGCCGGTGCGATCCGACACTTTGCTGGCGCCTGGCGGAGCGCTCGCCCCGGTCACCGCGCGCCACGGTATGGTGGTGGCGCAGGAGGCGCGCGCGGCACGCATCGGCGTCGATATCCTCGAGCAGGGCGGCAACGCGATCGACGCCGCGGTTGCGACCGGCTTTGCGCTCGCCGTGACATATCCGCGCGCCGGCAATATCGGGGGCGGCGGCTACATGGTCATTCATCTCGCCGCGCGCAACATCGACACCGCGATCGACTATCGCGAGACCGCACCGGCCGCAACCACGCGCGACATCTTTCTCGACGACAAGGGCGAGGCCGACCCGCGCAAGTCGCGCGATTCCGCGCTTGCGGTGGGCGTGCCCGGCACGGTCGCCGGGCTCGCATTGGCGCACGCCAAATACGGCTCGGGCAAATTCACACTGGCGCAACTCATTGCACCGGCCATCAAGCTCGCCCGCGAAGGCTTCCCGATCGAGGACGACGTCGCGGATTCGCTGCCGCGAGGGCAATCGCGCCTGGCGCGCTGGCCCGCCACGACGAAGATCTTCTTCGCCGACGGCCGCCCGCTCGCTCCCGGCGCGACCCTGGTGCAGCGCGACCTCGCCGACACCCTCGCCGCCATCGCGCGCGAGGGCCCACGCGCATTCTACGAGGGCGAGACCGCCGAGAAGATCGCCACCGCTGTGCGTGCGGCCGGCGGGATCATGACTGCCGACGATCTCAAGCATTACCAGGCGCTTGAGCGCACGCCGGTGCGCGGGCGCTATCGCGGACACGACATCGTGTCCATGCCGCCGTCCTCGTCCGGTGGCGTCATCCTGATCGAGATCCTCAACATCCTCGACGGCTATCGCGACCTTGCCACCGACGATGCGCGCCGGCTGCATCTGATGGTCGAGGCCATGAAGCTCGCCTATGCCGACCGCGCGGCCTTTCTCGGCGATCCCGCGGGCGGTGAAATGCCGATCGCGCGACTCACCTCCAAAGGCTATGCCGCGCAGTTGCGCGCGCGCATCGACCCCGACCGCGCGCGACCGGCGCGCGAGATTCCCACCAGCGCCGTGTTGCCACGCGAAGGCGACAACACCACACATTTCTCGGTGGTCGATCGCTTCGGCAACGCCGTCTCGAACACCACCACGCTCAATTTCAGCTACGGCTTGGGGCTCGTCGCGGAAGGCACCGGCGTGCTGCTCAACAACGAGCTCGACGACTTTGCCGCCAAGCCCGGCGTGCCCAACGCCTTCGGCCTCGTCGGCGGCGAGGCCAACGCCCCCGGGCCGGGCAAGCGCCCGCTCTCCTCGATGACGCCGACCATCGTGCTCAAGGACGGCAAGCCGGTCCTCGTCGCCGGCTCGCCCGGCGGCAGCCGCATCATCACCGCGGTGTTGCAGGTGATCGTCAATGTGCTCGACCGCAAACTGCCGATCGCGGAAGCGGTCGCGCAGCCGCGGCTGCATCAGCAATGGTGGCCGGACGAGGTGCTGGTCGAGCCCGGATTTTCACCTGACCTGATCCGCGCGCTGGAAGCGCGCGGCCATCGCGTGGTGCAAACGCTGCCGCCCACGTCGGCCAACTCCATCCTGGTGACATCCTCGGGCTTCGTTGGCGCCGCCGACAACCGCAGCCGCGGCGCGCTGGCGGCGGGATACTAGACCATCGGCTATTTCAGTGAGGCGCTCTGCGCCAGCTCGGCCCACTTCGCGATTTCATGGTCGAGGAATGCGCCGAGCTTGTCGGGTGAGCCGCCGACATAGCGATAGCCGAGCGTGACGCCCCGCTCCTTCACATCCGGCAATGTCAGGATACGCGCGACGTCGGCGTTGACCTTGGCGACGATCTCCTTCGGCGTACCCTTCGGCGCGAACAATGCGTACCAGCTGGTCTCGTCCACGAACTTCACGCCGAGCTCATTGAAGGTCGGGACATCGGGAAGCTGCACTGCCCGCGCGGGACCGGACACCGCGAGCGCGCGCATGCGGCCGGCTGTCACATTGCCGATATGGCCGCCGAGCGTCGGCAGGAACACGGCGATGCGCCCGGACATCACATCGGTCGTCGCTTGCGAGACGCCGGTATAAGGCACGTGCTGGAGCTTGATGCCGGCGAGGTCGCTGAACAGCACGGCGGCGAGATGGCCGCTGGTGCCGGTGCCGAGCGAGGCATAGTTCAGCTCGCCGGGATGTGCTTTGGCGTAGTCGATCAACTCCTTGACCGATCGGAACGGCGAGGTCGGCGGCACCAGCAACACGTCCTGCGCTGTGGCGACCAGCATGATCGGGTCGAAGTCCTTGACCGGATCGAACTCCTTGCTCGGCTGCAGCGTCACATTGACCGCCAGCGTCTGCGCGCCGAAATGGAGCGTGTAGCCATCGGGCGCGGCTTTGGCCGCGGCCGCCGCGCCGATATTGCCGCCGCCGCCCGGCCGGTTCTCGATCACGACGTTCTGGCCCCACGCCTCGGTCAGCTTCTGCGCCAGGATGCGCCCGAGCGTATCGATGGTGCCGCCCGCCGGGAACGCAATCACCATACGCACGGGCCGATCGGGATAGATCTGCGCCCGCGCCGCCGCGTGCAACGCGAGCGCCACGATCACGACCGTTATGACGCCCAAGCCCCGTACCCGCATACGCTTCTCCCCGATGCGCTTTTCTTATTTCAACGATGAGCTGTTCGCGACCTCGGCCCATTTGTCGATCTCGTGCTTGAGCATCGCCGAGAGCTTGTCCGGCGAGCTACCGATGAAGCGGTAGCCGAGCGTGGTCTCGCGCTCCTTCATATCGGGCTGCGCAAGAATGCGGGTCATATCGGCATTGATCTTGCCGACGATATCCTTGGGGGTGCCTTTGGGAGCAAACAGCGCGTACCAGCTCGATTCGTCGACGAAGCCGATGCCGAGCTCGTTGAAGGTCGGGACCTCCGGCAGCTGCGCGGCGCGTGTGCGGCCGGACACCGCGAACGCGCGCATCTTGCCGGCCTGGATGTTGCCGACCGCGCCGCCGAGGGTGGTGATCCAGAGCGAGATGCGGCCCGAAATCATGTCGGTCACCGCCTGGCTGTAGGAGGTGTACGGCACGTGCTGGAGCTTGATGCCGGCGAGATCGCTGAACAGCGTGGTGGCGAGATGGCCGCTCGAGCCGATGCCGAGCGACGCGTAGTCGAGTTCGCCCGGATGCTCCTTGGCGTAATCGATCAAGTCCTTCACCGTGCGAAACGGCGACTGCGGCGGCACCATCAGCACGTCTTGGGCGGTGGCGATCCACATGATCGGCTCGAAATCCTTGACCGGATCGAGACCCTTCATCGGCGCAAGCGTCACGTTCACCGCCAGCACCTGCCCGCCGAGATGAAGCGTATAGCCGTCGGGCAGCGCCTGCGCCGCCGCTGCGGCGCCGATATTGCCACTGGCGCCGGGGCGGTTCTCCACGAACACCGATTGGCCCCAGGACTCGCTGAGCTTCTGCGCCACGATGCGCCCGAGCGTGTCGATGGTGCCGCCGGCGGCGAATGCAATGATGATGCGCACCGAGCGGTCGGGATAGCTCTGCGCGAACGCCGGCGTGGTCGACGCCAGGACGGCAGCGACGACGGCAGCCACCATCGCTCTGCCGCCAAACAACCCGCGCCGCATTGCTTCCCTCCCGCTCGCGTTCGCCACGCCCGCCGGTCTCGCGCCGGCATTCAAGGCGAGCGAGCGTATATCATGCGCCGCGCAAAGCGCAGCGCCAGAGCGTGAAAAACCGAAAGACGAAAGTTGGAGAAATTCTGGAGCGGGCGAAGGGATTCGAACCCTCGACCCCGACCTTGGCAAGGTCGTGCTCTACCCCTGAGCTACACCCGCATCCGAGATCCGGCCGGACTGTAAGTCCGGCCGGGCCAGTGAGCACCTATGCCAAATGGCGCCCGGCTTTGCAACCTCGGCATGGCCGCCGCTCTCGGTCACGCCGTACCGCCTCTTGTGGCGTTAAGACGCGTGGTCCATGAAGCCCCCGCGGGCATCATGAGCCGGGCCCTGCCCAGCCGATATCGAACCGACGCTCCGAACGACGACCGCAATCATCGGATCAAGACGGCGCAGCCAATGACGCCTCCCGCGACATCCCTCACAAGTCCTCATACGCCACTCGGGACCGATTACATCCTCAACGCGCTGGTCGAGGAGGGCCTCGGCCACCTGTTCATGGTTCCCGGCGGCCTGGTGGATCCTTTCCTGCCGGCGCTCGCGCGGCACACGAAACTCAAGCCGGTGGTGGCCGCGCACGAGGGCGGCGCCGTCTACATGGCCGACGGCTATGCGCGCGCCAGCGGCAGCTTCGGCGCCGCGCTCGGGATCGGCGGACCAGGCAGCGGCAACATGGCGACCGCGACTGCCGCCGCCAAGACCGATAGCTCGCCGGTGCTGGTGATGACCGGTGAGGTGCCGGTCGAAATGGAAGGTCGCGGCGCGTTCCAGGACGCGAGCCAAGCCACCCTCGACGACACTGCCGTCATGGCGCCGCTCACGCGTCTGTCGAAAAAGGTGGCCGGCGCCGAAAACCTGAACCATTGGTTCCGTCACGCGCTGACCGCGATGTGGGCGCACCCGCGCGGACCGGTGCACCTCTCGCTGGCGCACGGCGCGCTCACCGGCGAATGCACCGCGGATTACATCAAGGTGTTCGGCTTCTTCGTTGGCGCGGAGCCCTTGAGCACGGCGGCAGCCGACGCCGCGCTCGGCCTGCTCGCGGATGGAGCGCGCGAGAAGAGCCGCGTCGCCATCCTGGCCGGCGCCGGCGTCGAGCATGACGCCACCGCCGCGCGCTTGCGAATGCTGGCGGAGCGCTGGTCGATTCCGGTCGCCACCACGCTGCGCGCGAAAGGAGTGTTCCCCGAGGACCACGAGCTTTCGCTCGGCGTGTTCGGCTATGCCGGCACCCGCCATGCCACCAACGCGATTCTCGGCGACGAGCTCGACTGCCTCATCGTGCTGGGCTCGGGCCTGAACGAGCGCGATACCATGCACTGGACTTTGCGCGAGCGCAGCAAGGTCCTCATGATTCACGTCAACATCGACATGGACGAGCTCACCGCCAACGGCGACTTGGGCCACGTGGTGCCGGGGAGCTGCCATGCATTCCTCGACCTTATGGACCAACGCGCGGGCTTGATCGGGCCTGCGCTGCAGGATGGCCAGGCACGCCGGCGCCAATGGATCGCGACCATCAAGGCGGGGCCGCGGCTTTACGACCTCGAGAACTTGAGCCGCACCACTGCGCCGATCCATCCCGCCACCGCGATTGCAGCGCTACGCAAGGCGCTCCCGCGCAGCGGCATCGTCCTGGTCGATTCCGGCGCTCATCGCGCCTTTGCCGGGCACTACTGGACCGCTTACGAGCCGCGCACCTACATCTCCGCCACCAATCTAGGACCGATGGGTTGGGCAATTCCGGCAGCTGTCGGTGTGCAATGCGCGCGACCGGATCGGCGTGTCGCCGTCATCACCGGCGACGGCTGCATGCAGATGCACGGCCTCGAGGTGCAGACCGCCGCGCGCTACCGACTGCCGATCGTCTACCTGGTGATCAACAACGGCGCGCTCGGCAACGTCTGGCTGCGCGCGCGGCAATACGGCGCGCTCCCAGCCGAGCTCACCAGCATTCCCGATCATGATTGGGCGGGGTTCGCGCGTGCGCTCGGAGCGCAAGGCTTCACCGTGCGCGAGCCGGCGGAGCTTGCGGATACGCTCGAGAAGGCCTTTGCCGCCGGCACCACCGCGCTCATCGACGTCAAGGCCGACAAGAACTGCCCTACTCCGGTCTACGATTTCAATGCCGGGGCGCGGGCCTGGTCCTATCACGAATAGAGTAACTGTCATGACCGTCCTGGACATGAATGCCGCGACGCTGCCAGCGGAGGCACGGGCGCTCTACGAACAAATGGCGGCGCGCCGCAAGGCGCGAGATGAAGGCTTCGGCGGGCCTTATCTGGCGCTACTCAATCACCCCGAGCTCGCACGCCGGATCGAGGAACTCGGTTTCTTTTTGAAGTTCGAGGGCGCGCTGCCGCGCACGATCTACCAGTTCATCGTGCTCACGGTGGCGCGCGCGACCGGCGCCGGTTTCGAGTGGCACGATCA
>JBKPUA010000015.1:0-3237 GCA_046735815.1 Pseudomonadota bacterium
ATCCTGGTCGGCGCGCGCGAACGCCGCGATGATCTGGTCTTTCATGACGGAATTGATGGCGTTGAGCTTGTCGGCGCGGTCGAGCGTGATGACGCTGACCTTGTCCTCGCACTCGTACTGCACCATGGTCGCTTGCGTGTCCGACATTGCACACCCGCTCAGGTCGTAAGCCATTGCGTCCAACGCTCGCGGATCTGGGCGAGCCGTGGCGCGATCCAGGTGGCGTCGTGCTGGAACGCGAGCCTCTCGTTGTCCGGCCACGCCGGCGTCTGGCGCAGCCGCGCTTCCGTCATCAGCGCGCGCGCCCCGGGATTGGCCGGCCCGTAGGGCAGCAGCATCGCGAAGTCCGCCTGCGGCTTGGCCTGGGCGACGAAATTGCAGAATTCCCACGCCGCCGCGGCATTGGGATCGCCTTTCGGCACCAGCAGGTTGGCGTAATAGATTTCGGCGCCGTTCCAGACGAGCTCGAGCGGCACATTATCCTCGATCAGGTCGACGGCGCGGGCGCTCCACATCGCGATCATGTCGACCTCGCCGTCGCGGATGAGCTGCTGCGATTGCGACCCCTCGCGCCACCACACTTTGATATGCGGCTTGATCTCACTCATCTTGCGGAAGGCGCGGTCGATATCCATCGGGTAGAGCTTGTCGGGCGGTACGCCGTCGGCCAACAGCGCGAAGGCGAGGCAGCTGAAGGAGCGGTCGTAAAGGCAGCGCGGACCGGGGAAGCGCTTAACGTCCCAGAAATCGGCCCAGCTCTGCGGCCCGCCGTTCGGAAACTTGTCCTTGCGATAGACCAGGTTGGTGCCGAGCGAATAGCTGGTGATGCCGTAGTCGCGCACCATGTTCGGCGGCAATTCGTCGGTCTTGGCCGCCGCCTTGTCGACCAGCTCGAGCAATCCCTCGCGCACCGCCTGGGCGTATTCGACGTCGCCGAGATTGATGACGTCCCACTCGAAATTCCGGGTCTGGACCTGGGCCTTGAGCTTGGCGAAGGAGACGCCGGGCACGGCCTTGATCGCAATCCCGGTCTTGGCCGTGAACGGCTCGAAGAACGCCTTGCGCCAGGAGGTCTCCCATACCCCGCCGTACGAATTGACGTAGACCGTCTTAGCCTGCGCCCACGCCGGGCGGCCGACAAAAGGCGCCGCGAGCGAGCCGGCACCGAGTGCCAGCGCTCCACGGCGGGATATCTTTCGAGCTATCATGCGCGGCCCTTCCAAGCGTGCCAAACAATCATGCGGCGCGAACCCCTTTGCGAAGCCCACCTGCCGGTCGATAGCCTCGCAGCCGCGGCGCATGTTACATGATCCGAAAGATGAGCAAAGCTGCGCCGATGCCGGCCGTGCGGGGGGCCGCTGCCCGCGATGGCTTGACCGCATGGCTGCTGGTTGCACCAGCGGCGGTCTGCATCGTCGTGCTGTTCGTCGTTCCCATCGGTTACGTGCTCCTTCTCAGCGTCACCGATCCGACGGTGTCGCTCGCCCACTACCAGAGGCTGCTGACCGTTCCGCTCTATACCAACGTGATGCTCAACACCTTCAAGACGTCGTTGATCGTCACGCTGGCCTGTCTCGCACTGGGCTATCCCCTCGCCTACGTGATGGCGCGCCGCAACGACGCGCTGGCGGTCGTGCTGCTGGTGGCCGTCGGCTTGAGCTTCTGGACCGGCTTCGTGGTCCGCACTTATGCCTGGCTGGTGATCCTCGGCAACAAGGGGCCGGTGGCGGCGACTTACGCGCTGGCCGGCTGGGGCAGGCCGCCGCAGCTGCTGTTCACCTCGTTCAGCTCGACGCTCGGCATGACCCACGTGCTGCTGCCCTACATGGTGCTGGCGCTCTATGGGGTCATGCGCAAGATCGAGCCCTCCTATCTGCGGGCGGCCGAGAGCCTCGGCGCGCGCCCATTCGCGGCCTTCCGCCTGGTGTTCCTGCCGCTGAGCCTGCCGGGCGTGGTCAACGGCTCGATTCTTGTGTTCACCATGTGCCTCGGCTTCTACATCACCCCGATCCTGCTCGGCACGCCCAAGGACATGATGATCTCCCAGCTCATCAACCAGCAGATCGAGGACTTGCTGGCCTGGGGCTTCGCCTCGGCGATCGCCGTCGTCCTGCTCGCGTGCACGCTGGTGCTGCTTGGCATCTACAATCGCTTCGCCGGCCTCGACCGGTTGTGGGGATGAGCGCCATGGTACGGCACGTTCCGCTCGCGCTCGCCCTGCTCGCCGCGATCTTCCTGGTCGCCCCGCTGGCGATCATCGTGCCGATGTCGTTCTCGAAGGCGATCTCGTTCGAGTTTCCGCCGCCCGGCTACTGGACCGGATACTACGCGCAATACTTCTCGAGCCATTCCTGGCTCGACGCCACCGCCAACTCGTTCATCATCGCCATCGGCTCGACGGTGTTCACGCTGGCGGTCGCGCTACCCGCGGCGTTCGGCTTCGTGCGCTACCGCTTCCATGGCAAGGGCACGCTCAACCTTATGATGATGCTGCCGATCATCGTGCCCGCGGTGGTGAGCGCGCTCGGCTATTACAGCTTCTTGAGCCCGCTGCGCCTCGTCGGCACCCATGCCGGCATGATCATCGCGCACAGCGTGTTGTCGATCCCGGTCGCGTTCCTGGCCATTGCGGCGGCACTCAAAGGCTTCGATCGCAACCTCGAGCGCGCCGCCATGAGCGCGGGCGCCGGCCCGCTGCGCACATTCTATTGGGTGACCTTGCCGGTGCTGCGGCCCGGGATTCTGGTCGGCGCTTTGTTCGCCTTCCTGCACTCCTTCAACGAGGCCGTCGTGGCGATCTTCATCGCCGGCCGCGATGCCTCGACCCTGCCCAAGAAGATGTTCGAGTCGATCCGGCTCGAATCCGATCCGGTCATCGCCGTGGTATCGACGCTGCTCACTGGCGCGGTGCTCATCGGCGTGCTGCTCTCGCTGCTGTTTCGACGAAGTCCCATGCAAAGGTTGGCAAATGAAGCTTGATCCGCTGGTGAAACCGCGCTCGGTCGCAATTGTCGGTGCTACCGACCGCGTGAGCCCCGCGCGCTCCATCATCGAGTCGCTCGGGGCGCTCGGCTTCCCCGGCGCGATCTATCCGGTCAATCCGAAGTATCAGACCGTCCTCAACCACGTCTGCTATCCGAGCCTGACCGATCTGCCGGAGGCGCCCGACGTGGTCGTGTTCAGCATCCGCAAGCCGCTGCTGCCCGAGCAGGTGCGGCTCGCCGTCAAGCGCGGCGC
>JBKPUA010000016.1:0-11260 GCA_046735815.1 Pseudomonadota bacterium
GACCGCGAGCAATTGATCGAAGTGATCGCCTGCGGCCGGCCCAGCTCGGAGATGCCGCACTTCGACAAATACGCCTACGAGGACAAGAGCTGTTACGGCCTCTCCGCCGCCGAACTCGGCAAGAACGTGCCGCCCGATCCGCACTCGACCAGCCTGACCAAACGCGAGATCGCCGCGCTCGCCGATTACATCCTCACGTCGTTCGTGGGGAAGTGAGCGCCGCTATTTGCTGACCAGCTCGAACCGCACTGTGCTTTCGAATTGCCCCGTGGTCTCGCGCCCCGTGCGAGGGTCGAACTGGCTCTGGCCGGCCTTGCGCAGGTGGCGGATGGCGAGTGAGGCGGCGGTGTTGGCGTCGATGTCCTTGCGGCAACGCTCCTTCACGAAGATACCCGCCACCGGCGTCTCGCCTTCCTCCGGCGCGAGCGCCTCGCATGTCCAGCCGTCGCGGCCGAAGCGGGCGGTGAGGAAATTGCGCAAGAGGTAAGCCTCGTCGCGGTTCTGCGCGTCGCCGCGCGGATCGCTGACCAGGCGAATGCCGCGCAATATTCCGGCGTCATCGATCAGCGCGGAGATCGTGATCGGAAAGCCGTAGGTCTTGGTTCCGGAATATTGCTCCATCTGGTGCGACAGGTTGTTGGCCTTGGCCCAATATTCCAACTCGTCGTCGTAGCGGAAATAAACTTCGCGCAACCCGCTGGGCTCGGGGCGACAGCGGCGCGCGTCGCGCCAGCCGGAAAGCGGCATCGCCGGCGGGCCGCCATTGGTGCCGCAGGCGTAATCGACGAACGCGTCCGGCAATTGCTCGACCGGCGTGCCAAGTTGCAGGTCCCAGATTTCAAGCCGCGTCGGTCGCTCGCCCGGCGCCGCAGAGGCGGCCGCGGCGCAGCTCAGCGCGAGTAGCACGCCCATGAGGCTTGAAACGCGACGGCGCTGCATGGTCAGATCATCTAGTGTCCCGATTCCGAAGTTCGCATCATTGTGCGGCACCCTCGTTTGCGAACTTCGGAATCCAGGGACACTAGCAACTTATTGGTCCTGGTGTGGCTTTGGTTCAGAAGTCCGCATTTCGGTCTCGCCGCTAGAATGATGCGGACTTCTGAACCGCCACGCCAACGGGTCGAAATCATAGCAAGATCATGCGTCGCGGTTGCAAGATTCTCACCGGGTTGTTGCTGGCCCTGAGCGTCCCCGGCATGCCCGCCTTCGCGCAAACCGAGGGCGATTTTCTCGCCGGCAACACGAAGGCCTGCGCGAATTGCGCGTTGCAACGCGCAGCGTTGAAGCGGCGCGATCTTGCGGAGGCGGATCTGTCCGGCGCGGACCTCGCCGGGGCGGTGCTGCATCGCGCGCGGCTCACGCGGGCGAAATTGACCGGCGCCAATCTGACCGATGCCAATCTCAACAAGACCGACCTGAAGAACGCCTCGCTGGCGCAAGCCAAGCTCGCGCACGCCTTGCTCTACGAGTCCGACCTGAGTGCGGCGGACTTGACCGAGGCCGATCTTTCCGATGCCAAGCTGCAGAAGGCGCGGCTGGTGCGGGCAAAGCTCGACGGCGCCCGCATGGGCGAAGCGATGCTCACTGGCGCACGCCTCGACGAGGCCTCGCTCCGCGGCGCCAATCTCGCCGCCGCCAATCTGGTCGAGGTGACCATGCGGCGCGCGGACCTCGAGGGCGCCGACCTCAACAATGCAGGGTTGGTGGACGCGGTGCTGCGCGAGGCCAATCTCAAGGGCGCGAATCTCTCCGAGGCCGACCTGTTCGGCGCCGATCTCAGCGGCGCCAATCTCGCCGGCGCCGACCTGTCCGATGCACGACTGTCGCGCGCCATTCTCACCGGCGCCGTCCTCGACGGCGCCAAGCTCACGGGCGCGCTCATGCCGGACGGCAGCGTCCATCCGTGACCAACTCCACCGGAAATTCTCACTCGAACCAGACATGGGAGAAACGCAATCATGGCTTTGAGCGCAGACGTCCGCCGCGTCGTCACCACCATCGATAGCAACGACAAGGCGGTGGTGCTGCTGGACGGCCCCAATCCCCACAAGAAAGTGCGGCCGCAGACCCAGACGGTGTCGCGCGTGTTATGGGTGACGGACGAGACGCCGGCCGATCTGTCCGGCGCCGCCGACCGCGCCGCCGTCGATATCGGCATCATGCCGCCGCGCCGCGGCACGGTGTTTCGCATTGTCGACTTTCCGCCCGAGACCGAGGAGACGCGCAAGCTCGATCCCCACACCATGCATGCCAGCCTCGGCGACGGCGTGCCCAAGCGCGGCCTGCCGCCCCGCCATCCGGCCATGCACCGCACCCGCACCGTGGACTACGCCATCGTCATGGCGGGCGAGATCGACATGCTGCTCGACGACAACGAAATCCATCTCAAGGCCGGCGACGTCCTGGTGCAGCAGGGCACCAATCACGCCTGGGTCAACCGCGGCAGCGAGCCTTGCCGCATCGCTTTCATTCTGGTCGATGCGAAGGAGCCATAAGCGCGCTCTGCAGTGAGGGAGAACGTCGAATGAGAACAGCGCCCATCTACCTCACCGAAGCCGACGTTGGCCGCCTCGCCACGGTGAAGGATGCCATTACGGTGCTCGAAGAGCTGTTCGCCACCTGGGGGCAGCCCACCACCAGCAATCTGCCGCGCCAGCGCGCGCGGCTGCCCGGCGGCGCCTTCAACCTGATGGGCGCGGCCTACGGCGCCAAGAACGTGTACGGCCTCAAGGCCTATGCCGGCATGAAAGGCGGGCAATTCCACACGCTGCTCTACTCCTCGCTCGACGGCCGCCTCAAGGCGATGATCGAGGCCGACCTGTTCGGGCAGCTGCGCACCGGCGCGGCGAGCGGGCTTGCCACCAAGCTGCTGGCCAGGCCGGATGCACAGACGCTCGGCCTCATCGGCGTCGGGCGACAATCGCGCACGCAGGTGTTGGCGGTGTGCGCGGTGCGGCCCATCAAGCGCGTCAACGTCTTTGCCCGCACGGCGGAGAGCCGCGAGGCCTATGCGCGCGCGATGGAGAAGGATCTCGGGATTGAGGTGCGCCCTTCCCCATCGGCACAGGCGTGCGTGGCCGAGGCCGACGTGGTCGTCACCATCACAAAATCGGCCGAGCCGGTGTGCCAGGCCGAGTGGCTCGCGCCCGGCGCGCACGTCAACGTCGCCGGCGCCAATTCCGGCGATCGGCGCGAGGTCGACGGCGAGATGGTGCTGCGCGCGGCGGTGAAGGTGACCGATCACATCGAGCAGGCCAAGGTAGAGGCCGGCGAGTTTCGCGAGCTGGTGGCAGCCGGCAAGCTCGCTTGGTCCGACATCCGCGAGCTCGGCGAGCTCGTCACCGGCAAGGCCAAAGGCCGCGCGTCGCCCTCCGAGCTCACGCTGTTCAAGTCGCTCGGCATCGCGCTCGAGGACATGGCCTTCGGCGAGTTCGTCTATCAGCGCGCGCTCGCCGCCGGTGTGGGCCGGCCGATTCCAGTCTAGCGGGCTACGACGCAATCGCCTGCCGCAGAATTGCGCGCGCGCCGTCGGAGCCGTCGAGCTGGCGCAAGGTGCGGCGCTTGATCTTCCAGCCTTGCGGCGTGCGCACGAGCTCCCAGCGGTTCGCGGTCATGCGATGGACGCGGAAGCCTTTCGAGCTGCCATGATTGGGAACCTCGACCGCCTCGCCCTGCGTCTGCGGCACCAGGATCTGCAGGTAGGAGGTGACGATGGCAGTGTCGCCATCGATCGCGACGTGGGGCAGCCCGGTGAAATGCGCGAGCCCGCCGGCGATCGCGGCTTGGTGCTCGGGTGACAGCACGTGGCTGGCGATAGTGTCGCGCCCGCGCGGGCTCGACAGATTTTCCCCGCGATCGAACACGCCGTCCTCCACCCAGCTCGCGGCGATATGCTCGCTGCCGGCGGTATCGGCGCTGGGCGGATGGCTCGCGATCAGATTGTAGATCTCGAGCCGATCCTCGATGGCGCGGATGCGGTCTTCGAGGCTGCGGCTGGTTGAGGCACTCATGGTCGGACTCCGTTCCAGAGCGAATAGCGAGTGGCGAATAGCGAATAGTAAGTAGCCGGATCGCAGAAGCTACTCGCTACTCGCTCGCTTCACCGCCGCGGAATCACCTCGCCGATCGCGCCAGCGTCGTGGGCGGAGAAGAACAGCCGGCCGTCGGGGATGGCGATGATGGCGCGTGCGCCGCAGCCTTCGAGTGGAATGGCGTATTCACCGATGACACTGCCGTCCGGCGACATGCGACCGATCTTGTTGGAAAAATTCTCGGTAAACCAGAGATCGCCGTCGGGCGCCACGGTGACCCCGCGCAAGGAGGCGTTCGGCGTCTTCACCGGCCATTCCGTCACACGGCCCGCGCGGTCGATGCGCCCGAGCGCGTTGGCCTTGGTCTCGACGAACCAGATATGGCCGTCGGGATGGGTCACCATGGCGCGCGGCTCGCTGTTCGGGGTCGGGATTTTGTATTCCGTAACGCGACCGTCCATGCTGATGCGGCCAATCTGCCCGGCCTCGTATTCGCTGAACCACAGCTCGCCGTCGCGCACCACCAGCGACAGCGGCCGGCAGCCAGGCGTGAGGCCCTGCGAGAATTCCGTCACACTGCCGGTCGGCGTGATCCGGCCGAGGTGGCTGACCTGGGCCTCGGAGAACCAGACATTGCCGTCCGGCCCCGCGGCGATGCCGTCCGGCCCGGCGCCCGCCGTCGGCACGGGAAACTCGGTGATTGCGCCCGCCGTGGTGATGCGCCCGATCTTGTTGCCGGCATTCTCGCAGAACCACAGCGCGCCGTCGGCCGCCGGTATGATCCCGATTGGTCGGCTGTTCGGCGTCGGCGTATCGAACTCGACGAAGCTGCCGTCGCCGGGGTTCAATCGGCCGATCTTGGAGGTGCCGCTTTCGCAGAACCAGAGATGTCCGTCGGGACCGTACACGATGATGTAGGGCTTGCTGTCCGGCGACGGGATCGGACGCAGGACGATCTCGACATCCGGATGCACCGAGCGCGCAGGTCGGGACGAGGTTGCAGGGTTCACTGGTATCCTCCGCGTTTGTGATGGAGGGCGCGCGATTCAGATGGAGATGCCGAACAGCCGCGCGGCATTGCTGCGTTATAGCAGCCGCACGCCCGCAGGCCAGCTAGCCAAGAGCGAGCATTGCGACCATGATAAACACGCCGGGGAGGGACCCATGCCGGCTTACCGCCTGATCCTTTGCGTCGTGCTCGCGATCGGCGCTGCTGCGATCGGCGTCGGCCGCGTGGCCGCCTATCCCGACCGGCTCATCAAAGTGATAGTGCCTTATCCCGCCGGCGGGCCGATCGACATCACCGCGCGCCTGCTGGTGCAGCGGCTCGGGCCGATCCTCGGCCAGACCGTGATCATCGAGAACCGAGGCGGCGCCGGCGGGGCGCTCGGCACCAAAGCCGCCGCGGCGGCCGAGCCCGATGGCTATACACTCCTCTTCGGCAATGCGAGCGCACTGGTGGTAGGCCCTGCGGTCTATCGCTTCCGCGACTACGACACGCTCAAGCAATTCACGCCGGTTGCCAAAGTGACCGAGGGCTACGAGGTGCTGGTGGTCGCGCCGGACTTCCCGGCCAGGAACGCGCGGGAGCTGATCGCCTATGCCAGGGAGCGTCCCGGCAAGCTCAATTTCGGCTCCATGGGCTACGGCAACCTCACTCATCTCGCGGCCGAGATGTTCAAGCTGCAGACCGGGACCGACTTCATGCACGTCCCCTACAAGGGCTCGCCCGAGGCGGTCGCCGGCGTCGTCGCGGGCCAGGTGCATATTCTGTTCGGCGAGGTGGCGGGGCTGCTGCCGCTCGTGCGCGAGGGCAAGCTGCGCGCGCTCGGGGTGGCGAGCGCGGGACGTAACGCGCTGGCGCCTGAATTGCCGACGCTGATCGAAGGCGGCGTGCCGGATTTCATCGCGCTCACCTTCACCGGCGTGATGGCGCCGGCGGGCACGCCCGCGAGCATCGTCGACAAGCTCAATGCCGCCATCAACGAAAGCCTCAAGCCCCCGGAAGTGGTGGCGGCGCTGGGCAAGCTCGGCGCCGAGGTGCGAACGGGATCGCCCGCCGAGTTCGCCGCCTTCCTCGCCAAGGAGCGCGACAAGTGGGGCGACGTGGTCACCCGCACCGGCATCAAGGCGGAGTGAGGAACAGCTATCGTGTCCCGGGCGACCCCGGCCTTGAGCCGGGGGAGACCCGGGACCCAGGAATCAAACTAAAGAAGAAACTTCGTAGTTCTGGGTCCCGGCTCGCGCTCGCGAGCAACAACCTCCGTCCCTCACGTACGCGGGCGCTCGCTTGGCCGGGACACGAGAGAGGTGAGCTACTTCGGCGGAATGATCGGGACGAGCAGGAAGGACTCCTTGTCGCCGCCGGAGTAGATGGTGTTCTCACCGACATTGTAGTCGGCGTGGTAATGCGTGTAGGGCGCGCTGCCGAGGCCGTCGCGCGGCTGGATGTCGAGCCGGATGCGGTGGCCCTTCTTGAACACCATGGAGGTCGGCCAGACCTCGACCTGCACCTGCACGATCTCGTTCGGCTCGAGCCATTGCCGCCGCAGGTGCTTGTGATAGGGCCGATAGGGCAGCGACAAGTCCGGATCGAGCTCGCGATGCGACGCCCGCAGCCACCCCTTCGCCACCGGTACCGCCTGCCCTTGCTGACCGACTTCGAGCACGTCCTTGCCGTCGGGATCGATGTTGCGCAGCGTGAGGAACAGATCCATGTCCTCGGTCGTGCTCGACACCCATAGCTGCGCGGCGAGCGGACCGGTGATCTCGGTGTCTTGCTCGAGCGGCGGCGTCACCAGCGAAATTCCTGCAGCACTGCCGCCGGTAACCGAGGTCGAGGACGCCGAGGCGTGGCCGGCGTGCGACGCGCCGCTGGCGGAATAGGTCCGCGTGGCGGTCGCGGCCGGCTTCGCCTTCGCCAGCGTGCCAGCGATGCCCTCGCCGGCGGTGCCGTCCGGCTTCGATAGATCGAGATGGAGCTTGGTCCACTGCGTGCGCGCAATTGGCCACTCGTTCTCGTAGCGGAAATGATACTGGCCGTGGCCGGTGCGGATGGCGAGCTTCACCGGCGGCTCCTGCATCACGCCGTTGTCGACGTCCTTGAGCCAGTGGTCGAAGAAGCGGAGCTGGTCGCGCCGTCCGTCCTCGCTGTAGAACGGGTGATAGTGCGTGCCGCAGTGAATGCGCAGCTTCTTGTGCTGCGAGGCCGCGCGCATATAGCCCTCGGTGGCGCCGCGCAGGTGCAGCCCCATGCCGGACCAGTTGCCGACCGCCCACATCGGCAGGTCGATCTTGTCCCACTGCGCCTGCTGGCTCTTGAACGCGCCGCTGTCGAGACTGTTGCGCATGAAGCGCCACAGCACGTTGTCCTGGAAAGTGTCGGGATTGTCCTGATAGGCGCGGCCCAGCATGTGGTGCGCCATGTGGGTGGTGAACCAGCCGACGATGAAGCCCGAGCCGAAAATGCCGCCATGATAGAGCACGTCGCGATACTGATCGGCGGCGCCTTCCCACGGCACGATGCAGGCTAGCGACGGCGGCTTGAGATTGGCCACCCACCACTGGGTGCGGGCGAAAAAGGAAATGCCGATGGTAGCGACGCGGCCGTTACTCCAGGGCTGGTGGCCCGCCCATTCGATGGCGTCGTAGAAGTCGATCGCTTCCTGCGGCGAATAGAGCACCGACTGCCCCGGCGACTTGCCGGACCCGCGCTCGTCGACGCGTACGCAGCAATAGCCGCGCGGCACCCACCATTCCGGATTGACCGTCTCCCAGTTCATGTACGGATTGGGCTTCTCCTCGAGGTCGCCCGGCGGCACCCAGAGCTTGTCTTTCTGATAGATGCCCATATTGATCAGCACGGGAAACTCTCCCGCGCCGTCCGGCCGGAACACGTCGGCCTTGAGCTTGGCGCCATCCCGCATCGGGATGTCGACGTCCTTTTCGATCTTGAGCTTGTAGACGGGCTCGGACGGCTTGCTCGCTTTGCGAGTCGCGACTTGCTCCTGCACGGGACCTCCCCGGTTTTTCGTTGGTGCAGGAGGCTAGCAGAGGGAAAAGGGCGCCGCTATGCGTGTCCCCACACCTCGCGCGCGGTCTCGACCACGAGCCGGAGCTTGGCGATCTCGCCCGCGATGTCCATGGTGTTGCCACCGATGCCGCTGGAGAAGCCGCATTGCGGGCTCAACGCCAACTGCTCCAGCGCAACGTATTTCGTCGCCTCCTCGATGCGGCGCTTGATCGTATCTTTCGATTCGAGCTCGCCGCTCTTGGTGGTGACGAGGCCGAGCACGGCGATCTTGCCCTTGGGCAGAAAGCGCAGCGGCTCGAAGCCGCCAGCGCGGGCGCTGTCGTATTCGAGAAAATAACCGTCGACGTTGACCTCGTTGAACAGGAGCTCGGCGATCGGCTCGTAGCTCCCTTCCGCCACCCAGGCGCCGGCGAAATTGCCGCGACAGAGATGCATGCAAACCGTCATGTCAGCTGGACGGTCTTTGATCGTGTCGTTGAGCAGTCTGGCGTAGGTCGCCGGCAGGGTCGCTGGGTCCTCGCCAATATTGGCGACCTGCTTGCGCAGCTCGCCGTCGCAGAGATAAGCGAGGTTCACCTCGTCGAGCTGCACATAGCGGCAGCCGGCGCGCGCGAGGTCGGCGATCTCCTCGCGGTAGAGCCGGGCGAGATCGTCGTAGAAGTTTGCGATGTCGGGATAGGCTTTGGCGTCGATCGCCTCACGCCCGCCGCGGAAATGCATCACCGTGGGCGAAGGCAGCGTGATCTTGGGGGTGACGCGCGCGATCGAGACCAGGAACTTGAAATCATCGACGAAGATCCCGCCGCTGTTCGGGCGCGCGAGCGTGCCGGTCACCTGCATGGTCGGTGGACTGTGCAGGCGGTCGCCTTCGGCGGAATGGAAGCGCACCGTGAGCTTCGACGGAATCATGCGCACGTTCTGGAATTTCAGCATAAAGTCCCGGTGCCAGGAGTGGCGGTTGTACTCGCCGTCGGTCACGAGCTTGAGCCCGAGCTCCTCCTGCATGCGCACCACGTCGCGGATCGCGGCCTGCTGAATGCGCTGGAGCTGCTCCGTCGAGATCTGGCCTTTCTCCGCCTGCTCGCGCGCCTTGATCAGGGCGTCCGGCCGGATCAGGCTGCCGACATGATCGGCGCGGAAGGGAGGCTTGGTGCGTTCCGACATGAAGGCTCTCCGGGGCAGTCGCCCACTTTGCATGTGACTACCAAACGATAGCACAGGCCGAAGGGGTCTCATGTAAACTGCCGCCAGTGTAATCGTCCGGCGTGGAAGGAAACGACGATGAGAAGAGCAAAGCTGCTCGGTATTGCGGCCATTGGTGTTATCGCGCTGGCCGCTGCGTTGGCGCAGGCGCAAACCGTGTATCCGGACCGGGTGATCAAGATGATCGTGCCGTCGCCGGCGGGCGGGCAGACCGACGTGATGGCGCGGCTGATGGCGCAGAAGATGCAGCAATCGCTTGGGCAGACCGTCGTCATCGACAATCGCGCCGGCGCCGGCGGCGCGCTCGGGGCGCGCGCAGCGGCCGCCGCCGAGCCCGACGGCTATACTCTGTTCTACGGCAATACCAGCACGCTGGCGGTGATCCCTGCGGTGTCGAAGAGCGCGGGCTACGATCCGGTGAAGAACTTCGCGCCGATCGCGGGCGTGTCGGACAGCTACATGATCCTGGTAGTGCACCCGACGTTCCCGGCCAAGACCGTCCAGGAGTTCGTGGCTTACGCCAAGGCGCATCCCGGCAAGCTCAACTACGCCCACGCCGGCGCCGGCAACGTGACCCACCTCACCGGCGAGATGTTCCGCACGCTCGCGGGCATCGATTTCGTCAATGTGCCGCACAAGGGCGGCAACGAATCCGTGCAGGACGTGCTGGGCAACCAAGTCGACTTTGCGCTCGAGAGCCCGGTCATCCTGCTGCCGCTGATCCGCGACGGAAAGCTCAGGGCGCTCGGCGTCACCAGCGCCAAGCGGCAAGCAGAACTCCCCGACGTTCCGACCATGGTGGAGAGCGGCATCCCCGACTTCGTGGCCACGCTGTTGACCGGCGTGGTGGCGCCGGCGGGCACGCCCGCGCCCATCGTCGGCAAGCTCAACGGCGTGATCAACGAGAGTTTGAAGGGGCCCGAGATGAAGGACCTGGCGGCGCGCTTCGGTTCCGAGCCGCGCATCGGCACGCCGCAGGAATTCGGCACGTTCCTCGCCGGCGAGACCCGCAAATGGGCCAATATCGCCAAGCAGGCATCTGTGTCGCTGGATTAGACCGAAGCGACGAAAGCAATCGACGGAGAACGAGATGAAGGCGGGCGTTGCAAGCGAGCAGGGAATTGCGGTGCGCGAGATTCCGCAACCGCGGCCGAAGCCCAACGAGGTGCTGGTGAAGGTGCGCGCTGCCGGGCTCAACCGCGCCGATCTCACCACCGCGCGCGGCCTGCCGCACGGCAGCCACGGCGGCATCGGCGCCCCGGTCGGGATCGAATGGGCGGGCGAGGTGGTCGAGACCGGTGCCGAGGTGCAAGGCAGCTACAAGCCTGGCGACCGCGTCATGTGCTCGGGCACCGGCGGCTATGCCGAATACGCCGTCAGCGATTGGGGGCGGGTCAACCCGATGCCGAGCGGCATGGACTTCGAGCGCGCGGCGACGCTGTCGGTCGCGCTCATCACCCTGCACAACGCGCTCATCACCGCCGGCAGGCTGCGCGCGGGCGAGAGCGTCCTGATCCAGGGCGCAAGCTCGGGCGTTGGGCTGATGGGCCTGCAGATCGCCAAGCTCATGGGCGCAAAGCTCGTCATCGGCTCGTCGACCAACGACGCGCGCCGCGCCCGCCTCAAGGAGCTGGGCGCCGATCTCGCCATCGACACCCGCAATCCGAATTGGCCGCAGCAGGTGCTCGACGCCACCGGTGGCAAGGGCGTCGATCTCGTGGTCGACATGCTATCGGGGCCGGTGGTGGCGCAGACCATGCGGGCGACGGCGCTGCTCGGCCGCATCGTCAATGTCGGCCGCCTTGCCGGCAACAAGGCCGAATTCGATTTCGACCTGCATGCGCTGCGCCGCATCGACTATATCGGCGTGACCTTCCGCACCCGCACGCTCGAGGAGGTGCGCGAGATCAGCCGCCGCATGCACGCCGACCTGTGGGACGCGGTGACCAAAGGCAAACTGACCCTGCCGATCGACCGCCGCTTCCCGCTCGAC
>JBKPUA010000017.1:0-5730 GCA_046735815.1 Pseudomonadota bacterium
ATTGGCGTCGTGCAAGAGGTCGGTGATGTAGTGCGCTGTGGTCTGGCCGTCGACCGTGGCGTTGAGCGCCAGGATCACCTCCGTCACCGCAGGATCGTGCGCGCGCGCCACCAGCGCGTCGATAGCGAGGTCCTGCGGGCCGATGCCGTCGAGCGGCGAGAGCGTGCCGCCCAGCACGTGGTAGCGCGCGTTCACCGCGTGCGCGCGCTCGAGCGCCCACAGATCGGCGACGTCGGCAACCACGACGATGATGGCGGGATCGCGCCGCACATCGCTGCAAATCGCGCACGGATTCTGGGTGTCGATGTTGCCGCAGGTGCGGCAAATCTCGATCCTCTCCAGTGCCGTCTGCATCGCCGTCGCGAGCGGCGCCATGATCTGCTCGCGCTTCTTGAGCAGGAAGAGCGCAGCGCGGCGCGCCGAGCGCGGGCCGAGCCCGGGCAGGCGGGCAAGCAGCTGAATGAGACGCTCGATCTCGGGGCCGGCAGCGGCGGGCATGGAGCACCGGGAAGGCGGGCTGCGCGCGGGACTATTGCGCCGGTGGTTCAGAACAGTTTCAGGCCGGGCGGCAGCGGCAGGCCGCCGGTCATGGCTTTCATCTTCTCCTGCAGCAGCGCCTCGGCCTTGCGGCGCGCGTCGGCGTGGGCGGCGACGATGAGGTCCTCGACGATCTCCTTCTCCGACGGCTTGAACAGCGTGTCGTCGATCTTGACGCCCTTCATCTCGCCCTTGCCGGAGAGCTTGACGGTCACGAGGCCGCCGCCCGCGCTGCCTTCGACCTCGATCTGCTCGAGCTCGGTCTGCATCGCTTCCATCTTCGACTTGAGCTCCGCGGCCTGTTTCATCAGGCCCAGGAAATCAGCCATCGCTCGTCTCTCCGCGCCGGATACTATTAGTGGAGCATGATCTTTTCCGAAAACCGGCATCCACTTTTCGGGATCATGCTCTAGCCGGCTTCAAATATCGTCGTCCGTACGCATGTGAGCGCCGAATGCAGAGCTATCGTCGTCAGGCGGAAACTCCGCCGGTGCATCCTCGCCATCGCCGGCCGGCAGCTCCGCTGGCGGGATCGGCGCGGTCTGACGCACGTCGACGACCTCGGCGCCCGGGAAACGCGCGAGCACGGCCTGCACCAGCGGGTCCGCGCGCACGCCGATCTTGAGCTCGGCTTGCCGCGTGTCGTTCTGTGACTTGACCGTCGGCTGACCCGCCTCGGCCGAGACCGCAACCATCCAGCGCCGATTGGTCCATTGCGAGAACTTGCGCGCGAGATCGTTGACCAGCGTCTTTGCCGCGCTCCGCTCCAAGCCGATCTCGAGCCGACCGTCCTCGCAGCGCACGAGCCGTACGTCGCGCTCGAGCGCGAGCTTGACGCCGAGGTCGCGCTTCTGCGCGGCCAGGGCGATCAGCTCTTCAAAGCGGCCGATGACGAGCGCCGGCGGGCTCGGCTCCGGCTCGGCCAAACGCGCCACCGGATCGCTGGACGGTGCCAGCGCGGCGCGCGACGCCCCACGCGAGGCTTCGATGCGCGGCGCCTCGAAGCGTGGCGCGGCGGCGACCGGCCCCGGCGTCGCGGCGGTCGCCGCCGCAGCCGGGCCCGACGCGCGCGAGCTCGTTCCGTTGCCCTCGAGCGAACGGATCACTTCATCGGGGGTCGGCAGGTCGGCGCTGTAGGCGATGCGCACCAGAACCATCTCGGCAGCCGCGAGCGTGCGGTCGACGGTGCCAACCTCGGCAATGCCTTTGAGCAGCATCTGCCACGTACGCGAGAGCACGCGCATCGAGAGCTTCTCGGCCAAGGCACGCCCGCGCACACGCTCGACCTCGATCAGCGCCGGCTCATCGGCAACCGCCGGCACGATCTTGATGCGGGTGACGAAATTGGTGAACTCGGCAAGGTCTGTCAGCACCACCGCAGGATCGGCGCCGATGTCGTATTGCGCGCGCAGCTCCGCCAGCGCCGCGGCGATATCGCCGCGCATCAGCGCTTCGAACAGGTCGATCACTCGCGCGCGGTCGGCGAGCCCCAGCATCTGCCGCACATGCTCGGCGCGCACCGGTCCGGCCGCATGTGCTATCGCCTGATCCAAGAGCGAAAGCGCGTCGCGCACCGAGCCTTCGGCCGCGCGTGCGATCAAGGCGAATGCTTCGGGCTCGACCTCGATCGCCTCCTGGCCGGCGATGCGCTGGAGGTGCGCCACCAGCAGCCCCGCATCGACGCGGCGCAGATCGAAACGCTGACAGCGCGACAGGATGGTGATGGGAACTTTGCGGATCTCGGTGGTGGCGAAAATAAACTTGGCGTGCGGCGGCGGCTCTTCCAACGTCTTGAGCAGTGCGTTGAAAGCCGGCGTGGAGAGCATATGGACTTCGTCGAGGATATAGACCTTGTAGCGCGCGCTGACCGGCGCGTAGCGGATCGCGTCGTTGATCTGGCGCACGTCGTCGACGCCGTTGTGGGAGGCGGCATCCATCTCGATGACGTCGATGTGCCGGCTCTCCATGATCGCCTGGCAATGCACGCCGAGCACCGGCATCTTGATGGTCGGGCTGGTGATCGAGCCGTCGGGAATCTCGTAGTTGAGCGCGCGGGCGAGAATGCGCGCAGTCGTGGTCTTGCCGACGCCGCGCACGCCGGTGAGGATCCAGGCCTGCGGGATGCGAGCAGTCTCGAATGCGTTCGAGACCGTGCGCACCATGGCGTCCTGCCCGATCAGGTCGTCGAAGGTCGCGGGACGGTACTTGCGCGCGAGCACGCGGTAGGAGGCATCGCTCGGGGACTGATCGCGCAGGACAGGATCGGGATCGGACCGCTTCGTGCCGTCGCTCATTACGCCATCCGATGCGCCGCCCCGACTCGGGTCTTCGCGTTCGTATGAAGGAGTGGGAGGCTGACGAGCGACCCGAACCGCGCTCGTTAGGGCTGCTTCCTTCCGGACCTGACCCGGTTGGCGAGTGGCTCGTCCACCGCCAACCTCCCGCTCCTATATCGGCGCACCGAAGCGAGAATGCAAGCGCAACCCACGCGTGATCCACCGCTTGCAAGCGCGCCTAATGTCTCGCTGAGCACCAGCTTTACGCGGCCATTACCGGCGCGAGGAACTTTGCGATCGTCGCGAAAGCCTCGTCTCCCTGTTTGAACATCGCAGGAAAGAAATAAAAGCCGTGCGGCATTCCCTCACGAACGAAATGTTCGACGCGCGTCCCGGCCGCGCGCAGCTTTTCGGCGAAGGCGCGGTTGTCGTCGACGAGCGGGTCCTCCGTGCCGGTGGCGATCAGCGCGGGAGGGTAGTTGCGCAGGTCGGCCCGCGCCGGGCTGGCATGGGGATGCGCCCAATTCTTGCCGTGAACGAGATAGGCGCCGCGGATGAAGCCGATAAAGGCGGTGTCGTAGACGATGCCGAGCGGCGCCAGGCGCTCGAACGACGGGTGCTGCTCGAAGAAGAAGTCGGTGATGGGGGCTAGCAGCACCGCGGCTTGCGGCGGCGGGATGCCGGCATCCCGCGCCTTGAGCGGAAGCGCAGCCGCGAAATTGCCGCCCGCGGAATCGCCGCCCACCGCAATGCGCGCACCATCTCCGCCGAGCGTGCCGCCGTTCGCTCGCATCCACTGCAACACCGCGAGGCAATCATCCAGGGGCGCGGGGAACGGCCATTCCGGCGCGAGGCGATAATTGGCGCTCACGACCACGATCCCATTTTCCGCTGCGATCCTGCTGGTGATGTAGGCCGTGTCCTCCGATTGTCCGACAGTGAACCCGCCGCCGTGGAGGTAGAGCATCATGGGACGCGCAACGGGCGAAGGCGCGCTAGAGACGGGCGGGCTGAAGACTTGGCAGCGGATACGGCCCGCCGGCGACGGCACCGCGACCTCGGACGCGCGCACGTCCGGGTAGAGGTCGGCCGCGCTCTTTGGCAGCTCTGCCGGGTCGATCGGTTTCTCCTGGCCGATATAGCCGACACGCACCGGATGAATCATCAGATCGCGCAAGGTCACGGGCGAACGCATCTTAGCCAGGAGTTGGTACAGCGGGGCGGCAGGATCGGATGGATCGATTTTGGAGACACCGGGGCCGTCCGGAAGCTGGTCGACGAACGGCGCCGAGTGCTGTGGTGCATTTTCTTGCGTATTCACGCTCATGAGCAAACTCCTCAGGTCCCGCGGAATTGGCGCCCCACATACTAGTGAAGGTATATCGCAAGTGTGCGATCGCAGCAGTGTCCTTCCGCCAGCCCTGGATGCGCTTGCTTTGTGAGCCGTCGACGTGGCACAGCACCGCAAGCGCGCCGCGCCGGAGCATCTCATGTCCCCTCGTCCCGATCTCGGTCCCAAGCCACGTCTCGGCTATACCGCAAGCCTGATCGAGCGCGTGGTCGAGCGGCGCCCCGACGCGATTGCGCTCGCGGCTTGGGAGAGCGATCCGCGCGCGCGCAGCTACGTGATCGGCGGAGAGCTGGTGGTGCTTAAGCGCGCTGCCGATGTCAACGATCCGCTGTTTACGCTGGCGGAGGCGCGCGCACTCGGCCGCACGGCGGAGACTATTTTTCTCGGGCTTATCGATGGCGCGCCGAGGTTCGCGATCGCGCTCGATCCCGCCGCCGCCGAGGCGCTCAAGGCGCGCGACGAGCTGGTGGTGACCGATCTGCGCTCCATCGCGGTGCGCGGCCTCGTTGCAGCCGACCATCTGCCGCCGCTCGCCGAAGGCAAGGGGCTCGTCGGCTGGCACGCGCGCCATCGCTTCTGCCCGAATTGCGGCGCTGCGTCCAATCTGGTGGAAGGCGGCTGGCGACGCGATTGTCCGTCGTGCCGCGCGCAGCACTTCCCGCGCACCGATCCGGTGGTGATCATGCTGCCGGTCGCGGGCGAGCGCTGCGTGCTCGGCCGCTCCCATCGCTTCGTGCCTGGGATGTGGTCCTGCCTCGCCGGCTTCGTCGAGCCGGGCGAGACCATCGAAGAAGCGGTGCGGCGGGAAACCCGCGAGGAGGCCGGCATCGTCTGCGGACGCGTCGGCTATTTCGCGTCGCAGCCCTGGCCGTTTCCCTCCTCGCTCATGATCGGCTGCCACGCCGAAGCGCTGTCGCACGAGATCATCATCGACCGCGCGGAGCTCGACGATGCCCGCTGGTTCGACCGCGAAGAGGTTGCGACCATGCTGCTGCGGTGCCATCCAGATGGCTTGACCACGCCGCCCACCGTCGCCATCGCCTACCACATCATCCGCGCTTGGGTGGAGGAAGAGGTTGAATTCCGCTAGCGCAAGCGGTCGCGAGCGCGCGGCGGCTATCCTGTGCGCCGGGATCATCGTGCTCGACGAGGTGTTCCAGGTCGAGCACTTTCCGCAGCCGGACGTGAAGGCGGCGGCACACGGTTTTTTCGTCGTCAGCGGCGGCTGCGCCGCCAACGCGGCGGTGGCCGTCACGCGGCTCGACGGGCAGGCCGTGCTTGCAGGTCCCCTCGGCGGTCCCGCCGGCGAGGATGCGAGCGGCGAGCGCGCGCTCGCTTTGCTGGCGCGCGAGCGGGTCGACTGCAGCGGTTGCCAGCGCATCGACGGCACATCCACGCCGCTGTCGGCGATATTCGTCGATGCGCGCGGAGAGCGCATGATCGTGACCCGCCGCGACTACCGGCTGGACGCAGCGAGGCCCATCGATCCGGCCGGCCTGGTGGCATCCGCCGATGCAGTGATGGCGGACAACCGCTTTCCAGAATTCGTGCGGCCGATCTGTGCCG
>JBKPUA010000018.1:0-6263 GCA_046735815.1 Pseudomonadota bacterium
ATGCCAACGGGCTTCTACAAGATTCTGACGCCGGGCGATCTCGATGCCATCGTGGCCTACCTGCACTCGCTTCCGCCGGTGAGCAACAAGGTGCGCGATCCCGTCTACAAGATGAACATTCCACACCAGATCTTTCCCGGCGCCGAGCAGCCGATGTCCGAGGCCGACCTCAACGACAAGGTCAAGCGCGGCTTCTATCTCGCCACCATCGGCCATTGCATGGAGTGCCATACGCCATTCGGGCCGCCCGGGACCGGCGTCGATTTCCAGAATTCGCTCGGCAAGGGCGGGCGCGAGTTCCCCGGCCCCTGGGGCGTGTCCACGTCGCGCAACATCACGTCGAGCAAGAGCAAGGGCCTCGGCGACTGGAGTGATGCTGAGATCAAGCGCGCCATCACGCAGGGCGTGCGCAAGGACGGCAGCAAGCTCAAGCCGCCCATGGGCTTTCCCTACTATGCCAGGATGACCGACGGCGACCTCGATGCCGTGGTCGCCTATCTGCGCACGGTGCCGGCGAAGGATTGAACTCGCGCGCAGCGCTAGTGCCCCGAACTCGAAGTTCGCGCAGATCGCGCCGCGAGTTTGACCGCGAACTTCGGGTTCAAAGGGGGCACTTGAATCATAGAGTTGCTAGTGGTCCTCGATCCCGAAGTTCGCATCCGAACATGCCGCAAATGCTGGCGAACTTCGGAAACGGACCACTAGCGCGCCACATCACTTTCGCTGGCGGGGATCCTTGCCCATGACGTCGTAGACGTCGGCCGGGGCGAAATCGTCGGTGATGATGTCGGCGGTCTGCGCCTGCGACTGCGGCTTGTCCATCCGTCGCTGCAGCAGTTGCGGCAGCGGAAAACGGAAGCCGTGGCGCTCTTGCAGCGCCACTGCCCGGCGTTCGAGCATATCCTTGTCGAGCGGCGCGGCCGCGGCGACCGCAATCACCTCGCCCACGCCGGTCGGATAGAGATCGACGGCGGCGAATACATCGCCCAGTGTCTTTACCGTGGAGGCATAGAGCTTGCTGCCGTCGTGCACGTTGAACGCGGCCGCGCCTCCGGGCGCGAGCCGCTGCTTGACCAGCGCGTAGAACTCGCGAGTCAATAGGTGGAACGGCACGTAGCCGCCGCGATAGGCGTCGAGCAGGATGAGGTCGTAAAGCTCATTGCTGCGGTTGAGGAAAACCCGCCCGTCGCCGGCGCGGTAGCGCATGCGTTCGCTCTCGCGCAGGCCGAAATAGGTCTTGGCGGCGGTGATGACGCCGGGGTCGATCTCGACGGTGGTGATCGCGGCCTGCGGCATGAAGCGCCCGAGATAGGTCGAGATCGACCCGCCGCCGAGCCCGAGCATCAGGATTTTCCGCGGCGTCTCCGGATAGATGGTCGCGATCGTCATCACCTGTGCATAGCGCAACGGCAGGTCGTCGCGGTCGAGCAGGTTGGCGATCGATTCAGTGTAGTCCCAGCCTTTGACCTGGAACGACATCACCAGCTGGTTCTGGCGCCGGGTGATGAAGACATCGTTGTATTCGGTTTCGATGTGGGCGATGCGGCCGTTCGGGCGTGCCAGCATGGCGGCGCGCACCTCCTCGTCGATCAGGCTTTCGGCGCGCCCGGCGGGAGGCGCCAGCGCGGTCAGCACGAGGATGAGCAGCACCGCGCCTGCGCGGCGCTCGCGCCGCGCGACCGCCAGCAGCATCAATCCCGCAGCCAGTCCGATTGCTCCGAGCGTCAGCGTGATTGCGCGCGAACCGATGGTGGGAATGAGGAAGAAGGTGGTGCCGAGCGTGCCGACGATCGAGCCCGCGGTCGAAACGCCGTAGACCGCGCCCGACACCCGGCCGGAGCGTTGCGCCGAGCGCAGCAGCAGCCGGATGGCGAATGGCGAATACATGCCGAGAAATGTTACGGGAAGGAACATCAAGGCGAGCGCGGAGAGGAGGCTGCCCATGCGGATATCGTCGATAGCGGCGAGCACGAATTCGAGGACGGGCTGGGCGAAGCTCGGCATCGCCAGCAGATAGGCCGATCCGATCATCACGGTGAGCGCGAGGAGGGCGGGGGAGGCGGTGCGGTCGGCGAGCGCGCCGCCGAGAAAATAGCCGGCGGTGAGCGCGATCAGCACCGTCGAGATCAGCGCTGCCCAGGTATAGATGCCGCTGCCGAAATAGGGATTGAGGTAACGCGAACCCAACATCTCGAAACTCATCACGATCGCGCCGGTGACGAACGCGACCGCGTAGATCAGCGCGGCGGCCGCGCGTGAGGGGGCCGCGGTCGCTTCGAAAGAAGGGGAGTGGTCCACGACGACCTCAGGCGGGAATGACACACAAACCGTGAGTTTAGGCGTCCTTCGGGGGCTTGTTCCATAGTGTCCCGCGGCGCGCCCTTCATTTGCCGCGAGCTTGGGCCTATATCTCGCCAGTGTCCCGATTCCGAAGTTCGCAACCGCTCTTGCGGCACAAATGTGCGAACTTCGGGTTCGGGCCACTACCAGAATCGGGTTTCCCCTATGCCTTTGCGACTGAAGACGTGCTTGCGCCTGGCCCGGCTCGTGACTGCCGCGCTGCTCGCGGTCACCGCGGCCCCGCTCATCGCCCTCGGCCAGGACCGCGGCCTGGAGCGCCGGGTGCCGACGTCCCCGAGCGAGCTGCGGCTCTCCTATGCACCGGTGGTGCAGCGCGCGGCGCCGGCGGTGGTGAACGTCTATGCCGCCAAGACCGTCGCCGTCCGCAACCCGCTGTTCGACGATCCGATCTTCCGGCGCTTCTTCGGCATCCCCGGTGGCGGTGGCGAGCAGGTCCAACGCTCGCTCGGCTCGGGCGTGATCGTCGATGCGGCGGGCCTGGTGGTCACCAACAACCACGTCATCGAGGGCGCTGACCAGGTGAAGGTGTCGCTCGCCGACAAGCGCGAATTCGACGCCGAGATGGTGCTCAAGGACTCCCGCTCGGATCTCGCGGTGCTGCGCCTGAAGGCTCAGAACGAGCGCTTTCCCGCGCTCGAGTTCGCTGATTCGGATGCGCTGCAAGTGGGCGATGTGGTTCTGGCCATCGGCAATCCCTTCGCCGTCGGCCAGACCGTGACCCACGGCATCGTCTCCGCGGTGGCGCGCACCCAGGTCGGCATCACCGACTATCAGTTCTTCATCCAGACCGACGCCGCCATCAATCCCGGCAATTCCGGCGGCGCGCTGGTCGACCTCGGCGGCAAGCTCGTCGGCATCAATACCGCCATCTTCTCGCGCTCGGGCGGCTCGCAGGGCATCGGGTTTGCGATTCCTGCCAACATGGTCAAGGTAGTGGTCGCCTCCGCCCGCAGCGGCGTCTCGACCGTGAAGCGGCCTTGGCTCGGCGCCAGATTGCAGGCGATCACCCCGGAAATCGCCGATAGCCTCGGGCTCAAGCGTCCGGCCGGAGCGCTGATCGCGAGCGTGGCCCCGTCAAGCCCGGCCGCGCGCGCAGGGCTCAAGACCAGCGACCTGATCGTCGCCATCGACGGCCAGCCGATCGACGATCCCAACGCCTTCGACTACCGGTTCGCCACCAAGGCGATCGGTGGCAGCACGCGGCTCGGTATCGTGCGCGCGGGGCGGGAGCTGGCGCTCAACGTGGTGCTCGAAGGCTTGCCCGATACGGCGCACGAGGAGCTGGTCATCGCCTCGCCCTCGCCGTTCCAAGGAGCAAAGGTGTCGAACCTGTCGCCGGCACTCGCGGACGACCTGAGGCTCGACCCCTCGGCGCAAGGCGTAGTGATCCTCGACGTGGCCAGCGGTTCGCCGGCGCAGAACCTCGGCTTCCAGCGCGGCGACCTTGTGGTCTCGGTCAACAATGCAAAAATCGCTCGCACCCGCGATCTCGAGCGCGTGACGTCGCAACAGAGCCGCCGCTGGAGCATCACCATCCTGCGCGGCGGGCAGCAGATGTCGGTGGAGCTGCGGGGATGACACCTTCGCGCCCCAAGCGTGGGGGGCCGAGCTTGTTCGCGGCGGCGGGACTGGAGCGCAACGCGCCGCGTCCGCTCGCCGACAAGCTGAGGCCGACAACGCTGGGCGAGGTCGTAGGCCAGGATCATCTGCTCGGGCCGGACGGCGCGCTCACGCGCCTGCTCGACACCCGGACGCTGGGCTCGCTCATCTTCTGGGGCCCACCCGGCACCGGCAAGACCACGGTCGCGCGGCTGCTGGCTCAGGCGACGGAGCTGCACTTCGAGCAGATTTCGGCGATCTTTTCCGGCGTCGGCGATCTCAAGAAGGTGTTCGACGCCGCGCGTGCGCGGCGCGAGATCGGGCAGGGGACGCTGCTCTTCGTCGATGAAATCCATCGCTTCAATCGCGCCCAGCAGGATTCCTTCCTGCCGGTGATGGAGGACGGCACCATCGTGCTGGTGGGCGCCACCACCGAGAATCCGTCGTTCGAGCTGATCGCGCCCTTACTATCGCGCGCGCGCGTTCTGGTGTTCAGGCCGCTCGATGCCGATGCGATCGAGAAGCTGATGACGCGCGCCGAGGCGATCGAGGGCAAGAAGCTCCCGCTCGACGCCGAGGCGCGCCAGTCCCTCATCCGCATGGCCGACGGCGACGGCCGTGCGGCGCTCACGCTGGCGGAAGAAGTGTGGCGCGCCGCGCGGGAGGGCGAAACCTTCGATGTCGCAAAGCTGCAGGAGGTGGTGCAGCGGCGCGCGCCGATCTACGACAAGTCGCAGGACGGCCACTACAATCTGATCAGCGCCTTGCACAAATCGGTACGCGGCTCGGATCCCGACGCCGCGCTCTACTATCTCTGCCGCATGCTCGATGCCGGCGAGGACCCGCTCTACATCGCGCGACGGGTGGTGCGCATGGCGGTCGAGGATATCGGCCTCGCCGATCCGCAGGCGCTTGTCGTCTGCAATGCCGCCAAGGACGCCTACGAATTCCTCGGCTCGCCCGAAGGCGAGTTGGCAATCGCGGAGGCCGTGATCTATGTGGCGACCGCGCCGAAGTCGAACGCCGCCTATGCCGCCTACGGCGCGGCCATGCGCACCGCCAAGGGCGCGGGCTCGCTGCTGCCACCCAAGCATATCCTCAATGCGCCGACGAGGCTGATGCAGGCGCAAGGCTACGGCGAAGGCTACGACTACGATCACGATGCGCCCGACGCCTTCTCCGGCCAGGACTATTTCCCGGAGCAGCTCGGCCGGCAGAAATTCTACGATCCGCCCGACCGCGGCTTCGAGCGCGAGATCAGGAAGCGCCTGGAGTACTGGGCGAAGCTGCGGAGTGAGCGGAGCCGGCGATGAGCGTGGTGAACGCGGTAGCCCTCGCTGCCTGCGCGTCAGAGAAACGGCTCGGGCCGTGCCCATGAGTGCAACAACCAAGCAACGAGTTGCCCGAACAGCGGCCGCCGGAGGGGCGTTGCCGTCAACGGGTGTGCAGACCGCAAAGGTGAGCGCCGACGAGGCCGGCATGCGCGTCGATCGCTTTCTCGAGGCGCGCTTTCCCGGCCTGTCGTTCTCCCACATCCAGCGCATCATCCGAAAGGGCGAGTTGCGCGTGAATGGCAGGCGCGCGCAGCCCAAGCAGCGGCTCGAGGCCGGGCAGGCCGTGCGCATTCCGCCGCTGCGGCTGGGCGAGCCGCAAGCGCGTGCGCCGGCGAGTGAGGCTGACGCGAAGACACGGGAGTTCCTGAAGTCCATCACGCTTTACGAGGATGCCGACGTGCTGGTGCTCAACAAGCCGATGGGGCTCGCGGTGCAGGGCGGCTCCGGCACCACGCGCCACCTCGACGGCATGCTCGAGGTGTTGCGCGATGCCCAAGGCCAGCGGCCGCGGCTCGTGCATCGCCTCGACAAGGACACTGCCGGGTGCCTGCTGGTGGCCAAGACCCGGTTCGCCGCCGCGGCGCTCGCCAAGACTTTTCGCTCGCGCTCGGCGCGCAAGATCTATTGGGCGCTGGTCGCGGGCGTGCCCAAGCCGCGACAGGGGCGCATCTCCACCTTCCTCGCCAAGGAGGAGCGCGAGGACGACTCGTTCATGCGCGTTGCACGTCACGGTGAGGAGGGGGCGAGCCACGCGGTCACCTACTACGCCGTGGTCGAGACCGCTGCGCGGCAGCTCGCCTGGCTCTCGCTCAAGCCTGTGACCGGGCGCACCCATCAATTGCGCGCGCACATGGCGCATATCGGCCATCCGATCGTGGGCGACCCGAAATATTTCTCCAAGGAGAACTGGGAGCTGCCGGGCGGCGTGCAGAACCGCCTGCATCTGCTTGCCCGCCGCATCGTGGTGCC
>JBKPUA010000019.1:0-7611 GCA_046735815.1 Pseudomonadota bacterium
GCTCGCACGCTCGAGGTCGGCACCTTCCGCCGCGCCTTCACCATCATCCTGCCGGCGGCGGCACCCACGATCCTCACCGGCATGCGCATCTCCATCGGCATCGCGTGGCTCGTGATCGTGGCGGCGGAGATGCTGGTTGGCGGCACTGGCATCGGTTATTTCGTGTGGAACGAGTGGAACAACCTCTCGATCACCAACGTCATCACCGCGATCGTGGTGATCGGCATCGTCGGCATGATCCTCGACCAGATCCTCGCCCGCGCCACCCGACTCGTGACCTTTCCGGAGTGAGTCATGCGACCGTCGTCGCTATTGATCCGTCACCCTGAGGTGCCCGCGTCTTCGCGGGCCTCGAAGGGCGACGGCCCGCGTCGGGGCCGTTCATCCTTCGAGGCTCGCCCAAGGGGGCGAGCACCTCAGGATGACGGGTCAAGGTTCGCGTCGGCGGAAACGTCGCCATGACCGAGAAGTTCATCTCGATCGAAGGCATCACCAAGTGCTTTCCGGCTCCCGGCGGCGGCAGCACCACCGTGTTCGAGGATCTGTGGCTGGCGATGGCGCGCGGCGAGTTCGTCTGCATCATCGGCCATTCCGGCTGCGGCAAAACCACCGTGCTCAATATCCTCGCCGGCCTCGACCTGCCGTCGGAGGGCGCAGTGATCGTCGACAACGAGGCGATCGAGGGCCCGAGCCTCGACCGCGCGGTGATCTTCCAGAGCCACGCGCTGCTGCCGTGGCTCACAGTGATGGGCAACGTGGTCTATGCGGTGTCGTCGAAGTGGCGCTTCATGGGAAAGGACGACCTGCGCCGGCAGGCGCAGAAATTCATCGACCTGGTCGGCCTGACCGGCGCTGAGCACAAGCGGCCGGCGGAGCTTTCGGGCGGCATGAAGCAGCGGGTGGGCATCGCGCGCGCTCTCTCGATCGAGCCCAAGATCATGCTGATGGACGAGCCGTTCTCCGCGCTCGACGCGCTCACGCGCGGCACGCTGCAGGACGAGGTGCGGCGCATCTGTCTCGAGACGGGCCAGACCGCCTTCATGATCACCCACGACGTGGACGAGGCGATCTACCTCGCCGACCGGGTGGTCCTGATGACCAACGGCCCGAACGCGGTGCTCGCCGAGATCGTGGAGAATCCGCTCCCGAAGGAACGCCACCGCGCCGACATCCACCGCCATCCGCTGTACTACGGCGTGCGCAACCACATCATCGATTTCCTGGTGAGCCGCAGCAAGAGCTTCGCCGAGGAGATGAAGGCCGGCAATTACAACCGCCGCCGGGTACCGGTGGTGCGGCCGCGTGCGCCTGAGCCGGTGGTCGCAGCGCAAGCGTGGCCGGACCTGATGCAAAGCCGAGGATAGCTGCTCGACGTCGCACCGACAGAGAGGAAGAGAGAGCCATGACACGTGCCGATCTCACGGAAAAGATTCTCGACATCAAGCGCGAGAAGGGCTGGAGCTGGAAATACATTCACGAGCAGATCGGCGGCTATTCCCCGGTGCTGCTGGTGGGGGCGCTGCTCGGCCAGATGAAGCTCACCAAACCGCAGGCCGCCAAGGCCGCCGACCTGTTCGGCCTGTCGAAGGCGGAGACGGCGCTGCTCAACGAGGTGCCGATGCGCGGCGCCGGCGTGCCGATGCCGCCCACCGACCCTCTGATCTACCGCTTCTATGAGTTGGTGATGGTGAACGGGCCGGCATGGAAGGCGCTGATCGAGGAGGAATTCGGCGACGGCATCATGTCGGCAATTGATTTCGACATGCAGATCGAGCGCTTGCCCAACCCGAAAGGCGACCGGGTGAAGATCACCATGTCGGGCAAGTTCCTGCCGTACAAATACTACGGCAGTTCCGGCAATGTGCCGGAATACGGCTACAAGGAAGAGTGAGCGCCAACGTCAGCGCCCCGGCGGATCACGCCGCCTCGATGAACCGGTGCCGCTCGTAGAGGAACTCCAGCACGCGCTGGCGGCACTTGAGGTAGGTCGGGCTCGATGCCACTTCGAGGCGATGGCGCGGCCGCGCCAACGGCACTTCCAGCACCTCGCCGATACGCGCGGCCGGACCGTTGGTCATCATCACGATGCGGTCGGAGAGCAGGACCGCCTCATCGACGTCGTGGGTGATCATCAGCACGGTGTTGCGCAGTTGCTGGTGGATCGCCATGACCGAATCCTGCAGGTGTGCGCGGGTGAGCGCGTCGAGCGCGCCGAACGGCTCGTCGAGCAGCAGCACCTTCGGTTCCATGGCAAGTGCGCGGGCGAGACCGACGCGCTGCTTCATGCCGCCCGAGATCTCCCCCGGCCGCTTGTCCTTGGCGTGCGCCATCTGCACGAGCTCGAGATTGTGCATGGTCCAGGCGCGGCGTTCGGCACGCGATTTCGCGCCCGAGAACACCTTGTCGACGGCAAGCCAGACGTTCTCGTAGACAGTGAGCCAGGGCAGCAGCGAGTGGTTCTGGAACACGACCGCCCGGTCGGGACCGGGCTCGTCCACCTCGCGATCCTCGAGCAGCACACCGCCGGTGGTCGCGCGCGTGAGCCCCGCCACGATGTTGAGCAGCGTGGTCTTGCCGCAGCCGGAATGACCGATGATCGAGACGAACTCGCCCTTCTCGATCGCCAAGGTCACGTCCGCGAGAACTTCGGTCTGCCGGGATCCGCTGGCGAAGGTTTTGCGGACACGGTCGATCTTGAGATAGCTCGACATCGTCCCTCCGTCAGTTGGCGGCGGTGCCGCGGGTGACGATGGTGGCAACGCCCGCGACCAAGCGGTCGAGCAGGAATCCGACCAAGCCGATATAGATGAGCGCGACCACGATGTCGGAGAGGCGCGAGGAGTTCCAGGCGTCCCAGATGAAGAAGCCGATGCCGACGCCGCCGGTCAACATTTCGGCGGCGACGATGGCTAGCCACGACAGACCGATACCGATGCGCAAGCCGGTGAAGATGTAGGGTGCCGCCGACGGGATCATGATTTTGTAGAAGAACTCGAGATGATTGAGCCGCAGGACGGCGGCGACGTTGCGATAGTCCTGCGGGATGTTGCGGATGCCGACCGCGGTGTTGATGATGATCGGCCACACCGACGTGATGAAAATGACAAAGATCGCCGACGGCTGGCTGTCGCGGAAGGCGGCGAGCGAGATCGGCAGCCAGGCCAGCGGCGAAATGGTCCGCAGCACCTGGAAGATCGGGTCGAGACCGCGCAGCGCCCAGACCGATTGCCCGATCAGGGTGCCGAGCAGGATGCCGACCACGCCGGCCAGGCCGTAGCCGACAGCGACCCGCTGCAGCGAGACGAGGATGCGCCACCCGAGCCCGATGTCCTGCGGCCCGGCGACGAAGAATGGATCGACGATGAGATCGTGAGCGTCGACCCAGATCTTCGAGGGCGAGGGCAAGGTCGCGCCCGGCTGCATGCACAGCACCTGCCACACCGCAAGGATGAGCCCGAGCGTGACCAGCGGCGGGACCACCAGCACTGCAATTCTGCCGAGCGCCGGCACCAATCGAGTCTTGAGGATATTCGGCTTCGGCGCCTCGAAGCGCAGGACTTCGGCGCTCGCCGCCAGCAGCGGCGTCACCGACCCGGACTTGAGGGCGGGCATGTTCATGCGGCTTGTCTCCGTCGGCACACGGGGGATGGGCCGTCCAGCGGCGGCCTGCGTTGCGATCACACCTCGACGCGCTTGATGGACAGGCTCTTGAGATAGGCCGACGGATTCTCCGGATCGAACACCTTGCCGTCGAAGAAGGTCTCCTTGCCCCGCGACGGCGAGGGTGGGATATCCGATGCCGGCACCGAGAGCGCCTGCGCTGCCTCGCGCCAGAGATCCTCGCGATTGACCTTGTTCACGAGCGCTTTGGTGTCGGTCGTCGGCTCGAACTTGCCCCAGCGGACGTCTTCGGTAAGGAACCAGAGATCGTGACTCTTGAACGGATAGGACGCGTGCTCGCTCCAGAACTTCATGTATTGCTTAGTGCCCTTTTCGACCCGGCCGTTGCCGTAGTTCACGTCGCCCTTGAGCCGGCCGATGATGTCGGGCACCGGCACGTTGAACCATTGACGCTTGCCCACGATCTCGGCGAGCTCCTGCTTGTTCTCCATCTTCTCGCACCACTGCTGCGCCTCCATCACCGCCATCAGCAGCGCCTTGGCGGCGTTGGGATTTTTGTCGACCCATTCGGCGCGCAGGCCGAGCGCCTTCTCCGGGTGCTTGAACCAGATCTCGCCGGTGGTGCAGGCGGTGAAACCGATGCCTTGGTTCACGAGCTGCTCGTTCCACGGCTCGCCGACACAGAAAGCGTCCATGTTGCCAACCTTCATGTTGGCGACCATTTGCGGCGGCGGCACCACGATGGTGGCGATGTCCTTGTCGGGATCGATTCCGCCGGCGGCGAGCCAATAGCGAATCCAGAGGTCGTGCGTGCCGCCCGGGAAGGTCATCGCGACCTTCACCTCCTTGCCGGCGGCCTTCTTCTTCTCGAAGGCCGCCTTGAGCGGGGAGGCATCGGTGGTGACCCTGAGGTCCTTGTATTCCTGCGCCACCGAAATCGCCTGCGCATCCAGATTGAGGCGGGCCAGCAGGTACATCGGCGTCGGCACGTTGTTCTGCGTCACCTTGCCGGCCGAGATCAGATACGGCATCGGCGTCAGGATGTGGGCGCCATCGATGCCGTTCTTCTCGGAGCCCAGCACGAGATTGTCGCGGGTCGCGCCCCAGGAGGCCTGCTTCGAGACTTCGACGTCGGGCATGCCGTGCTTGGCGAAGAAACCCTTCTCCTTCGCGATCGCGAGCGGAGACGCGTCGATCAGCGCGATGTAGCCGAGGATCGCCTTGGTCACCTCCGGCCCGGCGGCTTCGGCGATGTGCACGCCGGCGGGAAATTTGGCCTGTAAGGCGCCGAGCAATGCGGCGGTGCCGGCGGTCGACTTCAGAAAAGCGCGGCGGCTCAATCCACGGCGCGGCTTCGCTGCGCTAACTCCAGTGGCGGTCATGTGAGTTCGTCGTCCTTTCGAGGCTGTATCGTTGGTCACTGACGCCGCTTGCTCCCCGCTTTGCGGTCGGCCCAATAGAAAAGCCGCCCCCCGGCGCTCGAAGCGAGTTCCCCCAGGGCGGCGGCGTTGCCTGTGCGGTCCGCAATGAGACCTTACCCGCGCCATCAGCGCTGATGGCGTTGCTCGCCTTCTCCCTACAAGCTTTGTGCCAATTCTGGAGATCGTACTAAGTTATTGCGCTATCAATGGGATAGGCGACGCGCGCGGCAGCTGGCCGACACCGCAGCGGCGACCGGGCTGCCTGCATCGGGGCCACTGCTGCAAAAACTTTGTGCAGCGCAAAATCGAGCGTGTTGGCTCATCCACGCCTGATCTTCCAGCCGGCGAGGTGCGCGGCGAGGTCATCGGGATCAAAGGACGGTCCGGCGAAGGCGCCGATCCGATCCGCAGGCTCGCCCGGCAGCGCCGGCTCCGCAGTCGCGATCGCCGCGTCATAGAGATCGGGGCGGAACACCGCCTTCGCCGCGGTCAGCAATTCAGGCGACAGCGGCGCCTGCCCCCATCGCACCATCTGGGCGTAGAGCCAGGCCGCCTGCGCCGGGTCGGGGCGGGCCGCCCCTTTGCGCCCGATGAGAAGGTAACGATCGTTCACCCGCACCGTCCCGTCGGGCGCGACCTTCATGCGGCCGTCGAGGGTGCGCCGGATCACCTCGGGGGCGACCCCGATGCGGTCGGGCGCGGCGAGGATCGCCGTCACCTCGTCGCGACGGCCTTCGTCCTCGATGAAATCCGCGGCGCGGCTATGGGCGCGAACGAGCCGCGACAGCGTATCGGGATGCTCCTGCGCCCAGCGCTCGCGCACGGCCAGCACCTTCTCGGCGGCGCGCAACAGGATCTCCGAGACGAAGTGCAGGATGAAGCCGATCCCGAGGTCGACCGCGACCGAGTTCCAGGGTGCGCCGACGCAGAACCCGTCGACGTGTCCGCTGGCGAGGCTCTCCACCATGTAGGGTGGCGGCAGCACGACGAGACGGACATCTTCGTCGGGATCGACCCCACCGGCCGCCATCCAGAAGCGCAGATGATAATTGTGGGTCGAGAACGGAAAGGTCATCCCGAAGGTCAGCGGCTCTTCGCCCCTGGCCTTGCGCCGGGCGACGATGCGGGCAAGCGCGCGCGCCGACACCATGGGATCGACGACGTTGCCGTCCGCGGCGGCAGCAATCGCCGCATAGAGCGCGGGCGACACCGTGATGGCGTTGCCGTTTACCCCCAGGCCGAACGGCGCAACGATCGGCACCTTGACGTGGCCAATGCCGAGGCTCGAGGCGATTGCCACCGGCGCCAGCAGATGCGCGGCGTCGAACAGGCCGATATTGAGCTTATCGCGCACGTTCGACCAGGACACTTCGCGCACGAGCTCGACATCGAGCCCCTCCGCGGCGGTGAAGCCCTTGTCGACCGCGACGATCAGCGCCCCGGCGTCGGCAAGCGGGATGAACCCGATGCGCAAGCGCGCGTCGCTCATTTCAGCAGCTCCGCGGCGGTAACCACCGATTGCGCCACCTCGGCGATCTTCTTGTTCTCGTTCATGGCGGTCTTACGCAACAGCGTATAGGCCGCCTCCTCGCTGAGGCTCTTGGCTTTCATCAGAATGCCTTTGGCGCGATCGATCACCTTGCGCTCCTCAAGCGCAGTACGCGTGCGCTCGAGCTCCTCACGCAGGCGGGCAAAGGAGTTGAAGCGCGAGATGCAGAGATCGAGGATGTTCTTGATGCGCTCTTTCTGCAGCCCGCCGACGATGTAGGCGGAGACGCCGGCATCGACGGCGGCTTCGGTCGAGGCCTTGTCGCTCTGATCGACGAACATGGCGACCGGGCGCCGCACCGCCCGGCTGACCTGGAACATCTGCTCGAGCACGTCGCGGCTCGGGTTTTCGAGGTCGATCAGGATGACGTCGGGATCGACAGCATAGATGCGCGCCAGCAGGTGCGAGGTTTCGTCCACGCGCACCACATGGACATGGCCGGCCTCGCGCAGCCCGTCCTCCAGGATCGCCGCCCGGATCGGATTCTTGTCGACGATGACGATCTTGAGTGAGGACTGCATGGGCGCAGGGGGCAAATTTCAAGCACCATGCCAAGCCCGCTGCCGGGAAATTTATGAGACAGATCAATTAGATGATAGTTGATTGCGGGAATTGCCCAAAGCAGCGGCGATAGCGTTCTGGCGCAATCTTGGGCAGTGCCGCTCATCAACGGTGCATTCATCGCCAGCGAGAGCCAAAGGCGCGCCGTGCTGACTATTCGATCGTTCCGGCCTAGTGCCCCGAACCCGAAGTTCGCACACATTGTGCTGCAAGGGCGGTTGCGAACTTCGGGTTCAAAAGGGGCACTAGAATCATAGAGTTGCGAGTGTCCCTTTGATTCCGAAGTTCGCAAACAAGGGTGCCGCACAATGATGCGACCTTCGGAATCGGGACACCAGTCGCTCAAAGAAATGGCCGATCTCAGGGGCACCCGAGATCGGCCGGCACGCGGCGGCAGAGGGAGAGAGCCAACTGAGCTTGCCGTCCGCGCGATCTTCTCGAAGCGCGTTCGCGCCTCAG
>JBKPUA010000020.1:0-9646 GCA_046735815.1 Pseudomonadota bacterium
TCGAGCGAGCGGTCGAGCGAGCGGGCGCCTTCGCGCACGGTGACGGTCGCGATCGGCAGCTTGTTGAGCGCGACCGCCGCGATCGCCGCGGTTTCGGTGAGTCCCGCCCAGACATAGGCGAGCACGATGATGACCAGCGCCGGCAGGTTGAGCAGCACGATCAGCCAGGGATCGCCGAGCCGGTCGGCGATCCGCGAGCGGCCCATCACCAGGCCGATGACCGAGCCGAGCGCCATGGCGATGACGAACGCCACCGCCACGCGCGCGAGCGTCGCGCCGAGATTGAAGGCGAGCGCGCCCGAGCGCGCTTCGTCGATGATGGCGCTCGCCACCGCCTGCGGGTCTGGAAGCAGGCGCGCCCCGGCGAGCTGCGAGCCCGCGTACCAGGCCGCAACGAGAAGCACGAGCGAGACGAGCCTCGCGCCCAAATTCACTCCCCCGAGGCGGGCCGGTAGAACGTTCCGGCCGCGAGCTCACGCGCCGGGCCGACCAGCTCGGCGCCGCCGACATCGGCCAGTACGCGGTAGAGCGCCTGCGCATCCGCCTCTTCATCGGCCAGCGGGCGGCGCACGATGCCTTCGCCGTAGCGCTGGCGGTAGATGGCGAGCGCGTTAGCGTCGGTGACGCCGATGCGCGGGGCGAGCCGCTGCCATTCGCGTTCAGACGCGGCAAGGATGTCCTTGGCTTGTCGGGTGGCATCGAGGAAGCGGTCCACGGTCGATCGGTTGCGCGCGGCCCACGCTCCGTCAAAGGTATAGCCGACGATCGCGACCGGTCCTTTTGCCCCGAGCGCCGTCATCACCCGATCCATGCCGATGGCACGGCGCTGCCCCTTGCTCTCGAGGTCGGCGCAGAAGTTCCAGAACGTGAGGGTGCCATCGGTCTCGCCCTGCAACGCTTTTTCCGAGAGCAGCGGCGGCGCACCATAGACGACGGTCGCCTGCTTCTTCAGATCGACGCCGGCGCGGCGGGCGAACGCCTGCAGCAGCAACCAGCTCTTGTCCAACGGACCGCCGGCAACGGCAAGCTTCCTGCCCTTGAGATCGGCGACCTCGCGGATCGACGATTGCGCCGGCGCCATCACCGCACCGAGCGTGCTCGAGGAGGGATAGAAGACGAGGCCGTCGCCGAGCGAGCGCTCGCGCGCGACCCACAGCCAGTCCGACAGCATGAGATCGGCCGAGCCGCCCTTGAGCGCGATCTTGCCGGCCTCGGTCGAGGCGAGCTCGACGGTCTCGATCGCGAGATCGAGCTTGCGGTCGAGACCATGCGTCCTGATGACGTCGAGCTCCCAGGCCAGCGTTCCGGTTCGCTGCACGGCGAGGCGAATGCGGTCGGCCGCCGTGGCGCTGGTTGCGACAGCAACCGCAATCACGACCGTCAATATGAAACCCGGCGTGCGAAACATCGACAAACGATGCCACAGCCGGCGCTGCTTGCAAATGCCACGGTCGCTCGCCGCGTCGGCGGCTCAGTGGGATTTTTTGGTCCACATCGGGTCATGCGCGCGCTATAGTTCATCCACCAGGGGGTTGCCGCCGGCCAGCCACAAACAACAAGACCGTGGCCGTTTCGAAACGTGGAGGAAGGTACAATGCGATCAACGCTGTTGGCCGCGCTTGCGAGCGTGGCGCTCCCGATGATGGCGCTCGCCCAGAGCGCGGACGAGCTCAAGAACGACGACAAGTCTCCCGCCGATGTCCTTACCTACGGCATGGGCTACAGCCAGCACCGCTTCAGCCCGCTGACGCAAATCAACAAGCAAACCGTCAAACGGCTGGTGCCGGCATGGTCCTACAGCATGGCCGATAACCGCGGCCTCGAGGGCCAGCCGTTGGTCAAGGATGGCGTGGTCTTCCTCACCGATCATGAGAAGACGGTGGCGGTCGATGCGCTGACCGGTCGGGAAATCTGGAAAGCCATGATCGAATATCCGCCCGAGACGACGCGGGTGGTCTGCTGTGGCATCGTCAACCGCGGCGCGGCGCTGTTCGACGGCAAGCTCTACCGCACCACGCTCGACGCCAATGTGATCGCGCTCGACGCCAAGACCGGCAAGGAAGTATGGCGCACGAAGTCATCGGATCCCAAGGAGGGCTATTCGATGACGGTGGCGCCTCTGGTGGCGAACGGTGTGGTGATCGCCGGTGTGGCCGGCGCGGAATACGGCATCCGCGGCTATCTCGAAGGCTTCGACGCTCAGACCGGCAAGTCGCTGTGGCGCACCTATACCATCCCGGCCAAGGGCGAGCCCGGCTCCGAGACCTGGCCCGGAGATACGTGGATGCAGGGCGGCGGCTCGACCTGGATCACCGGCTCCTACGACCCCGAGCTCGATCTTGTGTTCTGGGGCACCGGCAACCCCGCGCCGTGGAATCCGCTCCACCGCAAGGGCGATAATCTCTACACCAACTCCGTGCTCGCGATTGCGCCCAAGACCGGCAAGGTGGCTTGGCACTTCCAGATGACGCCCGGCGATCCGTTCGACTACGACGGCGTCAATGAGTGGATCCTGGCGGAGCTGCCTGTCGATGGTGGCACCCGCAAGGTCATCATGCAGGCCAACCGTAACGGCTACCTGTACGTAATCGAGCGCGCGACTGGCAAGCTCGTCGCCGCCAACTCGTTCGTGAAGGTCAACTGGGCTAGCGGTATCGACAAGGAGACCGGCCGGCCGATCTGGAGTGACGTGACCAAGGCAGTGGTCGACAAAGGCGAGAAGCAGCGCGTCTATCCCGCGGTCTCCGGCGGCAAGAACTGGGGACCGATGGCGTACAATCCGACCGCCCGGCTCCTCTACATCAACACCAATGATTGGGGCATGGATTACGAGCCGGCCCCGGTCGAGCAGGTCGCCAATCTCAAGGCGGGACAGCCGCACTACGGCGTGAAGTTCCCGGCAGTGTTCGATCCCGACACGCGCGGCCATCTGCGGGCGATCGAGCCGCTCACCGGCAAGGTCAAATGGGAGCTGCCGTTCAAGAGCCCGAACATCGCCGGGACGTTGGCGACGGCGGGCGGACTGGTGTTCACCGGCATGTTGACCGGCGAGTTCATCGCCGTGGATGCGGAGACTGGAAAGATCGTCTGGCAGTTCCAGACTCCGTCCGGCATCGTCGGGCAGCCCATCACCTGGGAAAAGGATGGCAAACAGTACGTGACAGTGACCAGTGGGATCGGGGGCGTGTACGCCTTGAAGATGGGCGATCCCAACGTCGCCAAGGTTCCGGCAGGCGGCAGTCTCTGGACCTTCAAACTGTTCGAGGATTGATTCTCGAATGCTATTGAGGCGTCCCGGGCGCAGCACCGCCCGGGACACGATCTGCGTTCAGGCGACGAAGCGACCAAGCGACAATGAAGTGGAAGACATGGCAGCGGCCGCTCGTCGGCGGCGCAGTGGTGGTTGTTCACGTCCTCGCGTCTTCGGCATTGTTCGCCCAAGCGCCGCAGGTCGCAGCCGGCGAGCAGGTCTATGCCGACTACTGTTCGAGTTGCCACGGTGAGGGTCTGCGCAACACCAGCGGCGGCGTGACCTTCGATCTTCGCCGCCTTCGCCCGGAGGATCACGACCGCTTCGTTACCTCGGTGCTCGACGGCAAACGGCAGATGCCACCGTGGCGCGGCGCCCTCGAGCTCGAACAGATCGAATCGATCTGGGCCTACATCCGCGCGACTGTGGATCGTTGAACAAGTTTTCCCTTCTCGGTCGCCGTTGCCTCGCTGGCTTAAATGATCAAGATGGGCTCGCCTCGATCGGCAGGGCGCAACGCACGGCGCGCGGAGAAATTATGGAATTTGGGGTCTTCGATCACCTCGACCGCTACGGCGGATCGCTTGCGGACTATTACGAAGATCGCCTCAAGATTGCAGAGGCCTACGACCGCGCGGGATTCTATGCGTATCACCTCGCCGAGCACCACTCGACGCCGCTCGGCATGGCGCCCTCGCCCAGCGTGTTCCTCTCCGCCGTGGCACAGCGCACACGCACGCTGCGCTTCGGCCCGCTCGTCTGGGCGATGCCGCTGCACCATCCGCTGCGGCTGATCGAGGAGATCTGCATGCTCGACCAGCTGAGCGGCGGCCGGCTCGAAATCGGTTTCGGGCGCGGCTCGGTGCCGATCGAGATTGAATATTACGGCGCCAATCCGGACGAGGCACAGGAGATCTACGCCGAAGCGGTCGAGCTGGTGCTCAAGGGCTTGACCCACAAGGTGCTCGACTTTCAGGGCAAGCGATTTTCATTTCGCGATGTGCCGATGGAAATCGAGCCGCTGCAGAAGCCGCATCCGCCGATCTGGTATGGCGTTCACATGCCGGAGAGTGCCGAGCGTGCGGCGCGTCGCAATCTCAACGTGGTGAGCCTCGACCCGCCGAAGGAGACTCGTCTCTCCATCGACCGCTATCGAACGATCTGGCCCCAGGTCCACCCGCGCTCGACCCCCTTTCCCAAGCTCGGCCTTGGCCGTTTCGTTGTGGTGGCGCCGACCGACGCCGCCGCAATGGCGCTCGCTCGCCGCGCCTACCTAGTCTGGCACTCGAGCTTCACCCATTTGTTCCGCCGGCATCAGCGCGAGCAATCGCATCCTCGCCCGGCAACTTTCGATCTGGTGGTCGAGCGCGGCCAGGGCATCGCCGGTGCGCCCGCCACGGTGGCGCAATTCCTTACCGCCCAACTCGAGGAGACCGGCTGCAATTACCTGGTCGGGCAATTCGCCTTCGGCGATCTCACGCGCGACGAAAGCCTGCGGTCGATCGGCCTATTCGCCAGCGAGGTGATGCCGGTGCTGCGCGCGAAAGCAACCGCGGGTGCCAGCGAGAGTGCCGGCGTTGCCGCAGCGGCACGCGGTTGATATCGTCGCCTTCGCCGCCACGCCTGCCGGAGTTCTTGTTTGAGCACGATGGAGTCGAGCCAGCTTCGACTGTCGGGGGACGTGGGCGGGACCTTCACCGACGTCGCCGCTTTCGATGAGACGACGGGCGAGCTGCGTCTCGGCAAGACCCTGAGCACGCCGGCACGGCTCGTCATCGGCATCGAGAACGGCGTGGCCAAGGCCGGCGCGCAGTTCCGCGCTGCGCGGCTGTTCCTGCACGGCACCACCGTTGCGATCAACACCATCCTGGAGCGAACCGGCGCGCCCTGCGCGCTGCTGACCACCCAGGGCTTTCGAGATATTTACGAGATCGGGCGCGTCAACCGGCCGGAATCCTACAATCTGTTCTTCCGCCGGCACGAACCGTTGATCGAGCGCGACCTGCGCTACGAAGTCCGCGAGCGCATGGACGCGCAAGGCAGCGTGCTGATCAAGCTCGACGAGGATGCGGTGCGCGCCGCTGCCGACGATGCGGTGAAGCAGGGCGCACAGGCCATTGCGATTCTGTTCCTGCACTCTTATCGCAATCCCACGCACGAGCAGCGAGCGAAGGCGATCATCACGGAGAGCCATCCCCATCTCTTCGTTACCGCCTCGCACGAGCTGTCGCAGGAATATCGCGAGTTCGAGCGTACCTCGACCGCGGCAGCGAACGCCTATGTGGGCCCGAGGGTGCGGCGCTATCTCGGCGAGATGGGCGAGCACCTCACGGATGCGGGCTTCGCTGGCGACTTTCTGATCGTGCAGTCGACCGGCGGGCTGTTCGGGGTCGAGGAAGCGCAAAGCGCCTGCATCCGGATGCTGGAATCGGGGCCGGCCGCCGGTGTCATCGGCACCAAGGCGCTGTGCGACAGCATTGGGCTCAGGCACGCCATCGCCTTCGACATGGGCGGCACCACCGCAAAAGCTGGCGTGATCCACGACGGCGCGGTGTTGATGACCGGCGGCGCGCTGATCGGTGGCTATGCCACCGGGCTGCCGGTGCAGATTCCAATGATCGATATCCAGGAGGTCGGCACCGGCGGCGGCTCGATCGCGCGCGTCGAGCTGGGCGCGCTGCATGTGGGGCCGGAAAGCGCGGGCGCGCAGCCCGGCCCGGTCTGCTATGGCCAGGGCGGCACCGAGCCGACCATCACCGATGCCAATCTCATTCTCGGGCGGCTCGGCGCCGACCGTTTTCTCGGCGGCGAGATGCGGCTCGACCTCGCAGGCGCCGAGCAGGCGCTGGCAGCGCGGGTCGCCGATCCGCTCGGCCTCGACGCCACGGCGGCGGCGGACGGCATACTGCGCATCGCCACCACCAAGATGTCGCACATGGTGCGTTGGGTGACCACCGAGCGCGGGCTCGATGCCGCCGATTTCACGCTCGTGGCCTATGGCGGCGCCGGCCCCTTGCACGCCGCCATGGTCGCGCGCGAGCTGCGCATTGCCAAGGTCGTCATTCCGCGCGCGCCCGGCCATTTCTCCGCCTATGGCATGTTGGTCGCCGATCTGCGGCGCGATTTCGTCAAGACCTGGTTCATGCCATTGGCCGAGGCTTCTTTCGCCGCCATGGAAGACACCTATGCTGAGATGGAGCGGCGCGGCCGCGAAGCCGTAGCTCGAAGCGAGGTGGCGGTCGCCGGCGTCGCCGTGCAGCGCGCGGCCGACATGCGTTATGTCGGACAGGAGCACGCCGTCACCGTCGAGCTCGCGGGCGATCTGTTCGCGGCCGAGGATCGCGACGGGATCAAGCGGCGCTTCGATGCCGTTCACGAACGGCGCTACGGCTATTCGGCACCGGGCGAAAAAGCCGAGATCGTCAGCTTGCGCAGCGCCATCACCGGGCTGATGCGCAAGCCGGCATTCGAGCCTATCATCGCTGGCGACGTCGATCCGCCAGCCGAGGCCTTTCGCGGCGCTCGCGCGGTCTATTTCGCCGAGGCCGGCCGCCGCGTGGACACGCCGACCTACGACCGCGCATCGCTGCTCGCCAACAATCGCATCGCCGGACCGGCGCTGATCGAGGAATATGCCTCGACCACGGTGGTTCATCCCGGCGATGTCGTGACGGTCGATACCTTCGGCGACCTGGTGATCGAAATTCTGCGGAGCTGAGAATGGATGCCGCGCTGAAAACCAAAGCCTCGTCCGCTGGCCAAGGCGCCGATCCGGTGACGACGGAAATCGTGCGCAACGGTCTCATCGCCGCGACCGAGGAGATGAAGACCAATCTGATGCGCACCGCCTACAACATGATCATCTACGAGGCGCTCGATTTCACCGTCGGCCTGTTCGATGCGCAGGGGAATACGCTCTCCATCGGGCTCGGGCTGCCGATGTTCATTCGCGGCATGAGCGATACGGTCAAGGCCAAGCTCGATCACTACGGCATGGGGAACCTCGAGCCCGGCGACATCCTGCTGACCAACGACGCCTATATCACTGGCAGCCATCTCAACCACATGACCTTCACCGTGCCGATCTTCCACGGTGGCGAGGTGGTGGCGTTCTCCTGCTGCATGGCGCACTGGCCCGATGTCGGCGGCACGCTCGACGGCGCCACCACCGACATCTTCTCCGAAGGCCTGCAGATGCCGATCGTGAAGATCTATCGCAAGGACGTACCGAACGAGGAGCTGATCGCGATCATCAAGACCAATGTGCGCCTGCCTGAGCGCGCCATGGGTGATTTCCGCGCCCAGATTGCGGCAGTGAAGACCGGCGAGCGGCGCTTTCTCGAGATGATCCAGAAATACGGCCGCGATGCCGTGCTCGGCGGTATCGAAGCGATCATGGACCACAGCGAGGCGGCCACCCGCGCGCGCGTGCGCGAGATTCCCGACGGTGTTTACGAAGCCGAGTCGTTCATGGACGACGACGGCGTGAGGATCGGCGAGCGGGTGCCGATCCGGGTGCGGGTGGAGATCAAGGGCGACCAGATGAAGGTCGATCTCACCGACGTCGCGAGGCAGGTCGCCGGCTTCTACAATTCCGGCGAGACCGCGGGCCGCTCCTGCTGCCAGGTGGCGTTCAAATGCCTGACCTCGGCGCTCGATCTTCCCATCAACGAGGGCCAGTTCCGCTCGCTCGAGATCGTGCTACCGCCGGGCCGCGTGGTGAGCGCGCTCAAGCCAGCCGCCATGCGCATGTGGATGACCTATCCCATGACCATCATCGACACCATCTTCAAGGCGCTCGCTCCCGCGATCCCGGAGCACATCATCGCCGGCCACCATGCCGACCTAGTCGTCGGCCGGGTCAACGGCCGCCGCCCGAAGGATGACAGCTTCTACATCTATCTCGGCGGCCTGATCGGCGGCGGCTGGGGCGCCAAGCACGACAGCGACGGCCGCAATGCCACCATCGCCATGAACGACGGTGATACCCACAACGGCCCATCCGAGCAGGTCGAGGCGAAATATCCGCTGCTGGTCGAGCGCTATGCGCTGCGTCCGGACTCGGGCGGCGCCGGCCGCTTCCGCGGTGGATTGGGCTGCGAGCAGGTGGTGCAGGCGCGCCATGTTCTGCGCTTCAACTCGCAGATGGATCGGGTGAAGTGCAAGCCGTGGGGGCTCGAAGGCGGCGTCTCCGGTTTCGGCAACGGCGTGGCTATCCATCGCTTCGGCGCCACGCAGGAGCAGCGCTTCCATAACGGCAAGGCGCTCAACCAGGTGCTGCATGCGGGCGACGCCTATATCCTGCGCTCGGGCGGCGGCGGCGGCTTCGGCTCGCCGCTTGAGCGCGATCTCGATCGCCTCGCCCGCGACGTGCGCTGCGGCTACGTGACCAAGGACGCGGCCGAGAACTATTACGGCGCGGTATTCGTGCCGGGGACGGACAAGATCGATCCGGCTGCGACCGCGGCCCGGCGCGCCGAGATGCGCCGGCAGGGGCTGCCGAAGGACGAGCCGATCGCCGACACCGGTGTACCGCCGCCCGCATCCCCCCACACCCACGTGCACGACCACGGCCACGAGAACCTCAGCGAGGAGGAGCGGGTGGCGCTGGCGATGACCGGCCGATGCTGCTCGTAGCTTGGGAGCACCTTACGGCTGGCAATTCGCCTCTGTTGACCGAGGCCCCCGCAACGGCAGTGGCTGCTCATCCAGCATGGCGCGGATCGCCTGGCGCGTGGCGGTGATGTCTAGGCCGTGCTCGGCGACAAGGTCCTGGCAGTCGGCGACGATGGCGTCGACGTCCTGCATCAGCTTGAGCCGTTTGAAATGGTCGTGGCGGTGGAGGCCCATGCTTATGCCCACGATCTCCAGCAGATTGACGATGCGGAACGGGTAGTCGCGCTCGTGTGCGCACAGCTCGCGATGGTCGGCATGGTACACGGCGACCAGCGCGTCGATGCCGGCGCGTTCAGCGGCATCGAGCTCGTTCTTCTGCAGCTCCCGCCGATAGGCCGGCAGCGCGCGGAAATAGTTGCTCATCAGCCCGACCGCGGGCTGCCCGAGATCGACCAGCTCCACGCCTGGCACCGCGCGTAGAATATCTTCTGCCGCCTCGACCACGCCTTGGATGCCGGGATGACGGTGCAAGGCGATGCGCAGCTCGACGCGTCGGCGCAACAACGGCTTCAGCCGATCGAGATTGCCACGCAGGAACAGCATGAACGGCGTCATCTCGAACGGACGGGCGCCGCGAGTCTTTTCGATCGTCGGCAAGGTGGTCTCGGTGAATTGCACGTGGCAGCTCGGACACCACGACACCACCTGCCCCGACTTGCTGCGCGCGAGCTTGTCCATGGTGCTCTCGGCGAACCGGCCCGAGGTGGCGACGTCGCCGGT
>JBKPUA010000021.1:0-9722 GCA_046735815.1 Pseudomonadota bacterium
CGCCCGCAGCTCGACATAGTCGAGGGGCGCGCCCACCGCGCGCAATCCCGTCTCGATCTCCTCCACCTGCGCTTGCGCGAGCACCGCCATGGCCGCGCGGCGATCCGCGTCCCGTCCGGTTTCGCGCGTATTGGCAATGTGCGGCGCTTGCTCGAGCATCGACAAGATCGGCTCCGACGCGCTGTCGACAACGATGAAGGGGCTGATAAAGCCCCCCAGCATGACATCCAAATGACACGGCCATGACGATGCGCCCGCGCGCGGGGGATAACGGACGATGCTGTGTCCCGGATGCGGTGCAGCGTCCTCGGGTCCGCGCTTCGCGCGGCCCGAGATAAACTCCACGTACGAAGCGGTGCGCCGTTGGTCCGGGACCGTGACGGCCCCGGGCGCCGCGCGCTGCGGTGCTGTCCTGCGTTCGATCTGCCAAAGCGCTGGCCGCGCTGCGCCCGGGACACACACAGTGCTGGTTTTCACCGATCTGTCATCGCCATGTCATCTGGGTCGTGGAGGCATGACTATCCGGACACGGGATCTGTCAATGGACACGCCCGTACTCTCGACCAGCCCGCTGATCGATCCGACAGCAGAGGTGCGCGACTGCCGGTTCGGCGCCTATACCCAGGTCGGGGCACGCACCCAGCTGCTCGAGGTCGTGCTCGGCGATTACTCCTACGTCGTCAACGACAGCGAGATCGCATATGCGACCTTCGGCAAATTCTGCTCGATCGCGGCGATGACGCGGATCAATCCCGGCAACCATCCGATGGACCGGGCAACGCAGTCGCACATCACCTATCGGGCGAGCGCCTACTTTCCCGGCGAGGACGACGAGGAGCAGTTTTTCGCGTGGCGGCGCGCCTGCCCCGTCATCGTCGGCCACGACGTCTGGATCGGGCACGGCGCGATCATCCTTCCGGGGCGCACGGTGAGCACCGGCGCGGTGGTCGCGGCCGGCGCCGTGGTGACCAAGGACGTCCCGCCCTACACGATCGTCGCCGGCAATCCCGCGCGTCTTATCCGGCCGCGGTTTCCTCCCGACATCGCGCAGCGGCTGCAGCGGCTCGCGTGGTGGAACTGGGACCACGAGCGATTGCGGGCGACCTTGCCGGATTTTCGTCAGCTATCGGTCGACAGCTTTCTCGAGAAATACGAGCCGAGCCTTGTCCATGCCTAGGCCGACGGCATTCGCGAAGGCGTGAGCGGGAGCGAGCATGCAGATTCGTATCGCAGGTGGCCATACGCTGGTCGGGGACAACCTCGAAGACACGAGCCTGCATCTCGATTGCGAGGCCGGCACCATCACGGCGGTCGGCTCCGACGCACCGGCCGAGCGGATGATCGACGCCTCCGGCCTGCTGGTGCTGCCCGGCATCGTCGACGTGCACGGCGACGCCTTCGAGCGGCAGCTGATGCCGCGCCCGGGCGTGGAATTTCCGCTCGACATTGCGCTCTTTGAAAGCGACCGCCAGGCCGTCGCCAACGGCATCACCACCGTTTTTCACGGCGTGACCTGGTCGTGGGAAGGTGGCTTGCGCGGGGCGGAAAATGCGCGTGCGATCCTCGACGGCATCGAGCGTTTGCGTTTGCGGCCGCGGCTCGGCGCCGACACACGCTATCACCTGCGTCACGAGACCTACAATCTCGATGCCGAGCCCGAGATCATGGCCTGGCTCGCCGAGCGCCGGATCGACGCCATCGCGTTCAACGATCACCTGACGGGTATCATTGATGCGCCGGGCCGCGCGCACAAGCTCGCGCCGATGGTCGAACGCTCCGGCTTGACGCGCGATGACTTTCTGGCGCTTGTCGAGCGCACCAAAGCGAGGGCGGATGAGGTGCTGGCGTCGATCGAGCGAATCGCCGTCGCCGCCAAGGCGAGCGGCGTGCCGCTGCTCTCGCACGACGATACCGATCCGGAGCAGCGCCGTTGGTTTCGCTCGCTCGGCTGCCGGCTGGCGGAGTTCCCGACCACTGTCGAAACGGCCGAGGACGCGGCAGCGCAGGGCGACGACGTCGTGCTCGGCGCCCCCAACGTCGTTCGCGGTGGAAGCCATACCGGATGGATCGACGCCACCGAGATGATCGCGCGCGGACTGTGCTCGGTGCTCGCCTCGGACTACTACTATCCGGCGCCGCTGCTTGCAGGTTTTGCGCTCATGGCGCGCGGTGTCGTCCCGCTTGCACAGGCGTGGCGTCTGGTCGCGCGAACTCCCGCAACGGCGGTCGGGCTTGCCGACCGCGGCGAGCTCGCCTGCGGCCGGCGCGCCGACGTGATCCTGGTCGATGCTTCGGCGACGGCCCAGCCGCGCGTCGTCGCCACCATCGCGGCCGGTCGCATCGTGCACCTGGCGCAAGCAGACATCATCGTCACCGCACGTTGACGGCGGCTAGTGCCCCGAATATCGAGCGTCGATGGACGAGCCGAGATATGCCATCTATTTCGTGCCGCCGGCTGATTCCGATGTCTATCGGTTCGGCGCGGGCTTCCTCGGCTATGATTGCTACACCGGCGCGGACCTCGGCCACCCGCAGGACATGGGCGTCGAGGCCTCCACCTGGGCCGAGCTCACGCGCGAGCCGCGCAAGTATGGATTCCATGCCACGCTGAAAGCGCCGTTTCATCTGTCGCCCGCGTTTGCTGAAAGCGACATCGCCGCCGAGCTTCGTCGATTTGCCGCCATCCCGCGGGCGCTGCCGGCGGTCCTGCCCGCGATCAGGTCGCTCGACCGGTTCGTCGCCGTCGTGCCGGCCGCGCCGAGCGTGCAGGTCGATCGGCTGGCGGCGGATTGCGTGATGGCCTTCGATCGCTTTCGCCGCCCGCCGGCCGCGCAGGAGCGGCAGCAACGGCTCGGCGCCGGCTTGAGCGCACGCCAAATCAAGAATCTCGATCGCTGGGGCTATCCGTTCGTATTCGAAGAGTTCCGCTTTCACATGACCTTGACCGGCTCGATCGAGCGCGAGCGCCGAGAAACGATCCGCACCTTGTTGCAGGGGCGCTTCGCCGCCATCGATGGCACCCGCCAGCCGTTCACGATCACGCAGCTCGCGTTGCTGCGGCAGGACGCGCCGTCGACACCGTTCCGGATCATCTTGCAGGCCGATCTCACGGCGCTGCGCCCGAAGCGCTAGCGCCTCGGGAGTGCGGCCACCGAGCGCGGTGGAAAACCACGGTGCGTCGCGGTGCCCGGTCCTGCGTTTCATCCCGCTGTCATATCGCGCTGATAGGCCGAACAGAGGGAGATTTGGCTTGCCAGACGACGCCCTCATCGACGTGCGGCGCGTCTCGAAGTCATTCGAGCGCGGCGTGCGGGTCCTCAACGAGGTGAGCTTCTCGATCCGTCGCGGCGAGATGGTCGCGCTCATCGGAGCGTCCGGATCCGGCAAGTCGACGCTCATTCGCGCCCTGGCGGGACTGGTTGCAGTCGAGAAGGCGCCTGTCGACGGCATGGCGCCACGTGCCGGCACAATCGCCATTTTCGGTCAGCCGATCCAGCGTCACGGCCGGATCGTGCGCGGCGCCAAGGATTTGCGCGTGCGGACCGGCGTCATCTTCCAGCAATTCAATCTGGTGCCGCGGCTCTCGGTCTTGACCAATGTCTGCCTCGGCCTGCTCGGGCGCATGGCGCTGCTGCGCGGAACGCTGAGCAATTTCACCTTGGACGAGAAGCGCAAGGCCATGCACGCGCTCGCCCGCGTCGGCATGAGCGAGCATGCGCTCAAGCGCGGCTCGGAGCTCTCCGGCGGCCAGCAGCAGCGCGCCGCCATCGCCCGCACCCTGGTGCAGGGCGCCGAGCTTCTGATCGCGGACGAGCCCATCGCCTCGCTCGATCCCGCCTCCGCGCGCCGCGTCATGGACATTCTCGCCGACATGAACCGGCAGGACGGAATCACCATCTTGGTCTCGCTGCACCAGGTGGCCTACGCGCTGAGCTACTGCCCGCGCACCATCGCGCTCAAGGCGGGCCGGATCGTCTACGACGGCCCGTCGGACGAGCTCACGCAGGCGCTGCTCAGCAGCATCTACGGCGCCGAAAGCGACGAGGTGTTTGCGCCGAGCCTCCGGCAGCCGGCCGCCGCCTGGCCGCATCGAGCCGCGCCGTGGGAAAGACCGATTGCGAGCCATGGCGGTCCGTCCGCGCTCGGATCGGCCGACGGCGAGCGCCTGCGCGCCTGACCCGAACTAGTGCCCCGAACCCGAAGTTCGCACATATCGTGCCGCGAGTTCGACCGCGAACTTCGGGTTCAAAGGGGCACTAGAATCGTAAAGTTACTAGTGGTCCTCGATTCCGAAGTTCGCAAACGAGGGTGCTGCACAAATGATGCGAACTTCGGAATCGGACCACTGGTGGGGATCAATTCCCCAACCGCGAGACATCCTGTCACCGAGAGGAGAATTGCAATGATGCGAGCGTTTCTGACATGCGCTGCAGCGGCATTGACCATCGGCGCGTCGGCCATCGCGGCCGGCGCGCAGACTCCCGGCGAGATCAATTTCGGCGTGATCTCGACCGAGGCTTCGGTCAACCAGAAGAAGAATTGGGAGCCGTTCCTGCAGGCGATGTCGCAGGCGACCGGGCTCAAGGTCAACGGCTTCTACGCCACCGACTATGCCGGCGTGATCGAAGCCATGCGCTTCAACAAGATCCAGATCGCGTGGTACGGCAACAAATCGGGGATGGAGGCGGTCGATCGCGCCAATGGCGAAGTCATCGCCCGCATCGTCTCCCGTGACGGCAATGTGGGTTACTACTCCCACATCATCGTGCACAAGGACAGCCCGTTCTCGAAAGTCGAAGACATTCTCAAATGCGACAAGTCGCTCGACTTCGGCATCGGCGATCCGAACTCGACCTCAGGCTTCCTCGTTCCGACCTCCTACATCTTCGCGGCGAACAACATCGACCCGAAGAGCTGCTTCAAGACCGTGCGCAACGGCAGCCACCAGGCGAATGCGATGGCGGTGGCGAACAAGCAGGTGGCCGCCGCCGCCAACAACAGCGAGGATCTGCAGCGGGTCGCCGCCTCGGCGCCGGACGCGCGCAAGGAGATCAAGATCATCTGGACCTCGCCGCTCATTCCGCTCGATCCCATCGTCTGGCGCAAAGACCTCGACCCCGCGGTCAAGACCAAGCTCTATACGTTCCTGCTGAGCTACGGCCGCATCGGATCGGACGACGACATCAAGACCGCGAAGGGCATCCTGGGCAATCTGGTGTGGTCGACGTTCCAGCCCTCGTCCAACAGCCAGCTGATCCCGATCCGGGTGCTCGAAGCCAACAAAGCCCTGATGAAGGTCCAGGGTGACGAGAAGCTCTCCGCCGAGGAGAGAAGCAAACAGGTCGCGGCGATCCGCGCGGAGATCGCATCGCTCGAGGAGATGCAGCGCAAGGCCGAGGCTGATCCGTTCCGGCAACGCGCCGCGGCGTTCCTCGAGGCCGACAAGGCGGGCCAGCAGGATCAGTTGAAGGCGATGATCGCCGAATTCGCCACCCCAAACGCGAGCACGCATTGACCGTTGCGCGATCGCAGGCGCGGGGCACACCCGGCGCCTGCACGCGCCGCTCGCTTGCGATGTCGCAGCTTTCCCACCCCGCCGGACTGGAGCGAGCACGACCAGCGCTCGCGGACAGCGCAGCCGCGCCCCCGCTTGCGGCGATTGTGGTGCCTTCACATCCGTTGGCGCGCCGTCTGCGCGGTTGGCTTGCATGGGCGCTGATCTTTGCCCTGCTCGCCTGGGCCTGGGCGCCGGCGGAAATGTATCGCGCCGGCGCCTTGTTCACGGACTGGCGCAACATGGCGCAGTTCGGCGCCGCGTTCCTCAAGCCCAATTTCCACGATTGGGATCTCTATCTCAGCGACATGGTCGTCACCGTGCAGATCGCGATCTGGGGCACGCCGCTCGCGGTCGTGTTCGGGATTCCGTTCGCGATCCTCAGCGCCGCCAATGTGTGCCCGCAATGGGTGGTGCAGCCGGTCCGCCGCCTGATGGACGCTTGCCGCGCCATCAACGAGATCGTATTCGCGTTGATGTTCGTGGTCGCGGTCGGTCTCGGACCGTTCGCTGGCGTGATGGCGATCTTCATCCACAATCTCGGCGTGTTCGCGAAGCTGTTCTCCGAAGCGGTCGAGGCGATCGATCCGCGGCCGGTCGAGGGCATCCGCGCGACCGGCGCGCACGGCCTGCAGGAGGTGGTGTTCGGCGTCGTGCCCCAGGTCACGCCGCTGTGGAGCTCGCTCACGCTCTATCGGCTCGAAACCAACGTGCGCTCGGCGACCACGCTCGGCATCGTCGGCGCCGGCGGCATCGGCCAGACACTGTACGAAAGCATCCGCAGCTTTCAGTACGCCGAAACCGCGGCGCAAATCATCATCGTGGTGGTCACCGTGGTCGCCATCGATCTCATCAGCGCGCGCATCCGCAAGCGCCTGGTTTGAGCGCGCCGGAGCTCGCCCACTTTCGCCGCTCCTTCGCCGCTTCAATTGTCCGAGGCTATGAGCCGGTAGAAGATGCCTTCGTGGATGCTGCCGTGATAGGCAAATTCGCATCCGCAACTTTGCGCATAGGCTTGCGCGCGCGCGGCCGCGGCATCCGGCATGACACCGTCCGCGGGCCCAGGCGGAAACCAGATCGCGAGAATGTGATCGGGCACGTGCAGGGCGACTTGTGGAGGGAGTCGCTCGAGAATCTCCTCGATCACATAGGGCACTGAAAATCGTTCGGGCTCGGCCATCGCTCTCAACTCAAGTAGGGCGAAAATATCTGGGCAATGATCGGTAGATAGCCTGAGCGGCGTGAAGGTTCGATGACACCCGCCGATGTCGCCCGCGACAAACGGCGCGATCCTTCCCGCATCGCAGCATGCACAGTGCCCCGAACCCGAAGTTCGCTCACGTCGTGCTGCAAGGGCGGTTGCGAACTTCGGGTTCAAAAGGGGCACTAGAATCATAAGGTTGCTAGTGTCCCTTTGATTCCGAAGTTCGCATCAGAGAGCGCCGCAAAGGTATTGCGAACTTCGGAATCGGGACACTAGCCGCTGTCAAACTTCTGCAAACGACGCGGTGTACCGCACGCCTACCCAATCCGAGGCGAGGATCGTCGCATGTTCCAGATTGTTCGCATGGCGCTCGACGACAACGGTGAGGTCATCGCACGGCGCGCGCTGCAGCCGCTGTTCGAGCTCTGGGAAGACGCCGTGGCGATGGCGGAGTTCGATGCCTCGCGGCTGTGGGGAGACTACGGCTGGGACGAAGAACAAAGCTGCTGGTGGGCGACCGATTCGCGTGGGCAGAAATATCGCCTCGCCATCGAAGCCGTCGCCTCCACCGAAGCCGCGGCGTGAACGCCGCTTCGTAGCCCGCACGCAGCGCGAACGCGCGGACGCCAACAACCTGTACGCATCTCGCATGCCGAATCGAAGCGGGCTATGCTCGCCGGCATGCACCGTCCATCGCGGCGGCGCCAACGAAGAACAACGGCGTGCGGGAGGGACGGATGGGTTTGTCGCTGCACAAGGTGATCGCGCTGACTGGGGTCGCCGGACTGTTGGCCGCAGGCCAAGGCGCCCGCGCCGACGCCCTGCAGGACCTCGCCGCGGCCGCGGGCAAGAAGGGGCCGGTCGTCTGGTACGAGAGCTCGCCGCCGGAGCAGATCCTGAAAGTCGCCGCCGCGTTCAACAAGCGCTATCCCGACATCAAGATCCAATTCGTGCGCAACACCGGCGGCGGCGGCATCGCCGCCCGCATCATCCAGGAGGCGGAAGCCGGCGCCGCCACCGCGAGCTTCTTCATCGGCGACGTGGCGCAGGTCATCCCGCTCAACCAGCGCAAGCTGCTGCTGTCGGCCGATTGGAAGAGCCTCGGCGTGCAGGCCGATCTTGTCACCACGCCGTACGCGGTGTCCTCGATCGCTGCGGTCGGCGTACTGGTCTGGAACAAGCAGCGGGTGGCGGATGCCGACTTGCCCAAGACCTGGGACGAGATGCTGGCCGAGCGCTGGCGCGGCAAGATCGGGCAATGGGTGCGCGCCGCCACTCTCGGCACATTGGCCAAGGTTTATGGCGAGCAGTACATGCGCGATTACACGCGCAAGCTGATCGAGCTCAAGCCGATGATCTACGCCTCCACCTTCCAGCTCGCACAGCAGGTCGCGGCCGGCGAGGTCGACATCGGCATGGGGCTTTATCATTCGGCACAGCCAGTGATCGCCGCGGGCGCGCCGCTCGGCTTGCGCTTCCTCGACCCGACGCCGATGAACACGCTCTATGGGGCGGCGGTGGCGAAGGGCGGCAATCCCGAGGGCGCGCAGGTGCTGCTCGCCTGGCTCTCCACCCTCGAAGGCGCGCGCGCCTACGAGGCGGCGATCGGCCGTGGCAATCCGCTGATCAAGGGCACCGACACCGCCGAGCGCGTCGGCAATCACAAGCTGGTGGAGTTCGCGTTCGACGACGCCGCCACAATCGAAAAACTCGACGCCGAGCTCACGCAAATGCTGATGGCGGCGGAGAAGAAGCGCTGACCCCGCATTGCTGACGCGATCATTGGCTGCCACCACCTCCCTGCCCTCGCCTGCGGCCGCCGCGGCGAAGCCGCGCCTGCGTGTCGCGCCCGTACGCCTGCTGCCGGTCCTCCTCACCGGCGCGCTGCTCACCTGGCTCGTGCTGGTGCCGCTCGCCGTGCTGGTGGTGAGCGCGTTCAAGCCGAGCGGCTTGCTGCGCGATCCCGGCTTCACGCTCGCCCATCTGGTCGAGACTTATTCGAGCGCGCAGTTCTGGAGCCTCACCGCTGCCACGCTGCAATTCGCCGTCGGCGCGACCGCGCTCGCGCTCGTCATTGGCGGCACCCTCGCCTGGCTGGTCGAGCGCACCGATCTGCCCGCACCCGCGCTCGTGCGCGCCCTGGTGATCCTGCCGATGGCAACGCCGCCGTTCCTGCTGGCGATCAGCTGGATCATCCTGCTCAGCCCGCGCACCGGCGTGATCAATGCGCTCCTGGTCGGCGCCTTCGGCTTGAGCGTGCCGCCGTTCAACATCTACTCGCTCGGCGGCATGATCTTCGTCGAGGGTCTCGCGCTCGTGCCTTCGGCATTCCTGATCCTGGCGCCGGTAATGCGCAATCTCGACCCCAGCCTGGAGGAGAGCGCGCTCACCTCCGGCGCCGGCACCGGCCAGCTTCTGTTTCGCATCGTCCTGCCGTTGCTGGTGCCGGCGCTCGCCGGCACCGCGATCTTCCTGATGATCGTGAGCTTCGTGGTGTTCGATATCCCCGGCACCATCGGCATGCCGGCGCGCATCTTCGTACTCTCGAGCCAGATCTACAGCCTGGTGGCCGATAGCCCGCGCGGCATTCCCGAATACGGCAAGGTGAGCGCGATGGCGCTGATGTTCACCTTGGGTCTGCTCGCGCTCACGCTCGCCTATCATCGGCTCATGCGCCACGCCGGCCGCTTCGCCACCGTGACCGGCCGCGGCTATCGCCCGCGTCCGTTTCGGCTCGGCCGCCTGCGCTCGGTCGCGGTTGCGGCGGTCGTGCTCTACTTTCTCTGCGCGGTGCTTGCGCCGCTCGCCATCCTCGTCTGGACAAGCGTGATGCCGTTCCAGGCGCCCGTCTCTGTCGCGGCCGCGAAAATGGCGACACTCGCCAATCATCGCGAGTTCTTCGCCAATCCGTTCATCGCGGCGGCGACGATCAACTCCATTATCGTCGCGCTCGCCGCGGCGACG
>JBKPUA010000022.1:0-3769 GCA_046735815.1 Pseudomonadota bacterium
GCAATTGATCGTTTTGGCCGTGACTCATCACCACCCAATCAATGCAGGCTCGGGCCCTTGAGGAAGCGATTGCGGTCGCCGGAGGTCACGCGCGCCTCGAAGGTGCGGCCATCGCGATAGATGGTCAAGGGCACTTCCACCCCGGCTTTGCCCAGGGCCCACACCCGGCGAAAGAAGGTGGCGAGATCGCTGATCTCACCGTTGGCGACGGCGAGCACGATGTCCCCGGTGCGCAGGTTGGCGCGCCGCGCCGGGCCACCGTTGGAGACGCGCGCGATCACGATCTTGTCGTCGATCTCGGTGGCGTTGAGGCCGAGCCACGGCCGCGGCGGACGGTTCGGTCGCCCGAGCGTGAGCAGGTCGTCGAGGACGGGTTTGAGGATGTCGATCGGCACGATCATGTTGAGTGGCTCGGGCGTGCCACTTTCGCGCACCTGCTGCACCTGCAGCGAGCCGATACCGAGGAGCTCGCCCGTCCGCCCGATCATCGCCGTGCCGCCCCAGAACGGATGCGCCGGGGCGGTGAAGATGGCTTCGTCGAGGACGTATTCCCAGTTGCCGGCGAATTCCTGCTTGGCCGCGACGCGCGCCACGACCGAATGCTTGCGGCCGCCCGCGCCCGCCACCACGACCGGATCGCCGACCTTCGCCAGCTTCGATTGCCCCAGCGGCAGCACCGGCAGGCCGAGCCGCGCCAGCGCCTGGACGAGGCCGAAACCGGTCTCCTGGTCATAGGCCAAGACATGGCCGGGAACCGCGCGGCCATCGGCGAGATGCAACCAGATCGTTTCGGCCTCGGTGATGAGATAGCCGATAGTGAGCACGACGCCGTCGCGGATCAGAACGCCGTTGCCGCTGCGCTCGGTGCCCAGCGTCTCCGCCGTGAACGCATCGGCGGGAACGATGGCGCGCAACCCGACCAGCGAATTCAACGCCTCCTCGAGATCATACGCGAAGTTTTCCGGCTTGGGCTGGATGCTCAGCGGCATCTCCCAATCGCTCGACGATGACATCCAGGCGCTCCCTTCTCCGGCACCCGCGCAAAACGAACCACATCCCGGCGTTCGCCGCCACCCCTAATCCTACTCGTCCGCGCCAGCGGAAAAAACCGCCCCCGACACGCGTGATTCGCCCCGCGCAAGCGTTGCGGAACCGCAGTCGGCAGGCTGCTCGACGGTCATGGCCGCCTGTGCGATATTGTCCGCATGCAGTGGGCCTTCATTGTCGCCGTCATTGTCATCCTCTACCTCGCGGTCTCGATCCGCGTGCTGCGGCAATACGAGCGCGGTGTGGTGTTCCTGCTCGGGAAGTTCGAAGGCGTGCGCGGCGCCGGCCTTACGCTCATCTTCGTTCCCTTCCAGCAGATGGTGCGCGTGTCGCTGCGCATCGTCACCATGCAGATCCCATCGCAGAAGATCATCACCAAGGACAACGTCTCGATCGACATCGCGGCGGTGGCCTATTATCGCATCGTCGATCCGGAAAAGGCGGTGATCGCGATCGAGAACGTCTACGAAGCGATCAACCAGATCAGCCAAACCACCGTGCGCAACGTGGTTGGACGCTTCAGTCTCGATCAATTGCTCGCCGATACCCTGAGCATCAACGAGCAGATCAAGAACGTGATCGACGCTCACACCGAACCCTGGGGCACGCAGGTGACGGCGGTCGAGATCAAGGACATCGTGCTGCCGGAGAACATGCAGCGCGCGATGGCGCGGGAGGCGGAGGCCGAGCGCGAGCGCCGCGCCAAGATCGTCGCCGCCGAAGGCGAATACCAGGCGGCGGTGAAGCTCGGCGAAGCCGCCGACATCATCACGCAGCACCCGGTGGCGCTGCAGCTGCGCACGCTGCAGACCATGGCGGAGATCGCCACCGAGAAGAACTCGACCATCATCTTCCCCGCCCAGTTCATGACCACGGTGCAGGAGGCCCTCGCCACGCTGAAGAAGGATTCGGCGTCGAGCTAATTTCATGGGCGAGGGCAACAAGCGGCTCAACGATGTCATTGCCGCAATCGACGCGGCCAACGAACAGGATCCCAATACGATCGAGGTCGACGGCCGGCGCCAGCCGACCGAGCTCGTTTACGGGCAGCGCATGAGCGCGACGCTGGCGCGCATGGCACCCGCGACGTCGGAACCGCTGCGCATCGCCGCGCGCGGACAGCACATCGAGCGCTGGACGTCACCGCGCCAGCGCTACCCGGAGGGCCGCGTCGGCTATTTGCGCTGGCGCAAGGACCTGCAGGAGTTTCATGCCCGCCGCCTCGGCGAGATCATGGCGGCCGCCAGCTATGATTCCGACGCGATCGCCCGCGTCGGTGCGCTCATCCGCAAGGAGCGGCTCAAGGCGGATGCCGAAGCGCAAATGCTCGAGGACGTCGCCTGCGTCGTATTCCTCGAGCACTACCTCGCTGACTTCCTGCGCAAGACCGATCAGGACAAGCTCGCTGGCATCCTGGCCAAGACCTGGCACAAGATGTCGCCGTTAGGCCGTGAGGAGGCGCGCAAGCTCCCCCTTCCGCCGCCGGTGCCGATGTTGCTCGAGCAGGGGCTCGCGCGGTTGCGCACGGGTGGGTGAATGCATCGCCGCGCCCTGAGGATGCGAAGCGGACGCGCTAAGCGCTGGCGCGCTCGGAGGGATTCGAACCCCCGACCCCCAGATTCGAAGTCTGGTGCTCTATCCAGCTGAGCTACGAGCGCACAGCAGCGTTGTAGCGAAGAGAACGCTCGATTCCAAATGACTTGACGCGATGACTTGGCGCGGGATCCGCGCCCCCACCTCGAAGCCGAAACTTGTCATCGGTGAGCACGAGCCGGCGCCGCCTCCCCGCGCTGGCGCGCTGGGCGCGCCATGCTATGACCGCAGATCGGACAACAGCAGAGGAACGACAATGGCCGTCCCCGATCTCCCGTCTTTCACCCGGTTCCTCGGCGTGAACGTGCTCCAGCGCTCGCCGGAACGCAGCGAGGCCGAGCTCACCGTGCGCGAGGAGCTGTGCAATCGCCGCGGCGTGCTGCACGGCGGGGCGGTGATGGCATTGGGCGACACGCTCGGCGGCATGACCGCGAGCATCAGTCTTCCCGATGGTGGCCGCACCGCCACCATCGAGAGCAAGACCAATTTCTTCGCCGCCGTGCCCAAGGGCGATATTGCGCGCGCGGTGTGCATGCCGCTGCACCGAGGCCGCACCACCATCGTGCTGGAGACGCGCATCACCCGCAGCGACGGCAAGCTCGCCGCCATCGTCACGCAGACGCAGCTGACCTTCGACGGGCAGGAGTAGACGGATCGCTCCGAGCCCCGTCGTCTTGCGCGAGCGGCCAGCCGGGGGATGCCGGCAACGCTGCCCTGCAAGTTCCGCGAGCAGGAACTTTGCGTTTCTCCGTGGGTTGTCTTCTCGCCAAATGACAAGGGAGAGAGCCATGACCGACCCCCGCGACTTCGATCGACGGATGGACATGGACCGCCGGGTGGAGCTGGAGCGCATGGGCGCACCCACACCGTGGGGATGGATTGCCGGCGCCGTGTTCATTGTGGTGATACTGGCGCTGGTGTTCGCCAGCGGCGAGGGCAGCAAGACTGCGCTCGACGATACGAATCCGCCGCCCGCCACCACGGGCAAGGCGCCGAGGACCGCGCCGCCCGCGGTCACAGTGCCACCGGAGCAGGCGCCATCCACCACCGGCCAGGGCGGACAGCGCGGCCAGTAACCGCTACCGCGCCAGCGTAACGTTCCTCGCTTCAACCTGCCGTAACGGCGCTC
>JBKPUA010000023.1:0-2014 GCA_046735815.1 Pseudomonadota bacterium
TTCCGAGGGCATGAAGATCAAATTGATCAGTGTCGCCCCTCACCCCAACCCTCTCCCCGTGAAAAACGGGGAGAGGGAGCCGACCGAGTGCGTCGCGCGCAAAACATGCGCGGAAATTGGCGTTGACGGCTGCTTGCCATCCGGCGATGGTGGCTCGCCGGGGTCGTAAGGACATCCATCAGCGCCATGGCGTCGAATCGCGGGCACCGGCTGCGCCTCGAGGACATCAGCCATCGCTTCGGCGACGTGCTGGCCGTGCGCGACATCAACCTCGATATCGCGGGCGGCGAACTCGTGGCGCTGCTCGGGCCATCGGGCTGTGGCAAGTCCACGCTGCTGCGCATCGTCTCCGGCTTCATTCGCCAGAGCAGCGGCCGCGTGCTGTTTGACGGCGAGCCGGTCGATCATTTGCCGCCGAGCCGGCGCGGCGCCGGCATCGTGTTCCAGAACTATGCGCTGTTTCCGCACATGACGGTGGCGGAGAACGTCGCCTATGGGCTCGTGGCGCAAAAGTGGGCGCGGCGGCGCATTGCCCCGCGCGTCGCCGAGATGCTCGCGCTCGTGCACATGAGCGAGTTCAGCGGCCGCAAGCCGCGCCAGCTCTCCGGCGGGCAGCAACAGCGCGTCGCGCTCGCGCGCTGTCTGGCAACCGATCCGAAGGTGCTCCTGCTCGATGAGCCGTTCGGCGCGCTCGACAAGAATCTCCGCCTCGACATGCAGATCGAGGTGAAGCGCCTGCAGCGCGAGTACGGGATCACCACCATCCTCGTCACCCACGACCAGGAAGAAGCGCTGTCGATGGCCGACCGCATCGCGGTCATGGCGCGCGGGTCGATCGAGCAGGTATCCTCACCGACGGAAATCTACGACCGGCCGAAGACGCTGTTCGTCAACCAATTCGTCGGTAGCGCCAACGTCATCGCCGGCGAGTTCATGCGCGCGCAGGACGGTGTCGCCGCCGTTCGCGTGGGCGAGGGCGCGCTGCTCAAGGTCGAAGAGACACCGCAACTCACCGCGGGCGCGCCGGTGTTGGTGTCGGTTCGGCCGGAGCAGTTGCGGCTCGACGCCGTGCCCGGCGAGGGGCGCATCGCCGGCGTGGTGAAGGCCGTCATGCCGCTCGGGCCGCACGTCGTCTACGAGGTCGAGACGCAAAGCGGCACCTCATTGAAGGTGAGCGAGCCGCGCGCGCCGGCAACGCCGTTACGGCGTCCCGGCGAGAGCGTGCACGTGGCGGCGCCGGCGGCGGCGTGCCGCGTCTTCCCCAAGCCATGAGGATCAGCGGAGGGTCAGGTCAATGGATCGCAGAAGTTTGCTCGTCGGCACGGCCGCGCTCGGTGCAATGTCCCTTCTTTCCGTGCGCGCGCTCGCCCAAGCCAAGACGCTCGTCGCTGCTACCTTTCCCGGCACTTGGAACGAAGCCCACCGCAACATTCTCGCCCCGGCGTTCCGCCGTGCCACCGGCGCCACGGTGACCCAATCGATCATCCTCGGCACCGATCAGGTCGCGCGCCTGCAGGCCGCCAAAGGCGCGCGCCCGCCATTCGACGTGGCGATCTTCGATTCACCCCAGGTGCTCGACGCCGCGCGCGAGGGCTTGATCGTGGAATATCCGGTCGCCAAGTCGCCGCATTACGCCGAGCTGTTGCCGGGCTTTCAGGACAAATGGGGTCCCAAAATCACCATTCAGGTCATCGGCATCGGCTACAATCCGAAAAAGATCGCAACGGCGCCGAAGAGCTGGGACGAGTTGTGGGAGCCGAAATACAAAGGTCGCGTCGGCCTGACGGCCCTCAACAGCCAACTGGGCATCGCCTTTCTCGCCGAGCTCAACCGCCTCAAGGGCGGCGACGAGGGCAACTTCGAACCGGCGTTCAAGGCACTGCGCGAGCTCCTGCCCAATGTCGGCGCGATCGCCGCCAATCTCGGCGCCTACGCCACGCTGTGGCAGCAGGAGCAGATCGACATCGCGCCCTACAATTTCAACTTCGTGCAGACGCTCAAGGGCAAGGACGTG
>JBKPUA010000024.1:0-10926 GCA_046735815.1 Pseudomonadota bacterium
CGGCGCCACTGCCCAGCCCACGTCGACCTGGCCCGACATCACCTGGGTGATGGTTGCGGCGGTATCTCCGGTCGCGACCGGTCGCGCCTTGAGGCCGTATTCATTGATGAAGCGCAGCACCGCGATTTGGGAAGAGGCCCCGGTGGTGGAGTAGGCAATGGTCTGGCCGTTCACGTCGCGCATCGAGGTGAGCGACGATCTCGCCGCGGCGACCCACCAGAAAACCTCGCGCGATCCGGTCGAGCTCGCGCCGATGATGCGGATCGGCGCGCCTTTAGCGTAGGCGCCGAGACTTCCCAGCATGCCGGCGCTCAGGCCCACGTCGACCGAGCCGGAGACGACAACCTGCAACGTCTCGCCGCCGCCTTGGGTATAGAGGATGTCGAGGTCGAGTCCGTGCTTGCGGAAGATGCCGGCCTGCTGACCGAGCTCGGGGATCGCGCCCTCCCAGCTGCCGCGGATGGGCGAGGCGATCTTGAGCGTGTCGGCCGCGAGTGCGTGCGGGAAGACGCCAATGACCGCCACCACCAATGCAAACTCTATGCGCCTGCTCATCCGTCGCTCCGTAGAGTGCAGCAACCTGCCGCGTTGCCCGCGCGTTCGCAAGGCGGCATTGCATACGTCCGCGCAGTCCAGGTCTGCCGGTTAGAAGTGCTTGGTGTTGCCGAGCGAGGCGCGCAGACAGTATCGTCGGCTTGCATTCGGCTCAGGTTCGATCATAGCAGGAGGCGCGATGACGAGGAGAGCAACGACGGCCTTGCCGTCGCGTCGCGTCGTCCTCGCCTCGCTGCTCGCGAGCGCGCTCGGCGGAGCGACGGGCCGGGCGTCGGCGCAGACATCGGACTATCCGAGCCGGCCGGTGACCTTCATCGTGCCGTTCGCGCCCGGCGGCGTGACCAGCCTGTTCGCGCGCATTCTCGGACAAAAGCTTGAGCAACGGCTGGGCAAGCCGTTCGTGGTGGAGAATCGGCCGGGCGGCGGCGGCGTGACCGCGGCCACAGCGGTCGCGCGTGCGGCGGCTGACGGCTACACCATCATGATGGCCTCGAGCACGGTGCTCGCCATCAACGTCACCGTCCGCAAGAACCTGCCCTATGATCCGCGCACGGAGCTCACGCCGATCGCGCTGCTCGCGCGCGTGCCGTTCGTGCTCGTGGTCAATCCGGCGCTGCCGATCCAGTCGGTTTCGGACCTGGTCAAGCTCGCCAAGGACAAGCCCGGCCAGATCGCGTTCGGCACGCCTGGGCCCGGCACCTTCCACCATCTCAACGCCGAAATGTTCAAAGGCATTTTCGGGGTCGACCTGGTGCACGTTCCCTACAAGGGCTCAGCGCCGGCGCTCAACGACCTCGTCGGGGGGCACATCCAGATGATGTTCTGCGACGTGCCGCCGGCGCTCTCGCTGATCGAGAGCGGGAAGGTTCGCGCGCTCGGCGTCACCACCAAGGAGCGGGTGCCGGCGGTCGCCGATATCCCACCGCTCGCCGAGGTCGGCATTCCCGGCTTCGACACCGCCTCCTGGCACACGGTGACCACCACCGGCAACGTGCCGCAAGCGATCGTGGACAAGCTCTACGGCCACATCCGCGAGATCATGAGCGATCCCGCGGTCACGGAAAGCCTGGTCAAGGACGGCGCCATCCCGCAGGTGAGCCCGTCTCCTGGCGAGCTCAAGCGCTTCGTCGAGAGCGAGATCGCCCGCTGGGGCAAGGTCATCGAGCAGGCGGGATTGGCGGGGTCGGAATAAGAGGGGCGAATTGAGGCCGCCGTCGGCCGATCAATGGCCGTCGGGCTGAAAATAGACATCGACCTTCATCCCGATCGCGAGCGGATCCGCCTGCGCCAGATCGATGAGCACCTCGACCACGTCGACGTCGCTTACGTTGCGCTGGCTGCCGCGGGCGTTGATGCGGCCCTGCTCCACGATCGGCGCGATGAAGGCGACCTTGCCGGCGAATTCGCGTCCGCGAAAGGCGGCGGCGCGCACCAGAACTGGTTGGCCGATCTTGATTTCGCCGAAATCGCGTTCGTCCAGCTCCGCACGCACGCGCAGCGCGGAGATGTCGCCCAGAACCAACAACGCCTGCGGATTGGACGGGCTGGCCAACTCGCCGGGCTTGGCGTTGACCTGCAAGACCGTGCCGGCGACGGGCGCGCGGATGGTCAGCTTCTCGAAGGCCGCCGCCGCCGCCGCGACCTCGGCGCGCGCCACATTGAGCTGGCCTTCCGAAAAGCTCGGCAGCAACGTGTTGGCGTCGGCTTCGATGCGGCGCAACTCGGCCTTCTGCTGCTTGAGGCGATCCTGCGCGCGCGACAATGCGGTGCGCGCGGCATCGAGATCGGCATCGGATGCACGACCGGCGCGGCGGTCGATCACGGCTTTGTCGAGCGCGGCTTGCGCGTCCCACACCGCCTTGTCGGCGTCGGCGACCGCATCCTCGGCGCGGCGCCGTGCCGCCGCCCGGGTCGGCGCGGCCTCGTCGTTGCGCGAGCGCTTGCGCATCCCCACTTGCGCCTCCGCGGTGGCGAGGCGCGCCTGCGCTTCGCTGTCGGCGAGGCGGATCAGCGGATCGCCGGCGGCGACCTTGTCGTTCGCCTTGACCAGCACTTCGCCGATCACGCCCATGGTCGGGGCGGCGATCTTGATCTCTCCGCCGGCCGGCTCGACCCGACCGGGCGCCACCGCCTGCCAGCGTTTCTCGTCAGCGGGCTCCGGGCGCGGCGCGCGTCCCGCTTCCTGCGCTCCCGTCTTCGCGGCCAGCGCCGCGCACGCGACGGCGACTGCGAGCAACGCGCCGAAGGCGGCGGCCTTACTTTTCATTATCATCATGCTTTTCGACCGGACCCTGGGTTACGCAACCGCCCTCCCCTGGCGCGCGCTTCGCGTCACGACGTTCCTCGCCCACGATCTTTCCATCCTCGATGCGAACCACGCGATCGGCGAAGGGCAATATACGCGGGTCGTGGGTGACGACCAACACCCCGCGCGATTCATCCTTGGCGACTTCGGCGAGCAGCGTCATGACCGCGTTGCCGTTCACGCTGTCGAGCGCGGCGGTAGGCTCGTCCGCCAGAATGACCGACGCGCTGCCGACGATGGCGCGCGCGATGGCGACGCGCTGTTGCTCGCCGCCGCTGAGCTCGAGCGGATAGGACTTGCTCTTGTGGGAGAGCCCGACCCTGGCAAGCGCGTCGTTGGCCTTGCCAAGCGCGCGCGCGGAGTTCTCGCCGCGCACGTCGAGCGCCAAGCGCACGTTGTCGGCGGCGGTCAAGGTCGGAAACAGATGGAAGGACTGGAACACGAAGCCCACATGCTCGCGCCGCAGCTTGGCGAGCTGCTCGGGACCAGCGCCCGCGATGGAATGGCCATCGACGCGAACCGTTCCTTCGGTCGGCTTCATCATGCATCCGAGGATCGAGAGCAGGGTGGTCTTGCCGCTGCCGGAGGGCCCCATCAAGAGCGTCAGCTCGCCGCCCGTGACCGCGAGACTCACGCCCTTGAGGGCGCGGACCTCGCCGGCGCCCTGGCCGAGCAGCTTCACCACATCGATCGCCTCGATGACGGCTTTGGTCATCGCGTGAATACCATCGCCGGATCGATGCGGGTGACCTGCACAATGGCGGCAACCGCCGAGAGCACGCACATGGCGACCGTCAGCACCAACAGCACGAGCGTCAATCCCGGCGTCATGACGATCGGCAAGGCCGAGTCGGCGGTGGCTGCGACCACGATCAGCCCGATGCCGGCCGCCAGACCGAACCCGATGATCGCATTGATCAGGGCCTGGCAGATGATCACCTTGTGAATGTAGACGCTGGACGATCCCATGGCACGCAGGGTCGCAAACTCGTTGAGATGATCCTTGGTGCTGGAATACAAGGTCTGTGCGACGATGACGGTGCCCACGATGATGCCGAGCAACGCGCCTGCGAACAGCGCGGCGCCGGCGCCGGTACCGAACAGCCAGAACGATCGGCTGCGGTCGCGGAACTCGGCGGAGGTGAGGACGTCGACGTCGGTGAGATTGGCCTTGAGCCGCTGCTGTACGCTTTCCCGATCGGCGCCAGGAGCCAGGCGCACGAGGAAATAGGTGGCCTTGCTGGGCGACACGCCGGTATAGCCACGCGCGCGATCGAGCGCGGTGAAGACGTAAGGCGTCGTGGTGAAGGAGCGGATGCCCTTGGTCACCGCCCGCACCTCCACCTTGTGCCCGCGAATCTCCGCGCTGGCGCCGATGCCGTTGATCCCGAGCCGCTCGAAATAAGACTGGTCGACCGCGATCGCGCCGGGGATCGACAGCGCCTCGATGCTGCCTTCGACGACGTTCCAGGGCAGCAGCCCGCCGGCGCGCAGATCCGATCCGACGACGAATACCGGGGTCGTTCCGCCGGCGGGAATCTTCCAGTCGGCGAAGCCGATGACGACCGGGATCGCCTGCGCCACGCCGTTGATCGACAGCGCCTGGAATCGCTTGCGCTCGTCCAGCAAGGAGGGATCCTCGAAGCACTTCGTGCCCGCCGGCATGATCCACAGGTCGGCGGAGGCGTGGTCGATCATCGTCGTCACCATCCGGCCGAAGCCCAGATAGAGCCCGAGCTGGACGGTCACCAGCACGATGGAGAACACGATGCCCACGACGGTGGCGATGAAGCGCAGCCGGTCGTGCAGCAGGTTGCGGGACGCGAGTCGGTAGATCAACGACATGACGGTCGGGTCGCTCGCAGCTCAGTTCATTTCCGGTGCGATCTTCTGTGGTGCGATCTTCACCCGCGGCCATCCGCCACGGTCACGCCCTCGCCGTCGAGCCCGCAACGCTCAGGAGGCGCATGCGAGGACGGGCCGCTGCGCGCCCGGGATGCGAGCGCCGACCGGGGCGCGGCAGATGAGCGCGGTGGTAGCCCAGTTCAGCGCGAGTGTCATGTCACGTACGATGCCTGCTTTTCCGACGGCCAACGGCGTCGCCCCGGACAGCAGGCATTGCCGCCAAATCACGAATACGCCATGAACCTGATACATGCCGTGGGCGTGCTCCGAAAGGGTGCGCATGATTGCCTTGCGCGGGGCGGCAAAACAAGGCTTCGTCGGCCCCTAAGGTGAAGAAGGATGGTTGACTGATGTCAACCCGGCGGGGCGCTGAGCCGCCGGCAAAACGGGTGTCAAACCGCCGCGAGGCCATGATTCACAGGGTCGGCAGGCGCCGCTATATTGCAGCCGGACCCCGGTTCCAACGAGGGATTCTCCATTGCGAGTATCACAGCCAACCTTGATCGTGACGCTGATCGCATCGAGTCTGATGGCAGTCTCATTTGCCCGCGTCCCCGCAAAGGCCGCCGAGCCGACCGTGGCCGGCCTGTGGGAGAAGACGGACGAGCAGGGCAAGTCGGTAGGCTGGTTCCTGTTCGTCGAGCGCAACGGCGTCTATGAGGGCGCGTTCGCCAAGCTGTGGGCCAGGCCCGGCGATCCACCCAATCCGACCTGCAGCAAATGCACTGACGATCGCAGGAACGCCCCACTGCTCGGCATGTCGTTCATTCGGGGCATGAAGCGCAACGGCTTGCGCTACGAGGACGGCAACATCCTCGATCCGCGCGACGGCACCATCTACCGCGCCATGATGACGGTGAGCCCCGACGGCCAGACCCTGACCGTGCGCGGCTATCTCGGCATTCCGCTGCTCGGCATGGACGAGGTGTGGAAGCGCCTGCCCGACAGCTCGCTCAAGCAGGTCGATCGCTCCGTCACCGCCAAGTACCTTCCCGCGCAGCAGCAGACGCCGGCACCTGCGCGCCCCAGCGCGCCCAGCCCGAAAAGCGCCGCGCCCGCTCCAGCGCCGGCGCCGGCTCCCGCTGCTCCCACGCGATAGTCGCTACGGGTTCTTCTTCACCGGCTTGGGGTCGAGCCCGAACACCTTGGCGGCGGTGCCGCCGAGGATGTTGCGCCGTCCCGTCTCGCTCAGGAACGGCAAGTCGTAGATCACGCTCGGCAAGTCGAAGTCCCAGTGCGGATAGTCCGACGACCACATCAACTGGGTCTCGGCGTTGATCATCTTGAATGTCGCTTCGAGGATCGAGCGGTCGCGCGGCTTCTCCATCGGCTGCGAGGAATAGTACATCTCGCGCATGTATTCGCTCGGCTTGCGCTTGAGCGAGGGACAATCGGACGTACGCATCATGTAGGAGTGGTCGAGCCGCTGCATCAGGCAATAGGCCCAGGTGATCCCGCTCTCGATCCACATCACCTTGAGCTTGGGAAAGCGCTCGGGCAGGGCATTGATCACCCAATTGGTCATGTGGACCATGTTGAACCACATGAAGCCGAGCGCGTGCACCGAGATGAACCGGTTGGTGAGCGATAGCGACTGGTCGTTCCAATTGTAGGCGGCGTGGAAGGCGATGGGCTTGCCCATCTCCTCGAGCAGCGCATAGGTCTTGACATAGGCGTTGTCGTGCACGGGCTTGTAGCGCGGCGACGTCACCATGAACCCCACCACGCCCTTCTTGTCGCCGAAGTCCTTGACCGTCTTGTAGGCGGCCTCCGGATCGTTGAACGGCAGATAGAGCATCGAGATGATGCGTGGCTCGACCGCGAGGATGCGCTCGCAGAGCCAGCGATTATAGGCGCGGCACATCGCCACCTCGACCTCGACCTGCGGATGCAGGCCGAGAAACAGCATCGGCGTGGGGAACAGGCAGGAATAGTCGACGCCCATGGCGTCCATCCATTCCAGCGTCATGCCGACATCGCGGTGGCGGCTCGCTCCGAGCGCGTCGTGGCGGCGGATGTCGTGCCGGCGCAACTCGTGGCGGGTGATGCGCCCGCCGATGTCCTGGTAGCCGACGGTGCCCCCGAGCATGGAGGCGCGCGCGCCGCGCTTGGCCGATTCCACCGCCTGGCGGCGGATCACCGGGCTTTCGATGTATTCGAACACGTCCTTGTAGGATTCGCTCTCGTAGTGGTGCGCGTCCACGTCGACGATGAGAAAATCCTGATAGTTGCGCTCGCGCGCCTGCTGGGAGGCGTGCTCGAGATGCTGCGCGGTCGAATAGTCCTCGGCGGCGAGCTTGCGGACTTCGCTGCGGGCCATATCCATGGGGCGCGCCCTTTCCTCAAAAATATCTAGGCAACGACGAAGATGTCGTCGCCGCGCCGGATGACGTCGAATTTGCGCAACCGCAGCCGTCGGTCGCCGACGCACTCGCCGGTCTTCAGGTCGAACTCGTAGCCGTGCCACGGACAGACGAAGTGGACCTCGTCCGAGAACGTCTGCCCTTGGTAGGTGCGGTCGGGCGCGATCACGTCGACCACGCGGTTGATCATGATGCCTTCGCAGGCAGGGCCGCCGGAATGGACGCAATAATTGCTGTACGCATAGTAGCTGCCGTCCTTGTAGAACACGCCGATCTCCGCATTCCCGGCAACGACGATCCGCCGATCACCGTCCTGCATCTCGGCGGCCTTAGCAACGAAGCATTCGGGCATGATCGCTCCCTCTTGATCATTATAGTGTAGCAGACGCCTACGGGAGCAAGGCCATAGAAGGCGCGAAAGCCCTCGCGCCACGCGACCGCAAATGACGTTGAATTGCTCCCCGCTAGAGCAGCGGTCCCGGATTCTTCCGGTAGCGGTTGGCGATGGCGTCGGCGCTCATATAAGCGAGTGCCTGGATGGTGAGCGTCGGATTGAAGCTGCTCTGGGATGGGAAGGTCGAGCTGCCGATCATGAACAGGTTCGGGATATCCCAGCTCTGGCCGTAACGGTTCACCACCGAGGTCTTGGGATCGCTGCCCATGCGCGTGCCGCCCTCGTGATGCCCGCCGGGGGCACCCGGCCCTTGCGGCGCGCGCCACACCCGCGCCGCGCCCATGGCGCGGCCAAGCTCCTCGATCTTGGCCATCATGAAGTCGGCGCGCTTGAGCTCGTTCGGCCGCCGCCAGTCGTAGGTCAGGCGCGGCGCCGGCAGCCCCCAGGAGTCGCGCACGTTGGGATCGAGGTCGATCGTCTGGTGGGCGTAAGGCAGGTCCTCGGTTTGCGCGACGATCGAGGCGTGGCGGGTGAAGGAGCTCGCGAGGAAATCGCGGTAGGCCGCGCCCCAGCGCGGCGTACCCGGTGGAGGGTTCATACCCATCGCCGCCCCGATCGGCCCGCCCTGCAGACCGACAGTGCTTACCGATATCTGCGCGCCGCGGATGAAGCCCAGACCGCCGTGGTCGAAATTGTCCGCGTTGAGATCGTCGAGGCTGTGCTTCTGGGCATTGGGACCCATGTAGATGTTGATGTGCCGGTCGTCGAAGGTGAGAAACACCGTCGGCCGAAAATGGGTCATGAGATGCCGGCCGAGATGGCCGCTCGAATTGGCGAGCCCGTTCGGGAACCGATCGGTCTTCGACAGCAGCAGCAGGCGCGTGTTGTCGTAGATGAAGGTCGAGAGGATGACGACCTCGGCCTCGATCGTGTTGTCGGAACCGTCGGGCCCAGAATAAGCCACGCCGGTGACGCGCCCGCTGTTGTCGCTGTTGACGCGATAGGCCATGGCGCCGGTGATGAGCTTGAAATTGCCGGTGGCGTCGGCCTCCGGCAGCTTGGTGACCAGGATCGACGACTTGGCGCCGACGTGACAGCCGAAGGCCTGGCAGAAACCGCAATAGGTGCAGCCGGGCCGGCCGTTATAGGACTCCGACAGGATGGCGCGCGGGGTCGGGAACGGATGATAGCCGAGCTTGAGCGCACCGGTGTCGAAGTGGATGCCGGATTGATCCGCGCGTAACGGCGGCAGCGGATAATCGCGCCGGCGCGGCGCTTCGAACACGTTGCCGCCGTCGACCTTCCTGCCCTGGAGATTGCCGGCCTTGCCGGAGACGCCGAGTTCGTATTCGGCGCGATCGTAGTAGGGCTCGAGATCGGCGTAGCTCAAGGGCCAGTCGACGAGCGAGGAGCCTTCCGGGATAGCGGAAGCGCCGTAGCGCTCGACGGTCTGCGAGCGGGCGCGAAAATCGTCCTCGTGCAGGCGCCACGAAACCGCGCCGTAATGCACGGTGCCGCCGCCAGCCTGATTGCCATAGCTCTGCGTCGGGATCGCACTCGCGCGGGTATCGGCATTCGGCCGCCAGGTGACAGGCTGACGCTTCGGATGCGGGCGCAAATCCTGGCGCTAGAAATAGCGCAACTCATCGTGCGGATTGAAGTCTTGCGTGGTGAGGCGCGGACCGCGTTCGAGCCCGATGACTTTCATGCCGGCCTTCGCGAGCTCGGCGGCAAGAATCCCACCCGCAGCGCCGACGCCGACGATGACGACATCCGTCCGTTCGGTCGCCATGGCTCATGATCTCCGCGATTGGTCAATGAAGGTGCGACGGACTCGCGCGAGTCCGTCGCACGGCCGGGTGGATAAGTCTGCGTGCGCGCTACAGCAGCGCGCCGGGGTTCTTCCGGTAGCGGTTGGCGATGGCGTCGGCGCTCATATAGGCGAGCGCCTGGATGGTGAGCGTCGGATTGAAACCGCTCATCGATGGGAAGGTCGAGCTGCCGACGACGAAGAGATTGGGAATGTCCCAGCTCTGGCCGTAGCGGTTGACCACCGACGTCTTGGGATCGTTGCCCATGCGCGTGCCGCCCTCGTGGTGCGCACCTGGCGCGCCGGCCGGGCTGACCGGTGCGCGCCAGACCAGCGAGGCGCCCATGGCACGGCCGATCTCCTCCATCTTCTTCTGCATGAATTCGACGCGCGCGCGCTCGTTCGGCCGCCGCCAGTCGTAGGTCAGACGCGGCGCCGGCAAGCCCCAGGCGTCGCGCACATTGGGATCGAGATCGATCATCTGGTCGGGATAGGCCAGGTTTTCGGTCTGGGCGACCATCGCCGCGTGCCGCGTGTAGTACTGGGCGAGGAAGTCGCGATAGGCGGCGCCCCAGGTCGGGACACCGGGAGGCGCGGCCACCGTGGTGAGCGCGATCGGCCCGCCCTGCAGGTTGCCGGTACCGATCGAGATCTGCGAGCCGCGAATGAAGCCCACGCCGCTGTGGTCGAAGTTGTCGGCGTTGAAGTCGTCGATTGTATGCTTCTGCGCGCTCGGCCCCATATAGATGTTGATGTGCCGGTCGTCGAAGCCGACGAACACGTTCGCCATCATATGCGCCATCATGTGTTTGCCGAGCTGTCCGCTCGAATTGGCGAGGCCATTCGGGAACCGATCGGTTTTCGACAGCAGCAGCAGCCGCGTGTTGTCGTAGATGAAGGTCGAGAGAATGACGACCTCGGCCTCGATGGTGTTGTCGGAGCCGTCAGGCCCGTAATAGGCCACGCCGGTGACGCGCCCGCTGTTGTCGCTGTTGACGCGATAGGCCATCGCACCGGTGATGAGCTTGAAGTTGTTGGTGGCGTCGGCCTCCGGCAGCTTGGTGACCAGGATCGACGACTTGGCGCCCACGTGACAGCCGAAGGCCTGGCAGAAGCCGCAATAGGTGCAGCCGGGCCGGCCGTTATAGGGCTGTGACAGGATCGCACGCGGGGTCGAGAACGGGTGATATCCGAGCTTCTTGGTCCCGGCCTCGAACGCTTGGCCCGCCTGCTCCACGAGCAACGGCGGCAGTGGATAGTCGCGCTTGCGCGGCGCTTCGAAGATGTTGCCGCCGTCGAGCTTCTTGCCCTGCAGATTGCCGGCCTTGCCGGAGACGCCGAGCTCGTATTCCGCGCGATCGTAGTGGGGCTCGAGGTCGGCGTAGCTCAATGGCCAGTCTGCGAGCGAGGAATCTTCCGGGATCACTGATGCGCCGTAGCGCTCGATGGTCTGCGAGCGAGCGCGGAAGTCATCCTCGTGCATGCGCCACGACACCGAACCGTAGTGCACGGTGCCGCCGCCGGCCTGGTTGCCGTAGTCCTGCCGCGGCACCGGGAAAGCGCGCGCATTGGCATTCGGCCGCCAAGTAATGGG
>JBKPUA010000025.1:0-11991 GCA_046735815.1 Pseudomonadota bacterium
GTGGGGCCGAGCACGGTAGCGGCGGGCACGCTTGCGATCCGCGTACGGCCGCAACCGCTGTCGCCCCGTCTCACCGCCGACGAGCGCACGGCGCATCTAAGCTTCGTCGCCACGCTTGGCGAGGCAGCCATCTGGCACGAATATCTGCGCGATCGCGATCTCGCACGCAGCGCGTGATCGCCGTCTGCCGTCTAGCTCTGCGGCGTCGTGGTGGGTTGCGGTGCCTGCGCCTGGGCGGCGCGCTGCTGGTAGAGCGCGACGAAATCGACCGGGTCGAGCAGGAGCGGCGGGAAGCCGCCGTTGCGTACCGCGGTCGCGATGATCTCGCGTGCGAACGGAAACAAAAGGCGCGGGCACTCGATCATCACCAGCGGCTGCAGCGTCTCCTGCGGTACGTTCTGGACGCGGAACACCCCGGCGAAGGTCAGCTCGAACATGAACAGCGCCGTTCCGGAACTCTCCGCCTTGCCCTCGAGCTTGAGCGCGACTTCGTAGTCGGTGGCGGCGAGCTGCTGCACGACGACGTTGATCTGGATGCTGATCTGCGGCGGGGTCTGGGCCGGCGCCAGTGAGCGCGGCGCGTTCGGGTTCTCGAACGAAAGATCTTTGATGTATTGGCCGAGAACGCTGAGTTGTGGCTGGCCCTGCTGGGGGCTCGGGCTCTGCGCGGGGCCGCCATTGCCGGGGGTCGTCATCGGGCCTTCCTCTCGCGTTCTTGAGTGCAGCAGTCGGCGGCGTGGCTAACACAGGCCCTCCGGGGGGACAAGGACGTCACGCTTCGCCCTTGGGCTTGCGACGGCGGCCGCGCCGGCGATCGGGAATGCGATGCCATTCGCCCGGCTCGAGGTCGATGACACGGCCGTCGCGGCGGCGCCGCGGGCGTGGGACGCTTGTTGCGAGCTTGCCGGCGGCCCATCGCCGCAGCGCCGGGACGAACAGCGCGGCGCCCAGCGCGTCGGTGATAAAACCAGGAAATAACAGCAGGATTCCACCGAGCACCGAGGCCATGCCGGGCGTCTCCAGACGGATCGCGCGAATGCCGTCTTGGGCGAAGGCTTGGCGCAGGCGTGCGAGGTCGGCACGTCCCGACCTTCGCAGCAGCAACAGGCCGATGACCGAGGTGGCGACAAAAAGGGCGATGGTCGCGAGCCAGCCGATCAGCGCCGCCACCAGGACAAGTGCGAGGAGCTCCGCCGCCGGCAGCACGAGAAGCCCGATAAAGATCCATTTAACCAAAGACATCGGCCCGTTTCCTGCATGTCTCCTCGGCGTCAGCCATGTTGGCGCCATGGTTGGGATCGTCTATGGTCCGGAGCAATGCGACGACATGCGCCGATAGGTCGGCACAAGCCCCTGGATCAGTACGGTCGCGTGATTACATATTGGTACGGGAACCGATCTCTGGCCCCGCAGATTTCCTGTCTGCCGGCATTCGGCTGATCCCATAGTTCCGTCACGGCTGCCGAGAGCGTGCGAGACGTGTTCGACATCTACACCATCATCTTTCTGGCGCTGGCGGTGTTCATCTTCCTGCGCCTGCGCAGCGTGCTTGGCCAGCGCACCGGCCGCGAGCGGCCGCCCTATGATCCCTATGCCCCCCGCGACGCCGTGCGCGGGGCCACCAACGACAATGTGGTGACGCTGCCCGGGCGTCCCGCCGAAAGCGCGCAAAAGCCGCCGGTCGAAACCCCACCGGCCGAACGTTGGAAGGGGATTGCAGAAGCCGGCTCCGCGCTTGCGGTCGGGCTCGATGCCGTGGCCAAGGAGGACAAGAGCTTCGACGCCAAGCATTTCATCACCGGCGCGCGCGCGGCCTACGAAATGATCGTGCTGGCCTATGCCGAGGGCGACCGGCGCTCGCTCAAGAACCTGCTGTCGCGTGACGTCTACGAGGGTTTCGAAGCCGCGATCCGCGAGCGTGAGAACAAAGGCGAGACCGTCGAGACCCGTTTCGTCGCCATCGAGAAGTCCGACATCACCGCCACCGAGCTGCGCGGCCGCACGGCGCAGATCACGGTGCGCTTCGTCTCGCAGCTGGTCTCGGTCACCCGCGACAAGTCCGGCAACGTGATCGAAGGTAATCCGGAGAAGGTCACCGACGTGACCGACGTGTGGACGTTCGCGCGCGACCTTTCCTCGCGCGATCCCAATTGGAAGCTCGTCGCCACCGAAGCCGGGCAGTGACCGGGACGCAACGCGAATGCCCGTGCGCCGGTGCGCTTTCCTCGCCAGCATCGCCGTAGCCACGCTGTGGATTGCGGGCCTCGCTCAGGCGCAAGCGCCCGACGAACCGTTCAAGCTTGCAGACAGCCAACTCGAGCCGATCAAATGGGCTGAGCTCGACGGCTGGGCGGCCGACGATCACCTCGCCGCGTTCGAAGCCTATCAGGCGAGCTGCCGGATCTTTCGCCAGATCAAGCGTCCGATCGACGAGCGGCTGGTCTACAACGCGCTGTGGGAGGTCTGCCGGCGCGTCGCCAAGCTGCGACCTGCGAGCGCGGCGGCCGCGCGTGCTTTCTTCGAGGACAATTTCCGCCCGGTGCGCATCGCGCGGCTGGGCGAGACGCAAGGTTTTCTGACCGGCTATTGGGAGCCGATCGTCCAGGGCTCGCGCACCCCCAATCCGGAATTCTCCGTGCCGCTCTATCGCCGCCCGCCCGACCTGGTGGCGGCCGGCTACAAGCCCGGCGTCGAGCCGTTTCCCAACAAGGGCGTCCTGGTCGGCCGTCGCAACGAGAACAACGAGATCGTGCCCTATCACGATCGCGGCGCCATCGAGGCCGGCGCGCTCGACGGCCAGAAGCTCGAAATCTGCTGGCTCAAGGACCCGTTCGAGGCGCTGTCGATCCAGATCCAGGGCTCGGCGCGTGTCATCCTCGAGGACGGCACGCCGCTGCGCCTCAACTACGACTCCCACAACGGCTATCCCTATACCGCCGTCGGGCGTGTGCTCATCGAGCAGAACCTGGTGCCGCGCGAAGAGATGTCGATGCAGCGCATCCGCGACTGGATGGCGGCCAACCCCGAAGAGGCGCCCAAGCTGCGTGCCACCAACCGCTCGTTCATCTTCTTCCGCATCACCGGCCTCTCCAACGACGGCGAGCCCGCCGGCGCGCAGGGGGCTCCGCTTACCCCCGGCCGTTCCATCGCGGTCGACAAGATCCACGTCTACGGCACCCCGTTCTTCATCGACGCGAGCCTGCCGATCGACAGCGCCAAAGCATCGACACCGTTCCGCCGCCTGATGATCGCCCAGGACACCGGCTCCGCCATCGTCGGGCCGGCGCGTGCCGACCTCTATTGGGGCGCCGGCGACGACGCTGGGCGCATCGCCGGCCGCATCCGCCATCCCGGCCGCTTCGTCATGCTGCTCCCGCGCGAGCTCGACATGGTCGCAGCCGGCCGGCACATGCCGCTGCCGGTGCCGAAGCCGAAGATCCCGGAGGCCGAGGTCAGGAAAGAGAACGCCAAGGTCAAAACGACGGTCGGCCGGAGCGCGGACGACCAGCTGCGACCACCGCGCCACGATCGCTGGCAGGCCGGCCCGGCGCGCGCGCGGCCGCGCTCATGAGCCGGCGCGACCGCTCAAAGCTCAGCGCTGAAGAGCGCGAGCTGTGGGCGAAGTTCACCCGCGCGGTCGCGCCGCTGCGCCAACGCCGACCTGCCATCGCATCTGCGCCGCCTGCGCCAACCGCGCGCAAGCCATCCGCGCCCGCGCCTGCCCGCGCTGAGAGGGTGACGCACTCGGTCTCCGCCAAGCCCGCGCCGAAGCCCGCGTCTGCGCTCGAGCCCCTTGACCGCCGCCTCAAGCAGCGCCTGGCACGCGGCACCCAAGCAATCGATGCTCGCCTCGACCTGCACGGCAAGACCCAGAACGAGGCGCACGCGGCGCTCACCCGCTTCCTGCGTCGCGCCCAGCGCGACGGCGCCAGATTCGTGCTCGTCATCACCGGCAAAGGCGGCCGCCGTGACGACGGTGGCGAGGGCGGCGTCCTCAAGCGCCAGGTGCCACTGTGGCTGCGGCTTCCCGACCTGCGCCCCTATGTGGTCGGCTTCGAGACCGCGCACATCGGCCATGGCGGCGAGGGGGCGATTTACGTGCGGATCAGGAAGTCCGTCATCAGTGGTCAGTAATCAGAGGGCTCGCGAGCTCTGACCACCGACGACCGGCGTCTGAAAGCTGACCCGCGTCAGCGTGTGACGATGACCGTCGTGCCCCAGCTGACGCGGCCGTACAGATCGAGCACGTCCGCGTTGTACATGCGGATGCAGCCGTAGGAAACGAAACCGCCGATCGAGCCGGGACTGTTGGTCCCGTGAATCGCATATTCCCCGCCGCCGCTCAGCGTCATGGCCGCGGCGCCCATGGGATTGGCGGAGCTGCCGCCCGGGATCACATTCGGCAGCGAGGGCTTGTCGCGCCGCACATCGGCGGGCGGCGACCAGGCCGGGCTCAGCTGCTTGCTGTTGATGTAGGCGGTGCCGGTCCACTGCTTGCCGGCGCGGCCGACGCCGACCGGATAGCGTACGGCCTTGCCGTTGCCGAGCACGTAGTAGAGCGCTCGCTCGCTGGTTTTCACCACCACCGTGCCGCTCGAATAGTTTTCGGAAAAGCCGACGATCTCGCGTGCCTGCGCGGACTGCGGCATCGCAGCGGACGCAGCAAGCACCACCGCAGCCGCGGAGGCTGCGAGCCAGCGTGTCAGATGCATGATTCGACCGTGTATAAGTTGTGTTGTTCCCCTGTGATCGACGTTGCCTAGCGGTCCCCGCGGGGATTGCCCGCGCAGGTAACGGATCAGTAATCATAATACTCGAATCGCTCTTCGACCTCAGCCGAAATCCCGCATCAGCATCGGTGATCGGTACAGATTTCCGGCGAGTGTGATGCGCGCGCCACAGCGAGGCGCGCGTGAGCCTAGAGCATGATCCCGAAAAGTGGATACCGGTTTTCGAAAAAGATCATGCTCCGCCAATAAGCTCTGTGCGGTGCACTAAGCGTGCGCCTTCTTGTTCTGGCGGTTGCCGACGAGGTCGTCGACCACGGTGGGATCGGCGAGCGTGGACGTGTCGCCGAGATTGCCGTACTCGTCCTCGGCGATCTTGCGCAGGATCCTCCGCATGATCTTGCCCGAGCGCGTCTTGGGCAGTCCGGGCGCGAACTGGATCAGGTCAGGCGAGGCGATCGGGCCGATCTCCTTGCGCACCCAGGCGATCAATTCCTTGCGCAGGTCCTCGCTCGGGTTCTCGCCGGCCATCAAGGTGACATAGGCATAGATGCCCTGGCCCTTGATGTCGTGTGGATAGCCCACCACCGCCGCCTCCGACACCTTGGCGTGCGCGACCAGCGCGCTCTCGACCTCGGCGGTGCCCAGCCGATGGCCGGCGACGTTGATCACGTCGTCGACCCGGCCGGTGATCCAGTAATAGCCGTCCTCGTCGCGCCGGCAGCCGTCGCCGGTGAAGTACTTGCCGGGATAGGCCTTGAAGTAGGTGTCGACGAAGCGCTGGTGGTCGCCGAACACGGTGCGCATCATGCCGGGCCAGGCATCGGCGATGCAGAGATTGCCGGTGCCGGGACCCTCGAGCAGCTTGCCCTCGGCATCGACAATCTGCGGCACCACGCCGAAGAACGGCTGCGTCGCCGAGCCGGGTTTGAGCTTGGTCGCGCCGGGCAGGGGTGTAATCAAAATGCCGCCGGTCTCGGTCTGCCACCAGGTATCGACGATCGGGCAGCGGCCCTCGCCCACAACGCGGTAGTACCATTCCCACGCCTCGGGATTGATCGGCTCGCCGACGGTGCCGAGCAGCCGCAGCGACTTGCGCGAGGTCTTCGTCACTGGCGCGTCGCCCGCCTGCATCAGCGCGCGGATCGCGGTCGGCGCGGTGTAGATGGTGTTGACCTGGTGCTTGTCGCACACCTCCCAGAACCGCGACATGGTCGGGTAGTTCGGCACGCCCTCGAAGATCAAGGTGGTGGCGCCGTTGGCGAGCGGGCCGTAGACGATGTAGCTGTGGCCGGTCACCCAGCCGACGTCGGCGGTGCACCAGTAGATGTCGCCGTCGTGATAGTCGAACACGTATTGGTGCGTCAGCGAGGTATAGACGAGATAGCCGCCGGTGGTGTGCAGCACGCCCTTCGGCTTGCCGGTCGAGCCCGACGTATAGAGGATGAACAGCGGATCCTCGGCGTGCATGTGCTCGCACGGGCATTCCGAGGTCACCACCGCGGCTGCTTCGTGGTACCAGACGTCGCGGCCGGGCTCCATGTTCACCGCCGCGCCCGTGCGGCGCACGACGATGACGTGATCGACGCCGCCGACCTTGGCAATGGCAGCGTCGGTATTGGCCTTGAGCGGCACCTTGCGTCCGCCGCGCAGGCCCTCGTCGGCGGTGATCACCACGTTGGACTTGCAATCCTCGATGCGGCCGGCGAGCGACTCCGGCGAGAAGCCGCCGAACACCACCGAATGGATCGCGCCGATGCGTGCGCAGGCGAGCATGGCATAGGCCGCCTCCGGGATCATCGGCATATAGATGGTGACGCGGTCGCCCTTCTCGACGTTGCGGTTGCGCAGGATATTGGCGAACTTGCAAACCTCGTCGTGCAGCTCCTGATAGCTGATGTGTTTCGACTGCGAGGGATCGTCGCCTTCCCAGATGATCGCGGTCTGCTTGGCGCGCTTGGGAAGATGGCGGTCGATGCAGTTGTAGGCGGCGTTGAGCACGCCGTCCTCGAACCATTTGATCGAGACGTTCTCGGGCCCGAACGAGGTGTTCTTGATCTTGCTCGGCGCCTTGTACCAGTGCACGCGCTTGGCCTGTTCCGCCCAGAATCCGTTCGGGTCCTTGAGCGCGCGCGCGTACATCTCCTGATACTTCGCGGCGTCGATATAGGCGCGCTTCTTCCACTCCGGCGGTACGTCGTAAACCTTGTCGGACATCGCTTGGCCCTCCGGCGTCGCGCGCGCCTTGGACCCGGGGGAGGGCGGCGCGCTTGGGGTCGTTCCCGCGTTGATGCGTCTTCCTTGTTGAGTCCACGCATTATGCGACGGCTGCCGCGCTAGCGACAAGACGGCGCCTATTCGACTTTGGTGCCGGGAAGTGCCCGCGCGCCCCGACGCTGCACGATTGCACAGGCGGCGAGGCTACATTTGAGCTTTGTCAAATCGGCCCTGATACTTTGGGATGAGTCGACGCTGGTGCCGCACCGCATTTGCGGCTCTGCCATCGGCTCACTCGTGAGTCGATCGTCCGCTACCGCTTCGGCTGAAAATCCTGGTTGGGGAAGGCCGCCGGGCTGTCGGGCGGCTTGATCACGACGAAGGAATGATCGGTGGTGGCGTGGCAGGCGTTGCAGCCGGCGGTGAGCTTGGCATAGCCCTCGCCGAACTGGCGCGGCTCCTGCGCCTTGATCGCGAAATCGAGCACCGCCAGCGGCTGGCTCACCGCGGCCTCGAACAGATCGGGCACCGGCAGGCCCTTCCAGCGCGGCACCGCGCGCGCCGCCACCACGAAGCCCTGGCGCAGCTCCTTTAGGGCATAGCCGGCGAGCGGCCAGTTCTCCACTTGCCCGGCGAGCCCGAGCTTGGCGTGGCGCGGCTGGATCAGCATGCTCATGAGCGCCGCCATCTGCGGGTTGAACGGCGCCGGCTCGGCATCGGCGTCGCCCATGGGATTTTGCGCCTCGCTGCGGGTCGAGAGCGCCGCGGCGATCGCGAGCGCGGACAGTCCGGCGACCAACACCAGCGGGATGATGCGACTGCGCATATTGTCTTTCTCCTCGATAACCGGAAGCCAAGATGGCGGGGCGGCAAACATTGATTCCCGTGTTCACGCTCCCATGGCGCCGATGATCGCCCCGATCAGCAGCAGCACGACGAGCCAATGGCCGCCGTCGATCAGCAGCAGGCGCCAGTCGCGCCGCGCGAAAGTGTTGTTGACCAGCATCACTGGCAGAACGAAGCCGACCCAGCAGAACGCCGCCGAGATCACGCCGCCGCGCACGCTGAGCGCGCCGATATGGCCAAGCAGTCCGGCCATCACCCAGGCCATGACCAGCTCGGCAACGAAGGCGTAGACGAATGGCAGCCACGCGCCCGGCTCGCGCTTCGCCGCTTCCATTTGCTCAGCGGTGACGCCGAGCGCCGCCATCCAGCTCTTGCCCAGCGCCATGTACCAGCCCGCGCCGGCGAGCCAGGCCACCACGGCCGCGATTACGATCGCGAGATAATTGAGCCCGGCGAATGTCATCGTCCTCCCCCGATCTTGCGCCCGCGTTTTGTCGGCAAGCCTACCTCCGGCCGTGCCGTCCGGGGAAGGGGAGGGGGAGCGCCTGGCGCATTCGCGCCCGTCAGGCCGCGAAGGAACCAACCCGCCGCCCGCGGCATTGCCGTGCTGCGATTTTGCAGGACAGTTCTTGAAGCGTCTTGTGTCGTGAATAATGGCTCTGCGAGCGAGAGTGAAAGCCAACACGCCGGCGCCGTGCGTCGCAACGGTGTGGGCCGCGCCGCTGCCGCTATGGCCCGACGCTTGGGCTTGCGGCTCGTGGCGAGGGATGCCTTGTCGATCCGCCGCCGTCGTCGCGGCAAAGGGTGGAGCTATCTTCATCCCGATGGACGTGTCATTCGCGACCGCGCGCTGATCGACCGCCTGACGCGCCTCGCGGTGCCGCCCGCCTACGAGCATGTGCTCTACGCCAGCGACGAGCGCGCCCACCTGCAGGCGATCGGGCGCGACGCCGCCGGGCGCTTGCAGTACCGCTATCATCCCGAGTGGGAGAAGGTGCGCGAAGTCCGCAAGGCGCGCCGTCTTGCCCGCCTCGCCGACGTGCTGCCACGTATTCGTCGCAGCATTGGCCAGCACCTCGCGGGCGCCGCGCCGACGCGCGAGTTCGCGCTCGCCGCGGTGATCGAATTGGTCGCGCGCAGCGCCATCCGCCCGGGCGGCGAGGACTACGCGCGACTTAACGGCACGCGCGGCGCGGCTACTCTGCTCAAATCGAACGTCGCGGTCTATGGCGAGGCCATCACGCTTACGTTTCGCTCTAAAGGCGGCAAGACCATCGAGAAGGAATTCACCTCGCCGCGGCTCGCCACTGCGATCGCGACCTTGCGCGAGTTGCCGGGGCGACGGCTGTTCCAATATCGCGGCGAGGAGGGCACAGCGCGCCGCGTCACCGCGCGCGAGGTCAACGGCTTTCTGCGCGAGATCGCCGACGTCAACATTTCACTCAAGGATTTTCGTACGCTGCTCGCCTCAGCGAGCGCGCTCGAGGCACTCGCGCGCACCCAGCCGGCCGAAAGCGCGCGGCGTCGCCGCAAGCAGGTGCTCGACGCCGTGCGCGCGGTGGCGGACGATCTCGCCAACACGCCCGCCATTTGCCGCAAGAGCTACGTGCACGACACCGTCGTTGCTGCCTTCGAGGACGGCGTGCTCGAGCGTTTCGCCGCCACGCTGAAGGCCTGCCGCTCCGGCACCCGTCGCGCGCAGGTGCTGGCGCAGATCATCGCCGCCGCGCGGTGAGTATCGGCAAGCAGAACAATGAGGCTACTCTTTCAGTCCGCCCATGGCGCAGACGATCTTCCATTCCTGCGCCGTCACCGGCTGCACCGACAGCCGCGGATATTTGGCGAGCGCCATGTCCTTGAGCCGCGGCTCGGCCTTCACCGCCGCGAGCGTCACCGGCTTGGGAAACGGCTTCTCCGCCTCGACATCGACCGCGAGAAACACGCCCTTCTCGTCGGTCGGATCCTTATAGGCCTCACGGATCACCTGCACGATCCCGACCACCTGCTTCTCGTCGCCGGTGTGATAGAAGAATGCGCGTTCGCCCTTCTTCATCGCCTTGAGATTGCCGCGGGCGATGAAGTTGCGCACGCCGGTCCACGCCTCGCCCTTGCCGCCGCGCTTGACCTGATCGTCCCAGGAAAATTCCTCCGGCTCGGTCTTCAACAGCCAATGGGCCATTCATGCCTCCCTATCCACCTGTCGGAATTGACCATCACTCCCCCTCCGCCCGGAACGGTCGCGTCAACAGCGTCTCGATCGCGGCGTCGATACTGGTGCGACACGCGAGGATGTCGACCACGGCGCGCGCAATCGGCATCTCGATGCCCTTCGCGTCCGCCATCTCGAGCAGCACCGGCGCGGTGAAGATGCCTTCGGCGAGCGGATGTTGCACCGTCACCGGCGCGCCTTTGCCGAGCGCAATGCCGAAGGAATAGTTGCGCGACTGCGGGCTCGAGCAGCTGAGGATGACATCGCCGAGCCCCGAGAGGCCGGTGAGCGTCTCCGCCTTGGCCGCGTGTGCGCGGCCGAAACGAACAAGCTCGGCGAAGCCGCGCGTCACCAGCGCCGCGTCGGCGCTCGCGCCGAGCCCGCGCCCGGCAACGATGCCGGCGGCGATGGCGAGCACGTTCTTGGCGGCGCCGCCGATCTCGACCCCGCGCACGTCGGTCGAATGATAGGGCCGCAATGTCGGCGAGCCGAGCGCGCGCGCGAGCGCCGCCGCGGTCGCCGCGTTGCGGGTGGCGAGGGTGACCGCCGCGGGGAGGCCGCGCGCCACGTCGGCGGCGAAGCTCGGCCCGGAAAGGATCGCCGGCTGTGCCGCCGGGCAGGCCTCGGCGATCACCTCGGTCATGAACTTGTGCGTGCCGCGCTCGATCCCTTTGGCGCAGGCGATCACCGGCGTGCCGTGCCTGAGCTCGCCGGCGATCGCGGTGGCCGCCGCACGCAGCTCTTGCGACGGCACCGCCAGCAGGATCACGTCATATCGCCCAACCTCGCGTCCGAGCGGCGCGACGCCCACGCGCTCGTCGAGCCGCACGCTGGGCAGGCGCGGACTTTCGCGCTTCTCCACCAGCGCGTCGGCAGCCGCGCGGTCGCGCGCTGCGAGCAATACCGGCCGGCCCGTGCGCGCGATGGTATTGGCGAGCGCGGTGCCCCACGCGCCGGCTCCGACGACGGCGATATGATCGAATGCCATGGTTGTCGCCAACTACACACTGTCGTCCCCGCGAAAGCGGGGACCCATGGTGCCACATACAATGGCCTCTGGAATATGGGTCCCCGCCGGAGCCGGTCCTCGGGCGGAGCGCAGCTCCGACCCGAGGGCGGGGACGACAGCGGAGGATGTGGAACGAGGACCGGCGTCAACCTTCCTTCCGTGGCTCCACTTGATTCCCATCCGTCGCATCAAGCAGCAGCAGTGATGGCTCCGGCGTCGGCGCGGTGACGTCCTTGAGCGGCCAGCGCGCGTGCGGCTCGGCGTCGAGCGTGTCGGTCAATCCGAGCGCGAGGCGCTCGGCGCCGGCCCAGGCGATCATGGCGCCGTTGTCGGTGCACAGCGCCGGCGGAGGCAACACCAGCACGGTGCCGGCCTCGACCGCCACCTGGTGCAAGACTTTGCGGATCGCCTCGTTGGCGGCAACTCCGCCCGCAGCGACCAGCGCGGTCGGCTTGCCGTAACGCTCGCGAAACATCTTCAATCCCATGCGCAGGCGGTCGGCGATAGCGTCGATCACGCTCTGCTGGAAGGCGGCGCATAGGTCGCGCACGTCGACCTCGCCCAGCGGCGCAAGCTTCTCCGCCTCGAGCCGCACCGCGGTCTTCAGCCCCGAGAGCGAGAAGTCGGCGTGCGGTCGCCCGATCATCGGCCGCGGCAAGGCAATGCGCGCGGCATCGCCGACGAGCGCTTGCTGCTCCACCTGCGGCCCGCCGGGGTAGGGCAGCCCGAGCAGCTTCGCCACCTTGTCGAAGGCTTCGCCGATGGCGTCGTCGACGGTGGTGCCGAGCCGCACATATTGCCCCACCCCCAGCACCGCCACGATCTGCGTGTGTCCGCCGGAAGCGAGAAACAGGCAATAGGGGAACGGCGTGGCGTTGGTCAGCCGCGCGGTGAGCGCGTGGGCCTCGAGGTGATTGACCGCGATCAGCGGCTTCTCGGCGACCAGCGCGATCGCCTTGGCGGTGGTGAGCCCCACGATCACG
>JBKPUA010000026.1:0-8370 GCA_046735815.1 Pseudomonadota bacterium
CGCTGCCAAGCACGGCTATGGCTTGGATCCTCGCCAGGAGCTGCTCGGCATCGGGGCGGCGAACCTCGCGGCCGCGCTGGGACAGGGCTATCCGGTGGCGGGCGGCCTGTCGCAAACGGCGGTGAACGACAAGGCCGGCGCGCGCACGCCGCTCGCCCTGGTCTTCGCCTCGATTGCGCTTGCACTCTGCCTGCTCTTTCTCACCGGCCTGTTGGAAAATTTGCCGAAGGCGGTGCTGGCCGCGGTCGTGCTCACGGCCGTGGCCGGATTGCTCGACTTTCCGGCGCTGCTGCATATGTGGCGCGTGAGCCGGATCGACTTCTACGCCGCAGCCGTTGCGTTGATCGGCGTGCTGTTGTTGGGGATATTGGAGGGCATCCTGCTCGCGGCCTTGGCCTCCATATTGATCCTGCTGGCGAGCGTGGCGCAGCCGCACGTGGCATTCCTCGGCCGCATTCCCGGCACGAACAGGTATTCCGACCTTCTCCGCCATCCCGAGAACGAGGGCCTGCCCGGCGTGATTGCCTTCCGTCCCGAAGCATCGCTGCTCTACGTCAACGCCGATGCGGTCCTGGAAGCGGCCCTCAATCGCCTGCGGGCCGCGGGTCCATGCGACATCCGCCTGGTGGTCTGCGATCTCTCGGCAGCGCCCTATCTCGATCTCGCCGGCTCGCGCATGCTGCATGAGCTGCATGGCGAGCTTGCCACCAACGGCATCGCGCTGCGCATCGTCGGGGCGCATGGGCGCGTGCGCGACCTCTTACGCGCCGACGGCGTGGGCGAAAAGGTCGGTGGCCTCGGCCGAGCAGTGACGCTCGATAGCCTGCTCGGCGGCGCCAATAGGTAGCGGCGTCGCCCGTTGACCGCGCCGTGCCGGCGGGAGGACACTTCGAGCCCGGCTCACGTTCGACCGTGATGCTTGCGACAAAGATGGAGGTGACGCCATGAGGAAATCACTGATCGCTGTCGCCGCGGCGAGCACCATCGCCATCGCAACAGTTGCGACGCCGACCACGGCGGAGGCCCGCTGGGGCTGGTGGGGTCCGGCGTTCGGCGGCCTCGTCATCGGCGCGATCATTGGAGCGGCGTTGTCGCGGCCGTACTACGCGTATCCCTATTACGGGTACGGGTACGGCTATGGCGGCTATGGCGGCTATGGCGGCTATGGCGGCTATGGCGGCTATGGCGGCTATGGCGGCTACTACGCGCCGGCCTACTATGGCGGCTACTATGCGCCGGCCTACTACGCGCCGCGACCGTATTACCGCGTCTACGCACGGCGGTACTACAGACGCTGGTGACAGGCCGGCGGCCTCGATCTGCTGCGGGCTGACCGCGGGGTCGGTTGCATTTGCATTCAGCTCTCACGGCGACAATGGCGCCGGTCTCAGTCCTTTGCGCTTGGCGCCGAGCGCATGGTCCGACGCAGCACCTCGAAAATGACGGCGGTCGACCAGCCGAACAGCAGCACGCCGTTCATCGCTGTCATCGGCCCGAGCAGCCGCCAGCGCTCCACCGGGATCACGTCGCCGTAGCCGAGCGTCGTGTAGTTGACGAATGCGAAATACAGAACATCGGCGCCGGGCGGCGCTGCATCGACGATCGCGTAAGCCAGCGACCAGACGACGACCTCGGCCACGTGAGCGACCATCAGGACCGAGACGGTCGCAATCATGACGGCCATCAATCGCAGCGATGGCCGCGATCGCTCTTTTGCATGCGCCCCACGCGCCACGCGAACCAGCGCCAGCATCACCAATGCATGGATGCCGATATTGCAAGCGCTGACCGCGCCACCGACGAGAAGCTGGCGCAACATGGCTATGGCTCCCACGGGGCGTCGAAGATCAATCCAGACTCAAGGTGCGGTCGTGCGGGCCGGAACCAGCTCATGACGATCACGGTCGGCTTGCCGCGCCCGGCGCCGACAAGCGTGCACGCGAGGACTCAGGCTCAATCAATGATGTGGTAGCCGCCATCGATGTAAAGCGTTTCGCCGGTAATGAGGCGCGCCGCATCGTGCGCCAGGAAGGCGGTGGCGACCCCCACATCGTCGATGCTGACGAGACTGCGGGCGGGCGCCTTGGCTTTGGCCTTGTCGAGCAGCGCATCGAATTCAGGAATCCCCGAGGCCGCACGCGTCGCAAGAGGGCCGGGCGAGATGGCATGGACGCGGATGCCCTTGGGACCGAGCTCGGCCGCGATATAGCGCACGGCGCTTTCGAGCGCCGCCTTGGCGACGCCCATGATGTTGTAGTTTTTCACCACCATCTGGCTGCCGTAATAGGTCATGGTGAAGAGCGTACCGCCTTTGCGCATCAGCGGCTCGGCCAGATGGGCCATGCGGATGAACGTCCAGCACGATACGTCCATGGTGGTGAGAAAGCCGTCGCGTGATATGTCGACGACGCGGCCCTGCAGCGCCTCCTTGGGCGAGAACGCGATCGAGTGGACGACGAAATCGAGCTTGCCCCAATCGTTGGCAATGCGCTCGAAGACCGCCTCCATTTGGCCGGGCGTGCGCACGTCGAGCGGCATCACGATCGGAGCTTCGAGCTCGCGGGCGAGCGGCTCGACGTATTTCTTGGCCTTGTCGTTGAGGTAGGTCACAGCGAGCTCGGCGCCGAACGCGCGGAACGCCTTGGCGCAGCCCCAGGCGATCGACTGATCGTTCGCGATGCCTACGATGAGGCCCCTCTTGCCTTCGAGCAGCTTCACCTTTGCAGCGGGAATCACGACGGAGACCTCTCATTTTCGCGCGACGACGGGCAATGCGGACTCGGAATGCCGACAGGGCGCTAACACACCAACGGATCAAGCCACCGAGGTCCGCGTCGTGATTAGTCAGTAATCAGCCGATGCCGAACGCTCGGCCGAGACGCTGCCTCTTTCTTCAGGCAGGGAGCGTACTCAGAGCCAGGGCCAGACGCCGCGCCTCGTCTTCCCAGCCGATCCAGCGCAGTTTGCGGATCAATTTCCCCATTCATGTGTGACCGTCGATTGGTGAAACGCTCTTGGTTCTCACGCGGCTGTTCCATGGGCGGCTTCCCGTCGCCTCGGTCATTGCGTGAATTCACTTACGCGTCAGCTATTCTGCACGGTTTCAGGCGCTCCTTCTGCATATCGATCCTTGCGTCACTTTGTCCTCTGCCGAGCCCGAAGAGCGGCGCCGGCGGCATTCCCGTACCCGATGCATCTGTTGGCTTGGCCGTCGTTACCTCCCGCATTGCTATCTCTTTGTTTCTTTGTAAAAATATATGCTCGTCAGGCATCGACATAAATCATGTTATCGGACCGAGGCGACATTAATTCTGAAATATACGAGTGATAAAACTCCATCCGGCTGAGGGAGCGAAGCATGGCGAGCAAACCGGACGACTCACTGCCCTCGGCCAGCGACCTCATGAAGAAGATCGCGCTCGCCGAGGCGGAGGAAGCGTCCAAGCAGGCGCGACAGCTCTCCGAGGGCGAGGCTGAGAAGAAGGCGCTGCTCGACCACCTCAGAGGACCGTCCGGCGTTTCCGACGAAGAGGGAATTCGGCGCGCGATGCGTATCATCGAACGCGCGGTGAGCAACGGCCTGACCGAGGTCCAGGTGTACCGGTTTCCGAACCAGATGTGCACGGACAAGGGGCGCGCCATCAATCAGCAGGAGGCGGGCTGGGAAGAAACGCTGACTGGCATTCCCAAGGAGGTGTACCAGCTCTGGGCGAAGTACTTCCGCCCGCGCGGCTACAAGCTCAGGGTCGAGATCGTCGACTTTCCCCACGGCATGCCCGGTGACGTGGCCATGACGTTGAAGTGGGGCTGACCACTTCCAGCGCCGCGACAAATCGCCTCGACGAGTCTGGTTGGACAGCGTGTGGAGGCCGTGATGACCGCGATGCGGGCGAACGCCTATGTCGCAGCGGCGCTCGTCGCCATCGTCGCCTCGCCGGCGTTTGCACAGTCGACGCGCAAGAGCCAGACCCAGCGTGGCTCGCAAGCGACGTCGCCGTATGGGTACGCGGGCCAGAAACGATTCACCGATCCCGATCCCAATGTTCAGTTCGAGGTGATGCGGCAGCAGCAGTGGCGCAAGGGCGGATAATGCCTGTGACGCCGGAGAGCGGCGCAATCGGCGACAAATGAGCGAATGCAGGAGTGGAGACGATGCCGTCGAACCAAAAACAGTTATCCTCGATCGAGATGTTTGCCCCGTTCGGCATGTTTGCTTCCGCGATGGAATACATGGTCGATGCTGCGCAGCGCAGCGTCTTGTTCTGGGACGTGATGCGCGAGCGCGGCAACCAATATCGTGAGCACCAGGCCGAAGCCGTCCCGAATGTGCTCGACTACAAGGTCGAGCTCGTTCTCGACGGCAGGGCGCTCGAGCGGCCGGTCAACTACGGCCTCGTGCGGGTCGTTCCGCCGCCCGGAATCGAGGTCGATCCGACGCGGCGGCCGTTCGTGATCGTCGATCCGCGCGCGGGGCATGGTCCGGGCATCGGTGGGTTCAAGGCCGACAGCGAGATCGGGGTGGCCTTCAAGGCTGGACATCCTTGCTACTTCGTCGGCTTTCTGCCGGACCCGGTACCGGGCCAGACCATCGAGGACATCGCGCGCGCGGAGGCGATCTTTCTCGACAAGGTGATCGCGCTGCACCCCGAGGCCGACGGCAAGCCCTGCGTCGTTGGCAATTGCCAGGCGGGATGGGCGGTCATGATGCTCGCCGCCATCCGACCCGAGCTGTTCGGCCCCATCATCATCGCCGGCTCGCCGTTGTCGTACTGGGCGGGCGTGCACGGCAAGAACCCGATGCGCTACAGCGGCGGCCTGCTCGGCGGCAGCTGGCTGACCGCCTTTGCCAGCGACCTCGGCCACGGCAAGTTCGACGGCGGCTGGCTGGTGCAGAATTTCGAGAACCAGAATCCCGCCAACACGCTCTGGACCAAGCAATACAACCTTTATTCCAAGATCGACACGGAAGCGCCGCGCTATCTCGGTTTCGAGCGCTGGTGGGGCGGCCACGTCAACCTCAACGCCGAGGAAATCCAGTTCATCGTCGATGAGCTGTTCATCGGCAACAATCTCGCAGCCGGGCGGATTCAAACCTCGGACGGCCGCGCGATCGACCTGCGCAACATCCGCTCTCCCATCGTGGTGTTCTGCTCGAAGGGCGACAACATCACACCGCCCCAGCAGGCGCTCGGATGGATTCTCGATCTCTACGAGAACGTCGACGAGATCCACTCCTACGGACAGACGATCGTCTACACCGTTCACGAGAGCGTAGGTCACTTGGGCATATTTGTTTCCAGTGGCGTCGCGCGCAAAGAGCACGGCGAGTTCTCGAGCAATATCGATCTGATCGACGCGTTGCCGCCCGGCCTGTACGAAGCGGTGTTCGAGAGCAAGACCAAGGACACGATCAATCCCGATCTCGCGGCCGGAAACTGGGTTATGCGCTGTGAGGCGAGGACCTTGGACGACATCCGCGCGCTGGGCGGCAACGACGCCGCCGACGAGCGGCGCTTCGCGACTGCGGCGCGCGTTTCCGAGACCAACCTGGCGCTCTACCGGACGTACGCGCAGCCGATCGTCCGCAGCCTCGTCAACGCCCCGATGGCGCAATGGATGCAGCAACTGCATCCGTTGCGGTTGCAATACGAGATGTTCTCGAACGCCAATCCGATGATGGTTCCGGTGGCCAAACTGGCGAAGCAGGTTCGCAAGAACCGCAAGCCCGTCGCCGCCGACAATCCCTTCGTCGCGCTGCAGGAGAACGTATCGCGCCAGATCGTCGCCGCGCTCGACGCCTGGCGGGACATGAGCGAAAGGCTAGCCGAGCGTACGTTCCTGACGGTGTATGGGTCGCCGACGCTGCAGGCCGCGGTGGGCGTCAATCCGGTTGGCACGCGTCCCCCGCGCAGGGCGACGAAGAGCCCGCTCCATCGCGAGCTACTGCAGACGAGGATCGCCGAGCTCAAGGCGCGCATCCCCGCCGGCGGGCTGCGCGAGGCTGTTATCCGCGCTCTCATCTATGTGGGCATGGGACGAGCCGCCGTGGACGAACGGGGCTTCGAAGCCCTGCGGCGCATTCGCCGCGTGCATGGCGATGTGCCGCTTGCGGCCTTCAAGGCACTGGTGCGCGAACAATTCAATACGTTGCTGATCGACGAGCAGGCCACGCTCGCGGCAATTCCGGCGATGCTGCCGCCGGACCAGGAAAGCCGGCGCAAGGCGTTCGACCTCATCAAGGAGGTGCTGAGCGCGCGCGGCGAATTCACGGCCGAGGACAGGAAGCGGCTGGATGAGATTGCGCGCTTGTTCGGCGTCGATGCAAGCTTGGCGATTGCCCCTACTCTTACAGTCGTGCCAATCGCAGGGCAGGCCAAGGCGTCATGAGAGCGGCGCCGCTCGATACCAATGATTTCTGAGGAGCGTCCATGCTGAGCGAGAAAGACAGCGAGATCGGCACCATCGCGGCGCTCGGCCCGGTCGGCAGTCCTCCCGGCTCGAAGTACGAGCGGTTGATCGCGCGCGCGAAAGAGGTTCCGGCCGCGACCACTGTGGTGGTGCATCCCTGCGACGAGAGCTCGCTGCGCGGCGCCGTGGAGGCGGCGGAGGCCGGCATCATCGTTCCGATCCTGGTCGGACCGGCGGCGAAAATTTCCGCGGTAGCGCGCGAGCACAATCTCGACATCGGCCGCTTCCGGGTCGTCGATGTGCCGCACAGCCACGCGGCGGCGGCCAAAGGGGTCGAGCTGGTTCGCGAGTCGGCGGGGGAGCTGTTGATGAAAGGGAGCCTGCATACCGACGAGCTCATGCGCGAGGTGGCCTCGGGCCAGACCGGCCTGCGCACGGCGCGGCGGATCAGCCACGTGTTCGTCATGGATGTGCCGACCTACTCCGAGACGCTGTTCATCACCGACGCCGCGATCAACATCTTTCCCGATCTCGACGCCAAGCATGACATCGTTCAGAACGCGATCGACCTCTTCACCCAGGTTGGACTCGGCACGCCGCGGGTGGCGATTCTCTCCGCCGTCGAAACGGTGACCGCCAAGATCCCGTCGACCATCGACGCCGCCGCGCTGTGCAAGATGGCCGACCGCGGGCAGATCACCGGCGGCGTTCTCGACGGTCCGCTCGCCTTCGACAACGCCATCGATCCGGAGGCGGCGAAGATCAAAGGCATAAAGTCGGACGTCGCGGGCCGCGCGCAGATCCTCGTCGTGCCCGATCTCGAAGCCGGCAACATGCTGGCCAAGAACCTCACCTTCCTGGCCAAGGCGGACGCGGCGGGGATTGTGCTCGGCGCGCGCGTGCCGATCATCCTGACCTCGCGCGCCGATACGGTGCGCGCGCGCATGGCGTCCTGTGCGGCCGCCGTGCTCTACGCCCATGCGCGCCGCGGCACGGCCACAGTTCCGGCCGCATAGCCGCCATGGATACAATCCTCGTCGTCAATGCCGGCTCCTCGAGCGTCAAGTTCCAGCTGTTCGCGATCGACGGGGAGCGCGACCTCACGCGGGTGATCAAAGGGCAGATGGACGGCATCGGCACGCGGCCGCGGCTGCGCGCGACGGCGACCGATGGGACCGTGCTGATCGACGAGGCCTATGCACGGGAGCGAGTGGCCGACGTCGCGACCGCCCTTGCGACGGCAGGCGAATGGCTGCGCGAAACCCAGAAACTCCACCCGATCGCGATCGGCCATCGGGTGGTGCACGGCGGTCCGCACTACGACCGACCGGTCTTGGTCGACGCGAGCGTGCTCGACCATCTCCAACGCTACGTTTCGCTAGCGCCGCTGCACCAGCCGAACAATCTTGCGCCCATCCGCTCCGTGCTCGCTCGTTTCCCCGACCTTCCCCAGATCGCCTGCTTCGATACCGCCTTCCACCGCGGCCACGACCCGCTGGCGGACCACTATGCGATCCCGGAACGCTTCTACGCGGAGGGCGTGCGCCGCTACGGCTTCCACGGCCTGTCGTACGAGTTCATCGCGAGCCGATTGCCGCAGGTGGCGCCCGAGATCGCCGACGGGCGCGTGATCGTCGCGCATCTGGGCAGCGGCGCCTCGATGTGCGCGCTCTCGGGCGGCCGCAGCATCGAGAGCACGATGGGCTTTACCGCGCTCGATGGCTTGCCGATGGGCACCCGGCCGGGCCAGGTCGATCCCGGCGTCGTGCTCCATCTCATCGCGGAAAGAGGGATGACCGCCGCCCAGGTCCAAGACCTGCTCTATTCCGAGTGCGGCTTGAAGGGCCTCTCGGGCATCAGCAACGATGTGCGCGAGTTGGAAGCCAGTCCCGATCCGCGGGCGCGCTTTGCGCTCGAGTACTTCGCCTATCGCGTCGGGCTCCATACCGGCCAGCTGGCTGC
>JBKPUA010000027.1:0-6721 GCA_046735815.1 Pseudomonadota bacterium
ATCGGCTGGGCGCTCTATCACTGGGGCTACGGCCACCGCCATCGCGTGCGGTTCGGCATGCAGGCGGGGCTTATCGGACTAGGTGTGTGGTCCTTCCTCATGGCCACCGCCCATGGCGCGGGCTTCATGCTGTGGCCCGCGTTGATGCCGATCTGCACCGGCGCCGCCGCAGGGTCGGAGCCCGCCGGCCCGATGACCATGGCGCTGCTCGGCGTCGGCGTGCACACGCTCGCCATGCTGATCGTGACCGCGGCGGTGGCGGTAACGGTCTACGAGCGGCTCGGCTTGGAGCTGCTGCGGCACGCGTGGATCAACGTCGATCTGCTCTGGACGTTCGCGCTGCTCGCCGCCGGCGCCTGGCTGCTGCTCGGCGCGTTCCTCGTGGCGTGATGCAATCACACCGCCGTCACTGCGGCACGGTCATCAGTTCCAGTACGTGACCTTCGGGGTCCTTGAAATAGACGCCGCGGCCGCCGTTCCAATCGTTGAGCTTGCCGTCGGTAAGGCTGCCCGGCCCGCTGCCGTAGGCGAGCCCAGCCTCCTTGACGCGACCGAAGATGGCATCGAACTCGGCGTTGCTCACGTGAAAGGCGTAGTGGTGGCTCTCGAACGAGCTGTCGTTCTCGAACAGGAGCGTTGTCTGCTCATTGAGCCGCACCGGGGCGAAATAACCGACGGGCTCGGTCTTCAGTCCGAAGAGGCGGGCGAAGAAGCCCGCGGCCGCGGCCTTGTCACGCGCCGGAACGATGGTGTGGTTGAGGACGATGGTCATGCACTGCCTCCTCGGACAATCCAGGCCGGCCTTTTCGCCGATCATATCGCGATCGCGCCATCGGCGCAGACAACGCGATGATTCGAGGAGGTATGTGGGGCGTCAGAACGTCGCCGGAAAGAGCTGGTTGACGATGACCAGCACCACCAGCAGGACAAGGCCCGTCCCGAGGCTCCAGGCGATGAGCTTCTTCTCGACCGGCAACAACGGCTCGGGCGCGGCCTTTTCGAGCTCGCGGCGGATATCGGTGTTCGACATGGGATGTGCTCCTCGCAGGGATCAGCCGGCGAGCGGCGGTTTGATGCCGCTGAAGAACAGCCAGGAGATCAGCAGCCCGACCCAGATCACGAAGCCGAACAGGCTCACCACATAGACCGCGGCGAGCTTGCCGATTCCCTCCTGCCACAGCTTCTTGAAGTTGGAGAGCACGCCGATCGAGAAGAACGTCAGGATGAAGAAGATCACCCGGAAGGTGTTGGCTTCGCCGATTGCGGCCGGCACCTTCGCCGCGACGTCCGCCGGCGTACCGAGCGCGAGATAGAGGCCGACCACGAACGTGAGCACGAAGCCCAGGATGAACTTCGGGAAGCGCTCCCAGATCTCGGACAACTTCGCCTTGTCCCGCGTCGCGTTGATGTGATTGGTCCAGATATAGCCGAGGATGAACGCCCAGATGCCGATGAAGATGTCGATGAACACCTTCACGGTGGCGGTGGTGCCGAGGATCCAGCCCGGCTGATACTTGATGCCTTCGGCCGCCGACTTCGCCAGAATCAGCGATTCGGTGATGCCGCCGCCCGCAACCGCCGCGCCGTCGGTCTTGACCGCAAGCCCGATCCAGGCGCCGGCCACCAGCGGCTCCTGCCACAGGAAGGTCTGCGCCAGGAACGGCAGGATGAGCACTTCCACCACCGCGAACACGACCACGAGCGAGGAGACCAGGACCGGGACGATCGGCCGTGCGCGGATTGCGCCACCGGTGGCGATCGCTGCCGACACGCCGCAGATCGAGATGCCCGACGCCAGCGGCGCCGCCCATTCGCGGTTGAAGCCGAACCATTTGCGGGCGACGAAATAAACCACGGCCCAGTAGATGAGATAGGCCTCGATGATCGCCGCGACGCCGCGCAGCAACAGTGAGGTCGCGAGATTGAGCTTGCCGGCAGCGGTGACGGCGAAGAAGCCGCCGAGGATTACGATGGCGATCTTGATATAGAGCTCGGGCCGGACCGCCTCCTTGATGGTCTCCGCAAAGCGCGGAAAAAAGTTCGCGATCACGAGCCCGGCGATCAGCGCGAAGATGAAGCCGCCCTCGTTGGTCAGTCGCAGCGACCAGCTGACGCCGAACTTTTGCAGTTCGGCGGGGGAGGCCGCGGCGAAGTTGGCGTAGCTGCCCACGACCCAGCTCGCATAGGCGATCCAGAACACGGCGGTGAAGGCGAGGGCGAATTTCTTCACCTCGGCTTTCAACGCCAGCGCCGCAGCGCTCAGCACCACCAGCAGCGCGACATAGGTGGCGATGAGGGCGCCCGCCCCGCCGAGCGGGGCGTAGGCCTTCGATGCCGTCCCAAGCGCCTGGCCGAGATTGGTCCATACCGAGGTGGTGACCACCCAGCCGATGAGGTCGACATTGGCGAGCACCGCCAGCGCCAGCACGAAGATGAGTAGCCCGATGACGACCGAGAGCCAGTCCTCGCTGATCCAGGGCGCGGATTGCGCCGTGGTCCAAGACTCGCGCTCTGGTGTGGTTTGGATGACGGACATGGATTTCTCCTTGTCACAACCTGCGGCAGACCATTGGTCGTTCAGCCGACCGCCGACGCGATGCTTGCTGCATTTGCTGTGCAGCACTCACCATGGACGACCGGGCAAAGTCGCGATCACGATCAGCAGGACGACGACCGCGGCGGCGAGCGCCATGTAGCCTTCGATGGAAAGGTGGACGCGGCGGGCCGAGGCGAGACAGCGAGCGGGCTGCGCAGGCGAGATTGCCTTTCTCTCAGACTCGATGCCGGTAGAGGAAATTTCTATTTTCATGTTGCCATTTGCGATGATATTTTTCTCTTTACTAGCTGTTTCGGACTATCATATAGAAAATAATACTAGTCAACGATTTCGCGGAGCCGAACAGGAATGCGTTTCCTTCCGCTCTTCTTCGATACCGCCGCAGGGGTCGTGATTCTTGTCGGCTCAGGTGAGCCTGCGCTCGGCAAGCTGCGCCTGTTGCGCGCGGCCGGCGCGCATGTGCGTTGGTTCTCGGGCAATGCCGACGTTGCGGAAGAGCTGGCGACGCTGCCGGGGCGTGGCCTGATCGAGGTCAGCCTCGGTGACCCGTTGAGTGCGGCCTTGCATGACGTCGTAGCCGTGGTCTCGGCGGCAGGCGATCCGATCGACACGCAGATCGCCGCGCGCGCGCGGACGCAGCGCATTCCCGTCAACGTCGTCGACCGGCCGGATCTGTCGACCTTCATCTTTCCCGCCATTGTCGATCGCGGCGAGGTGGTCGTCGCAATCGGGACCGGCGGCGCCTCGCCGGTGCTGGCGCGGCGGCTGCGTGAGCTGATCGAGGCTTTGCTGCCCGACCGCATCGGCGATCTGGCGGACCTGATCGGCCGCCATCGCGGCGCCTTCGCGGCGCTGCCGCGGGCGCTCTCGCCGCGCCGGTTCTGGCAGAACGTCATCACCGGTCCGATCGCGGAAGCCGTGCTCGCCGGCCGCTCGGGCGAGGCGGAAGCGCGGCTCGTCGCCGCCATCGAGGCTAACGCGACGACCGCAGCGAGTGGCCACGGCCGCAGCGAAACCGTCTTTCTCGTCGGCGCAGGGCCGGGCGATCCTGATCTTCTGACCTTGCGTGCGCTGCATGCGCTCGCCGATGCCGACATCGTGTTCTACGACGAGCTGGTGACCCCCGCGGTGCTCGACCGCGCGCGCCGTGGCGCCGAGCAGGTCTTCGTCGGCAAGCGCCGCGGCTCGCCCGGCATGGCGCAGGACGAGATCAACCGCCGCCTGGTCGCGGCGGCGCGCGCCGGTCGTCGCGTCGTGCGGCTCAAGGGCGGCGACCCCTTCATATTCGGACGTGGCGGCGAGGAGCTGGAATATCTGCGCCGTGCCGGCGTGCCGGTGGTCGTCGTCCCCGGCATCACCGCGGCGCTTGGCTGCGCGGCGGAATCCGGCCTGCCGCTGACGTTCCGCAACGAAGCTTCCAAGCTCGCTTTCATCACCGCGCATCGCGCCGAGGACGCGGCCGAGATCGATTGGTCCTCGCTCGCCGACCCGCAGACCACGGTGGTGGTCTATATGGGCTTGGCGTCCGCCGCCGCGGTGCGCGACGGCCTGATCGCCGCCGGCCGCGACGCCGCCACCCCGGCGGCAGTGCTGGCGCGCGGGACGCGACCTGATGCGCAGGCGGCGGTCGGCCGCCTGGATCGGCTCGCTGATTTGGCCGCCGAGGTGGGCGAGGGGCCGGCCATCCTGGTGATCGGCGAAGTGGTCGCGCGCTCGACGCCGTGGCGCGCCGCCGAGCTCGGCGCGTTGAACGCGCGGGAGGCCGCATGACCTCGCCGCTGCAGCAGAAGCTCAAGGTCACCGGCCCGGTGGTGGTCACCGCCAACCGGCTTAGCGACGGCGCCGTCATCTATCGCACCGGCGAAGGGCGCTGGACCACCGACCTTGCGCAAGCCGCGGTGGTGACAACCGCGCCGGCAGCGAGCGAGCTGCTCGCCGCCGCGCTCGCCGACAAGCTTAAGGCGATCGATGCCTATGTCGCGCCTGTAACGGTGACGTCGGAGCAGCGCGTGCTGCCGGGCAATCTGCGCGAGCGCATTCGCAGCAACGGCCCGACCGTCGCGCTGCCGGGCGCGCGAGCTGAAAGGCTCACCCATGTATCTTTATGACGATTTCGACCGCACCCTCGTCGCGGAGCGCGTGCGCGAATTCCGCGACCAGGTCGCGCGCCGGCTGTCAGGCGAATTGACCGAGGAAGAATTCAAGCCGCTGCGCCTCATGAACGGCGTCTATCTGCAGCTCCACGCCTATATGCTGCGGATCGCGATCCCGTACGGCACCCTCTCCTCCAACCAGATGCGGATGCTCGCGCATGTGGCGCGCAAGTATGACCGCGACTACGGCCATTTCACCACTCGCCAGAACATCCAGTTCAACTGGATCAAGCTCGAGCAATTGCCGGACGCCATGGCCGATCTCGCGCGCGCGGGATTGCATGGAATGCAGACCAGCGGCAATTGCGTGCGCAACATCACCACCGATCAGTGGGCCGGTGTCGCGCCTGACGAGATCGAGGACGCGCGCATCTGGGCCGAGCTGTTGCGCCAGCACCTCACCCTGCATCCCGAATTCTCGTTCCTGCCGCGCAAGTTCAAGATCGCGCTGACCGCCGCGGCGCACGACCGCGCGGCCGTGCGGGTGCACGATATCGGCCTGCGCATGCATCGGAACGGCGCCGGCGAGACCGGCTTCGAGGTGATGGTCGGCGGCGGGCTCGGCCGCACGCCGTTCATCGCCAAGACCATCAAGCCGTTCCTGCCGAAGCGCGACCTGCTCAGCTACGTCGAGGCTATTCTTCGCACCTACAATCAGTACGGCCGGCGCGACAACATCTACAAGGCACGCATCAAGATCCTCGTGCACGAGCTCGGCGCGGAGAAATTCGCGCGCGAGGTGGAGGAGGAATGGCAGTCGATCAAGGATGGCGCGCTGGCGCTCGACGCCGCCGCGGTGGCCGACATCGCGGCGCGCTTTCGCTATCCCGACTACGATAACCTCGAGGACAATCCGCCCGAGCTGCGCAAGGCGCGCAACGAGGATCAGCGTTTCCGTGTCTGGCTCGGCAATTCGGTCGCCAACCACCAGCGTGCCGGCTATGCCATCGTGACGCTGTCGCTCAAGCCGGTGGGCGAACCGCCGGGAGACGCCACCGCATCGCAGATGGACGCGATCGCCGATCTCGCGGATCACTACAGCTTCGGCGAGATTCGTGTCGGCCACGAGCAGAATCTCGTGCTCCCGCACGTCGCCCAGCGCGATCTTCCGGCGCTGTGGAAGGCGCTCGATGATATCGGCGTCGCTACGCCCAATGTGAGCTTGATCTCCGACATCATCGCCTGCCCCGGCCTCGACTATTGCAGCCTCGCCAACGCGCGCTCGATCCCGGTTGCCGAGGAGATCACGCGCCGCTTCAAGGATCTCGATCTCACCCACGCGCTCGGGCGGCTGCACATCAACATTTCCGGCTGCATCAATGCCTGCGGCCACCACCATGTCGGCCACATCGGCATTCTCGGGGTCGAGAAGAACGGCGAGGAATACTACCAGGTGACGATCGGCGGCCGCGCCGACGACGATGCCCGGCTCGGCACCATTCTCGGCCCCGCCGTGCCGTACGGCGAGGTCGCCGACGTGGTCGAGGACATCGCCGCCGCCTATCTCGAGCTGCGCGAGCGGCCGGACGAGCATTTCATCCACACCGTCGAACGGATCGGCGTCGAGCCGTTCAAGGAGCGCGTCTATGCCGCTCGTTAAAGCCGGCCGCATCGTCGAGGATCGGTTCGTGCGCGTGCTCGATGACGCGCCCGTGCCGGACGGCGTTCCTGTCATCCTGCCGGCAACGCGGCTCCTCGCCGACGCGCGCGATCTCGTGCTGCGCCAGGCGCCGACCGGCGTGCTGTGGCCGAACGATCGCAGGATCGCCGAGCTTGCGCCTTATCTCGACTGGATCGCGCTCGTCGCGCTCGTTTTTCCGACCTTCCGCGACGGCCGCGCGTATAGCCAAGCGAGACTTATTCGCGAACGCCATCAATTTCGTGGCGAGCTGCGGGCAACCGGGCAGGTGCTGCGCGACCAGTTCCTGTTCCTGCAACGGGCCGGTTTCGATTCCTTCGAGGTCACGAAGGCGAGCGATGCCGCGGCCTTTGCCGAAACGGTCCAGCGCTA
>JBKPUA010000028.1:0-15891 GCA_046735815.1 Pseudomonadota bacterium
CCAGGGTGCTGGAGGTGTACCTCAAGACATGAACGCGTCGGACGCCGCCATTGACCCCCTCGTCGCGGTCGAGGACCTCCACACCTACTACGGCAAGAGTCACATCTTGCACGGCGTCTCGCTCCGTGTCGGCAAAGGGGAGGTCGTGGGCTTGCTGGGACGCAACGGCGTCGGCAAGAGCACCACGCTCAAGACCATCATGGGCCTCGTTCACCCCAGTCGAGGCCGGGTGCTGTTCGCCGGCAACCCCATCACCAGCCTGCCGGCGCACAAGTTGGCGCGGCTGGGGATCGGCTACGTCCCCGAGGATCGCCGGATTTTTCGCCTGCTGACGGTCATGGAGAATCTCCGCACCGGGCTCGATCGCCGCGGCGTGACCGACGCGAGAAAGCAGGAGCTTCTCGACAAGGTCTTTGCTTATTTTCCGGTGCTTGCCGAACGCCGCGGTCAGGCCGGCGGCACGCTATCGGGGGGTGAACAGCAGATGCTCGCCATCGCCCGAGCGATGATGCTCGAGCCCAAGATCATCCTCCTGGACGAGCCGACGGAAGGGCTGATGCCCCGCATGGTGTCGCAGATCCGGCAGATCATCGACGTGCTGCACCGGGAGGGCGTCGCAATTCTGCTGGTGGAGCAGAACGTACCGCTCACGCTGGAGGCAAGTCAGCGAATCTACATCATGGAGAAAGGCGCCGTCCGGCACCACGCCGCCGCCTGCGACATCAACGTCAACGACGCGGTCATTCGACAGTATCTGGGGGTGTAGCGTGACCATGGTCAGCGACTTCCTGCAAGCCATTCCCTACGATCAGCTGCTGATCCAGACCGTGAACGGCATCGTCACCGGCATGATCCTGGCGCTGATCGCCTCCGGGCTCACGCTGATTTTCGGCATCATGGACGTCGTCAACTTCGCTCACGGCGAGCTGTTCATGTTCGGCGCCTATCTCGGCGTCGTCGTCCTGGCGACGAGCGGCAGCTTCTGGCTGGCGCTCCTGCTCGCTACGCTGATCGTTGCGCTTATCGGCGCGGCTCTGCAGATCACGACGCTGCGCCCGCTGCTCGGTCGCGATCCCCTGACCACCATTCTCGCCACCTTCGGCATCTCGCTGGTGATGCAGAACTACGCGCTCTGGCAGTTCGGTCCGGTGGCGCGCAAAATCCAGGAGCCCTTCACCGGCCACTTCACGCTGTTCTATCTCGATTACCCATGGTACCGGCTGGTAATCGCTGCACTCTCGGCCGCCATCATCGGGGGATTTTGGCTCTTCCTAAAATACGGCACCTACGGCATCTGGATCCGCGCCACCACCCAGGACCGCATCATGGCCGAGGCCATGGGCATCCCCGTGTCATGGGTCCATACCGCCGTGTTCGCGATCGGCGCCGGCATGGCCGCCGCCAGCGGGGTGCTGTTCGGCCCGCTGGTCGGCGTCAACCACGCCATGGGGCTTGATTGGGTCCTCAAAGCCTTCATCGTCGTCGTGGTCGGCGGCATGGGCAATCTCGGCGGCTCGATCGCCGCTTCCATCTTCATCAGCCTGCTCGAGGCCTACGCCTCGATCTGGGTAAGCCCGGCCCAGGCAGTGATCGTCTCCTTCGTGGTTCTCATTCTGACCCTATTGTTTCGGCCCACCGGTCTATTCGTGCCGACGCCAAAATGACCAAGCGCTCCACGACCATCTACTGGACGGGATTCTGCATCATCCTGGCGCTGCTGATCATGGCGCCGCTGGTGCTCCCGGAGTTCTGGCGCCGGTTCGTCACCGAGATCCTGATCTGGGGCTTGCTGGCCATGTCCTCCGACGTCCTGATCGGTTACACCGGGATGGTGTCGTTCGGGCATTCTGCCTTCTTCGGTCTTGGGATGTACGGTGCGGCGGCGGCGCTGCTGATGGTCACGCCGCCCAACCTCTGGCTGGCGATCGTCTACGGATTGATCGGCTCGGCCAGTGTCGCCTTGTTCGTTGCCTATTTCTCGACGCGGCTACGCGACATCTATTTCGCCATCACGACCCTGATCTTCTCGCAGATCTTTTACGTCATCATCTTCACCTGGACCGAGGTGACCGGCGGCGAGAACGGGCTCACCTTTTCCCGGCCGGCTCTGGCCATTCCCGGGCTGTTCTCCGTTCCCTTCACGTCCGAGACGCTGCATTGGTTCGTGCTCGCGATGGTGACAGCGTCTTACCTCATACTGCGGCGTATCACGCAGTCGCCTTTCGGCATGGTCCTGCAATCGATCCGTGAGAACGAAGCGCGCACGCGGGCCATCGGTTATGCGGTGGAGCGCTATAAGATCGTGGCGGTGATGCTTTCCGGCCTGTTCGCGGGCCTGGCCGGGGTGCTTTACGCCGTCCAGAATCGCTTCGCCGCGCCCGACTTCGTCTACTTCCTGGTCTCCGGCGAGACGGTGATCTTCAACGTCATGGGCGGCATCGGCACGCTGGTGGGGGGCATCGTGGGCGCTGCGTTCTTCCTGCTTCTGCGCGAGGCCTTCTCCCGCTTCTTCACCGAGTACTACCTCATTCCGGTCGGGCTCATCTTCATTGCCATGGTCATTTTCATGCCGCAGGGGCTGATGGGATTCATGCGGCGGTGGCTGAACCGATAACTTCGGGTGCGGCGCGGCGCGTCCCGGCCTTGACATGACCCAATCTGCGACGGCGCTCACGCTGGCGCGGGCGCCGGCTCTCCACTACATTCCAACGAACAATCTCATCTCGAGCAAAGAGGCGGGCGGACATGGTCAAGTTCGGTGTCGGGCAAGCTGTGCGGCGGGTGGAGGATCAACGCTTTCTGCTGGGACAGGGGCGCTACGTCGATGACATCAGCTTGCCCGGCCAGTGCTACGGGGTCACCGTGCTCTCGCCGCACGCCCATGCCCGCATCAAGCGCGTCGACGTCGCCAAGGCCAAGGCGGCGCCGGGCGTACTCTGCGTGCTTACTGGCGCCGAGGCGCTAGCGGACAAGCTCGGCAGCTTCACCGCGCATCTGATGCCGGAGGATTTCGGCGCGCCCAAGGGCCACCGCACTTTCCAGCCCGTGCTCAATGCCGAGAAGGTGCGCTTCGTCGGCGACCGCGTCGCCTTCGTCGTCGCAGAGACGCTCACGCAGGCACGCGATGCGGCCGAGCTCGTCGAGGTGGATTACGAGCCGCTGCCGGCGGTGGTGAACCTCGAGGACGCGGCCAAGGAGGGCGTGCCCAAGGTCTGGGAGGATTGCCCGCAGGGCAATGTCGGCTTCCGGCTGATGTTCGGCAACAAGGACGCAACCGACGCCGCCTTCGCCAATGCCAAGCACGTCGTAAAGCTGCGGGTCGAGAACAACCGCCTCTCGCCCGTCACCATGGAGCCCCGCGTCGCGATCGGCGACTACAACGCCGCCGAGGACCAGTACACCTTGTATGCGACCAGCCAGAATCCGCACGGCGCGCGCATGGAGATGTCGCACGTCTTCCATGTGCCGGAGAATCAGATCCGCGTAGTCTCGCCCGACGTCGGCGGCGGTTTCGGGCTGAAGGCTGCCTTCCCCGACGACGCGCTCGCGTTGTGGGCAGCGCGCCGCATCCGCCGCCCGGTGAAGTGGATCGCCACCCGCTCCGAAAGCATGCTGACCGACCATTCCGGCCGCGAGATGGTTTATTACGGCGAGCTTGCGCTCGACGAGCAGGGCAAGATTCTCGCGCTGCGGGCGCGCTGCCTGTTCCAGCTCGGCGCCTATTTCGTCGGCGCCGCGCTGGCGGCAGGGGCGTTCTCGCTGCGCTTCATTCCCGAGGCTTACGACATCCAGACCCTGCACATCATGTCGCAAGGCCTGTTCACCAACACCTCTCAGTCTGGTCCCTACCGCGGCGCCGGACGCCCGGAAGCCGCCTATTTCATGGAGCGCCTGATCGAGCACGCCGCGCGCGAGATCGGCATGGACCCCGCAGAGATCCGGCGTCGCAACCTGATCCCGCCGAGCAAGCTCCCTTACGCGACGCCGACCCTGTGGAACTACGACAGCGGCGAGTTCGCGCGGCTATTGGACAAGTGCATCGAGCTCAGCGATCCCAAAGGCTACGCCGCGCGCAAGAAGGCTTCCGCGAAAGACGGCAAGCTGCGCGGGCGCGCCGTGAGCTACTACATCGAGTTCGGCGGCATCTTCAACGAGCGCATGGACCTGCGCTTCAATCCCGACGGCACGCTCAACGTGCTCGCCGGCACGCATTCGCACGGTCAGGGCCATGCCACCGTGTTTGCCCAGCTCGTGCACGATCGGCTCGGCGTGCCGTTCGAGTCGATCCGCTACGTGCAGGGCGACACCGCCCAGGTTCCGATCGGCCGCGGGACCTATGGCGCCCGCAGCGCCACCGTCGGCGGCAACGCCCTGCTCAAGGCCTCTGAGGCGATCATCGAGAAGGGCAAGGCGCTGGCCGCCGCGCTGATGGAGGCGGACGCCGCCGACCTCGAGTTCGCGGACGGACAGTATCGCGTCGTCGGCACCGACAAGACCATCGCCATCGCCGACGTCGCCAAGGCGGCCTACGCGCCCATGGGGCCGCTCACGGACAAGTTCGGCGTCGGACTCGAGGCGACCGGCAGCTTCAGCGCCAGCCCGCCGAGCCACCCCAACGGCTGCCACGTGTGCGAGGTCGAGATCGATCCCGACACCGGCGAGGTGGTGGTCGACCGCTATTTCGTCGTCGACGATCTCGGCCACGTGCTCAATCCGCTGATCGTGCGCGGCCAGATCCACGGCGGCGTGGTGCAGGGCATCGGGCAGGCGCTCATCGAGCACCAGGTCTACGACCGCCAATCCGGGCAGCTTTTGTCCGGCAGCTTCATGGACTACGGCATGCCGCGCGCCGACACCATGCCGAGCATCGAGACGGAGCTGGAAGAGGTACCGTGCAAGACCAACCCGCTTGGGGTGAAGGGCATCGGCGAATCCGGCACCATCGGTGCGCCGCCGACGGTCATCAATGCGATCATCGACGCGCTCAAGCCGCTTGGTGTCGATCACATCGACATGCCGGCGACTCCGGCGCGGGTATGGGAAACCATCCGCAGCGCGCAGGCCAGCGCACCGCCGGCGCAGGCCGCCAAGTGACGATCGCGGAGAACGACCTCACGCGCGCAGGCGCGTGGGCTCCTTGGTCTTGAGCTTCGGCGCGACCTCGGTCGCGAACAGCGCGAGCGAGGCGAGCGCCTTGTCGACGCCATACCACGGCGGATAGTGCAGCATGACCGAACCCGCGCCGGTCATGTCGCGCAGGCGCTCGATCTTCTCCACGACGGTCGCGGGCGAGCCGTGCAGGATGATGTCGCGCGCCAGCAGGTCGTAGTCGCGCCGGCCGGTGGCGCCGCCTTCCGACACGGTGCCGAGATAGCCAGAGGTGTGGCCGCTCGCGAAGTGTTGGAGGTGGCGCATGATGCCGGCCTCGCTCTCGGCCTTGGCTTTGGCGTCGGTCTCCGCGACATAAGTCCAGCGCGCGATATCGATGTGGCCGCGTCCGGGATTGCCGCGCAAGCGCGCCGGCGTCTCCTCGAGATGTTTGCGATAGGCGGCGGTCTGGCGCGCCAGCTCGGCGAACGGTGTCCAGGTCGAGAGCATGAGCCCGAAGCCCATGCGTCCGGCGACCGCGATCGAGCGCTCGGTGGCGCCGGCGAGGAAGATCGGCGGATGCGGCTGCTGCAGGGCGTGCGGGAACAGCTCGTACTCGCCGTCGACCTTGAGCTTGAAATACTTGCCGTGGTGATCGGTGCGCTTATCGAGAAAAATGTCCATCAACAGCGGCAGCGCTTCTTCCTGAATGTCGCGGCGTGCCTCGAAATCGATGCCGAAGCCGTCGAACTCGTATTTGCGGTAGCCGGAGCCGAGCCCGAGCGCGAACCGCCCATTGCTCAGGATATCGACAAAGGCGGCGTTCTCCGCCACCCGCAGCGGATTGGCGAGCGGAAGCGTCACCACCGCCGTGCCGATCTTGATCCGCTTGGTGAGCGCGGCGAGATAGCCGGCATAGACAAACACATCCGGCATGATGCCGTATTGATTGCTGAAGTGATGCTCCGCCACCCAGGCGTAGTCGAAGCCGAGCTCGTCCGCGCGCATGATCTCGCGCGTCACCCGCGCATGCACGTCGCGATGGGGATAGGGCTCGACGTCGATATTCGAATGCGATGTGAAGAGGATCCCGAACTCCATGCGCCTCGCTCCGCTTTTGCTTCACCCTATCACGGCGAAACAGAGCTTGCGAAGTGCACATCGTTCAGCAATTGCGCGGCGCGCAGACCGAGGACGGCGTCGCGTTGCGCCGGCGAAATCGTCAGCGCGTCGACCCGCTGCACGCAGTCGAACTCGCCCATATCGAAGGGATAATCGCTGCCCAAGAGGACGCGCTCGGGCCCGGCAGCGGCCAGAAGGAACTCGAGCGCGCGCGGCGAATGCACGATCGTGTCGTAGTAGAGCCGCGCCAACGAATCCTGCGGCGATCCGCGCAGGCGCGCCTTCGGCTCGGCACGCACGTTGAAGGCATGCACGAAGCGGCCGGCCTGGTACGGCAGGAAGCCGCCGCCGTGGCACAGGCAGAACTTGATATCGGGATAGCGCTCGACCACGCCGCCGAACACCAGCGCCGCGCCGGCCATGGTGGTCTCGAACGGCAGGCCGACGAAGTTGCGCATGTAATAGGATTTCAGCCGGTCGCCGGGAAGAACCTCGCCGTGCGGATGGACGAGGACGAACGCCCTGAGCTCGTTCGCCACCGCCCAAACCGACTCGAGCGCGGGATCGTCGAGATTGCTGCCGTTGACGTTCGACCCGATCTGGGCGCCGCGCAAGCCGAGCTTGCGCATGGCGCGCGCAAGCTCGTCTGCGGCGCGCAGCGGATCCTGCAGCGGCAAGGTGGCAAGCGCCACGAAGCGATCGGGATGGCGGCGGACGACGGCGGCGATCTCGTCGTTCTGCAGGATGGCGCAGGCCAAGCCGAGCGCCGGCTCGGCGTCATAGAAGAAGGTGTGCACCGTGGCGCAGATCGCCTGCATGTCGATCCCATGCTGGTCTATCTCGGCAAGCCGCAGGTCGAGGTCCCAGCATTGCCGCGGCATCGGCCGCTGCACCACCTTGCCCGCGATCTCCATAACGGTCGCGCCGTCCGCTTGCGCCACGAGCTTCGGCGCAACCCGCGGCGCCTCCTTGCCCAGCCGGCGAATGGTTTCCTCCGGCAGGATGTGGGCGTGGATGTCGACAGTGGGGCGGCGGGTCATTGAGGCGGAGACCGCAAGAGGGAGGATATTGTCATGCAGCGGCGCGCGCCTCCTCGGCCATCGCCGCGGAGATTTTCTCTGCCACCATGATGGTGGGGATGTTGGTGTTGCCGCGCGGCGCGGTCGGCATGATCGAGGCGTCGATCACGCGCAGGCCCGCGATGCCGCGCACGCGCCCCGCCACGTCGACCACCGCATCGCGGTCGTTGGCGGCGCCCATGCGGCAGGTTCCGACGGGGTGGAAAGTGCCGGCAACGTTGTCGCGAATGTGCTCGGCGAGCGCGTCGTCGTCTGCGGCAAGCGTCGCGAGATCGACGCGCCGGTCGGCCAAGGTCGCGAAGATCGGGCCGGCGAGCGGCGGCACGAGATCGATCAACGCGGCGATGACCGCGCTTTGCACCTTGTTGGCGGGTGTGATGCGGTTGAGCCGGCGCAGGCGATCTGTGAATTTCACCGGAAAGGTCACGCCGGTCATGGCGCGCACTTTCTCGTGCGCCAAAACTTCGACCGCGCGGCGGAAACCCTGCATGAAGCGCTTAAGGTCGAGGTCGTGGCCCACGAAATTGAATTCGATGCAAGGCGCCGTGGCAGCATCGGCGGCGACGAGGGACACGCGGCCGCGCGCCATGGGCTTGAGCAGCGTGGGCGCGAGATTGGCGACCTGGAAGCCGAGCGGGCTCCACGAGGTCTTGCACTGCACGTTGATGTACATGTCGGTCGGCGGCGCGCCCGGCAGGCCGGACGAATAGCGGAACGCGGTCATGGGATGCGGCCGCAGCCAGGCCGGCTGCCGCGCGTCCCGCTTCTGAAACAGGCCGACGAACACGATGGCGTGATTGGAGAGGTTCTCGCCGACGCCGGGCAGGTCTGCGCGCACGTCGACGCCGAGCGCGCGCAGTTGGCCGGCGGGGCCGATGCCGGAGCGCATCAGGAACGCGGGCGAATGCACGCCGCCAAGCGCGAGGATGACCTCGCGGGCATTGAACTGCTGGACCTCGCCGCCAACGCGCGCGACGACGCCGGCGACACGGCGGCCCTCGAACAGCATAGCGGTCGCAGTGGCGCCGCTGGCGATGGTCAGATTGCGGCGACCGCGCACCGCGGCGTCCAGGTAGCAGATCGCCGCCGACGCGCGCTTGTCGGGCCAGTTGCTCATGGGCACCGCGCCGTAGCCGTCGCGGAAATCGGTATTCATGTCGGCGATGAACTGAATCTGCCGTTCCTGCGCGAAGGCGTGCACCGCCTTCGACAGCGGCGCCCAATCCTCCGGCTTGGTGCGGCGGATCGGAACCGGGCCGTTCTTGCCGTGCAGGTCGCCGTCGAAATCGAGATCGTTCTCGAGCTTGCGGTAATAGGGCAGCACGTCGTTCCAGCCCCAACCGGCCGCGCCATGCGCCTCCCACTCGGCGTAATCGTCGGGCGTGCCGCGATAGGCCACCATGCCCATCACCGATGAGCCGCCACCCATGATGCGTCCCTGCGAGAAATTCACCAGCGGCGAATTCTCCTTGCGGCGCCAATGCACCTTGAGCGGCCAGAAATAGGCGTCGTTGTAATAGGAGGTGGCGTAGGTATCGAGCACATCGGCCGGCTCCTGTCCCGGCGGCGTGTCGAGTCCCGCCTCAAGCAAGAGCACCTGCGTGCTCGAGCGGGCGGAGAGCCGATTGGCCAGCACGCATCCGGCGGCGCCGCCACCGACGATGATGAAGTCAAAAGTCTTGGTCATGTGTTCCTTGGGTGTTCGATGATTGGCTCAGGCGGGCCCTGCGCGGCATGACGGCAGCCGAATTGGCTGCCATAATCATTCGACAATAACTATGCGTCGGAGGAAAGCCCAATGCCGAATCGTCCGTGGTGCGTTCCGCGCGCCATCCTGCGACACATATTGCCGGCGTCGATCTTGCTCGCGGCTGCGGCGGCGCCGTTGACCGGGGCACGCGCGGAGTATCCGGAGCGGCAGATCACCATGATCGTCTGCTTTCCCGCCGGCGGCGGCACCGACATTGCGGCCCGGCTGATCAACACCCAGCTCGGCGAGGCGCTGGGCAAACCGGTGATCATCGAGAACCGCGGTGGCGCCGGCGGCAATATCGGGATCGCGGCGGCGGCGCGCGCCGGCGGCGATGGCCATACGCTGTTGGTCTGCTCGAGCGCCTACGTGGTCAATCCGAGCCTCTACGCGCAGGCGAGCTACGACCCCTTCAAGGATTTCATCCCGGTGATGGTAATCGGCGCATCGCCCAACGCGTTCGTGGTGCCGGCGCAGTCCGAGATCAAGACCATGCCGGAGCTGATCGCCAAGGCGAAGGCCAATCCCGGCAAGCTCAACTGGACGAGTCCCGGTGCCGGCACGACGCCCTATCTCGCCGGCGAAGTGCTCAAGCTGCGCACCGGGATCAACATGCAGCATATCCCGTTCCCCGGCGCGGGCCCCGCCACCACTGCCGTGCTCGCCGGCCAAGTCGACATGTACACCGCCAATATCGGATCGCTGATGGCGCTCATCGATGCCGGAAAGGTGCGCCCCATCGCGGTGACCTCGCAAGCGCGCTGGCCCGACCTTCCCGATGTTCCCTCGCTCGAGGAGCTCGGCATCAAGGACGCCGTCTCCGACACCTTCCAGGGCATCTACGCTCCGGCCGGCACGCCGCAGCCGATCGTCGATCGGCTGGCGAAAGAGCTCACCGCGATCCTCGCGCGCCCCGATGTGCGGGAGAAGTTCGTCAAAGCCGGCCTGCCCGTGGTCGCCGAGGGGCCGGAAGTGTTTCGCGCCCGCATCGCGCGCGAGGTGCCGATGTACAAGGAGATCATCGACAAGGCCGGGCTGAAGATCCAGTGACTCGAATTGCAGCCTGGTGACGTCGCGAAAGGAAACGAGATGGCAAAACCGCTGGCGGGCATTCGGGTCATCGAGCTCGCCAATTTCATCGCCGGCCCGCTCGCCAGCACGCTCCTTGCCGACATGGGCGCCGACGTGGTCAAGGTCGAGCCGCCGCAGGGCGACATGGGCCGCGCCACGCCGCCGATCCGCAACGGCGAGAGCGTGAGCTTCGTCGCGCTCAACCGCAACAAGCGCAGCCTGGTGCTCGATCTCAAGCAGCCCGCGGCGGTCGAGATCCTACGCAAGCTCGCCGCGAAATCGGACGTATTCCTGGAGGCCTATCGGCCGGGCGCGCTCGACAAGCTTGGGCTCGGCGCCGCCGACATCAAGGCGGTGCAGCCGCGCATCGTCTACACCTCGGTGTCTGGCTTCGGCCAGACCGGACCGGATCGCCGGCGCGCCGGCGTCAACCTGATCATCGAGGCGTTCTCGGGCGCGCTGTCGGTGACCGGCGAGCCCGGCAAGATGCCGATGCGCCCCGGCGTGCAGACCGCGGACGTGTTCGGCGCGTTGTTCGCGACCTATGCCACGCTCGCCGGCCTCGTCGGTGCCGCGCGCAACGGCGAAGGGCGCATCGCCGACGTCTCGCTGGTGGAGGCTTCGATCGCAGCGGCGGCCTGGGAGGCCGCGGAATATCTTGAGACCGACAAGGTTCCGCAGCCGCTTGGCAACCGCCATCGCCTCAACGCCCCCTATCAGCTGTTCGAGACCAAGGATCGCCGCTATCTCGCGATCGGAACGCCGAACGATCAGCTGTTCGGGAAGCTCATGCAGGTGCTCGGCCTCGACTCACATGTGGCCGATCCGCGCTTCTCGTCGTATTCCAAGCGCAAGCGCAACGAGGACGCACTGCTGCCGCTGGTCGAGCCCGCCGTGCGCGCGCACGACTCCGGGGAGTTGGAGCAAGCGTTGCGCGAGGCCGGCGTGCCGTGCGCGCGCGTGAACAACTTCAAGGAGGTGTTCGACGATCCCCAGATCATCGCCCGCGGCGTCGTGCAGGAGCTCGACCATCCACGGCTCGGCAGGATGCGCACCACCCGCAACCCGGTCGTGCTCGACCACGACGGCCCCACCATCGCCCGCCATTCTCCCATGCTGGGTGAGCACTCCGAGCAGGTGCTGCGGGAGCTCGGCTATTCGCCAACAGCAATCCGCGATCTCGTGGCGGCGGGTGTCACGCGGTTGGCGTCACCCAGCGCGACCATCGCGGCTGCAGAGTAAGCCACCATGCTGCTGGCGCGCAGCTTCCTCTACGTTCCGGCCAATCGCGAAAAATTCCTGGAGAAGGCGATCGGGCTGCCGGCGGATGCCTTCATCTTCGATCTGGAGGATTCGGTGCCGCTGGCGGAGAAGGTGAATGCGCGCGCCGGCGTGCGCGAATACGCGCCGAAGATTGCCGGCGACCGCGTCTGGGTGCGGGTGAACGGGCTCGACAGCGGTTTGGCCGCGGATGACCTCGACGCCATCGCCGGCATTGCTGGGCTCGCCGGAATCTTTCTCCCCAAGGTCGAGACCCCCGACGAGGTGCGGAGCTGGGATGCCCTGGTGGATGCGCACGAGAAAGGGCATGGCGTCGAGGCGGGCGCAATCAAGCTCGTGCTCGCGATCGAGAGCGCGCTCGGCGTGCTCAGCGCCCATGCGATGGCGACCACGGCTGCGCGCGTCGTCTCGCTCGCCTTCGGCGGCGCGCAGGACGGCGATCTCAACACCGATCTCGGCTGCGCCTGGTCGATCGATGGGCCAGAGATGTTGCACGCACGCTCGCATACCCTGCTGGCGGCACGCGCGGCGCGCTTCGACACCCCGATCGACGGCGTATTCGCCGATGTGCGCGACGCCGACGGCTTCGAGCGCGATACCGCGCTCTCGCGCCGGCTTGGCTATCGCGGGCGCAAGCTCATCCACCCCGCGCAGATCGAGCCCTGCAACCGGCTCTATCGTCCGAGCGCGGCCGAGCTCGACTATTACGCGCGGGTGCTGGCGGCATTCGATAAAGCGGTGGCGCAGGGCAGCGCCTCGACCACCGTCGACGGGCGCATGATCGACGCGGCCATGGCCAACGCGGCGCGACGCGTGCTCGAGGCAGAGGCGGTCTGGCGCAAGACGGCGTAAGAACCGCCATCACTTCTTTGCGGCGCCAAACGGAGCGGTGCCCTCCTCGAACAGCTCGATCACGGTGCCGGCCCCGGACTCGTCGGTGAGCCCGACCGTGAGGCGCAGGCCCTCGGAGGTGCGCACGCTGGCGATGCGGCGCGGCTGCCAGTCGGTCTGCCCGAGCATGTGGCGGATGATCGAGACCTCCTCCACCACCGCCTCATGCACCCGGTCCGGCGCGAAGCTTTCGCCGTGGCAGCGCGCGCATAAGAACCGCTGGGGAAAGAACCCGGTCCCGCAGCGCGCGCAGCGCCAAATCCCCACGCCGCGAGTCATTCCATCCGCTCCAACACGGCCGCGGCGGCGGTGCCGCCGTAGCGGTACATGGTCATGCCGTAGCCGGTGGCGACCGCGAGCCTCGCGTCCTTCACCTGCCGCGCGCCGGCGCGGCGCTGCAACTGCAACACCGCTTCGGAAATGCCGTTGAGGCCGCCGGCCGGACCGCCGGGCTGTCCGGCCGAGAGCATCCCGCCCCAGGTGTTGACCGGAAACCGCCGCTCGCCGATGTCGCGGCGCGCGAAGCGCGCAAGGTCGCCATCACCGATCAGGCCGAGATCGTTGAGCTGGGCGAGCACCATGGTGGGGTAATCGTCGTAGATCGAGGCAACATCGATGTCATCAGGCCGCACGCCGGCGGCCCGCCAAAGGTCGCCGGCGAAGGTCGAGATGCCGGTCTGCAAGCCGTCGCCCTCCTGATTGTCGTAATTGAAGCTCGCGCGGTGTGCGCGCACGCGCACGGGAGCGCGGCCGCGCGGGCAGCGATCGGGATGGGCCACGATGATCGCCTGCGCGCCTGCGACCACCGGCACGCAGTCATAGCGCGAGAGCGGATCGGCCACGAGCGGCGCGGCGAGGTATTCCTCCATGGTCATCGGCGTGCGGTAGACGGCGCAGGGATTGTGGGCCGCCCAGGCGCGCTGGGCGATGGCGAGATGGCCATAATCCGATTTCTGCAATCCATATTTCTTCATCTGCCGGCTGGTCACCAACGCGTAGACGCCGTTCGGCCCGCCGTGGCCGAGCGGCGCCAGGTGGAGTCGCGTCACGATGTTGAAATTCGCCGCCACTTTGGCGTAGCCGCCAAGCCCGGTGGCATCGCCGCCGACCACGAGGATCACCGAGGCGCTGCCGCTCTCAACCCCGCGCAGCGCGTGCCCCAGCATGTTCATGGCGGAGGAGCCGCCGTTGGTGTCCTGCATCAGCCAGCGCAGCGAGAGCCCCAGCTTCCAGGCGAGATCGACGCCGGCGTCGGGCGCGAGCGAGAACGAGGCGACCGCCATGCCGTCAACATCGCGGGCATCGATCTCGGCATCGTTCAGCGCGGCCACGACCGCGTCGCGGATGAAGGTGTGAGTGGACTGCTCCGGCTGCGGGCGGCGCGTATAGGCCGATTGGCCCACGCCGATGATGGCCACATTGGTATGCATGACTTGGTTTCTATCAGCGCGTTGAGGGCGAGCGGCCGCAATGTTAGCCTCATGCCGTTCGTCCGCGAAGCCAATCTCCATCTCGCATCACCCACCCTCCCCTGTCATTCCGCCGAGGTCATCCATGATGCGTGCAGCGATCGTCGGGTTGGGACGCTGGGGACGCTCGCTGGTGACCTCGGTGCAGGGCAAGAGCAGCGATATCCGCTTCGTCCTCGCCCATACGCGCACGCGGGCGGCGGCCGAGGCATTCTGCCGCGAGCACGAGCTGCCGCTGGCCGACAGCTACGAGCAAGTGCTGGCCGATCCGAAGGTGGACGCGGTCGTGCTCGCCACGCCGCACAGCCTGCACGCGCAGCAGATCGCCGCCGCGGCGACGGCGGGCAAGCACATCCACGTGGAAAAGCCGATCACGCTGACCCGCGCCAGCGCCGATGCGGCGGTCGCGGCGGCGCGCAAAGCGGGCGTGGTGCTCGCGGTCGGCTACTGCCGGCGCTTCCATCCCAGCGTGGTCGAGCTGCGCCGGCGCCTGAAAGACGGCCGGCTCGGTACGGTCATCTCCATGATGGCGCAGCACACCACCAGCACCGGGCAATTCATCCCGCCGGACAATTGGCGCGCCGCACCCGAGGAAGCGCCGGGCGGCGCGCTCACCGCCGTCGGGGTGCATTCGCTCGACCACATGATCGAGTTCGCCGGCCGCGTGCGCGACGTGCGCTGCGTCACCGCGCGTCACATTCCCGGCCCATCCGACGACACGACGACGGTCATGCTCGCATTCGAGAGCGGGGCCACGGGCCTGATCTTCTGCTCGGTCGCCACCGCCACCGATTTCAGCTTCACGCTCTATGGCAGCAAAGGGCTGGCGGAGATCTCGAAGCCGAACCTGCAGCGGTTTCGATTCGTGCCCACCTCGGTCGAGGCGCCAACCGGGCCGGTGACGGCGCCGCCCGACGAGGTCAGCGAGCACCCCCGCTTCGACATGCTCAACGCCGAGCTCACCCAATTCGCGCGCGCCATCCGCGACGGCAGCCCCTACCCGGTTCCGATCGACGAGGTGCTGCACGGCATGTCGGTGTTCGACGCCATCGTGCGCGCCGGCCAATCGGGCGCGATCGAGCCGGTGGTCGAGCCGGCCCGGGGTCGATAGATTGGGTCACACCTTAGAAAAGAGTTCAGGAGCGTCCATGGAGAAGCTGATCATCACGGTCGCCTGCGATTCGCGCACGTCGTACCCGCACAACCATCTCTGCCCGCCGCAGGAGGACATCGCTGGGGTGGCGCAGCAATACGTCGATGCCGTCAACGCCGGCGCCGCGATCGCGCACATCCACGGCCGCCGCACCCTCGAGGAGACGATCCAGGCCGACGGCCGCCAAGTGTCGCGCATCCATCACGACGACTGGAAGCGCCTGCAGGACGCCATCATGAACAAGGTCGACCCGATCATGCAGTTCGGCGTTGCGTCGGCGCGCATCGAGGAGAAGATCAAGCTGATGGAGCTCGGCCCCGACATGATGGCGGTGTGCTTCAACGCCCACGACGAATATTTTCAGCCCGAGCCCTCGCTGCCGCCCAAGCGCATGATGGCGATCCACCCGGTCGAGGAGCTCATGGCCTATGCCAAGGCGGCCGAGGAGCACAACGTGAAGCTCGAATGCGAATGCTTCACCACCGGCGCGTTCTGGCATCTCGAGTTCGTGCGCAAGCAGGGCTATCTGCGGGAGAAGACCTACACCACGCTGTTCATCGGCTGGCCGGGCGGGACCTGGACGCCGCCGACCGAGCGCGCGCTGCAGTTCATGGTGGACAATCTACCCGAGAACTGCATCTGGAACGTGAGCGTGATGAACCCACAGAAGCAATGGCCGATCCTCGCCATGGCGGTCGCGCTCGGCGGCCATGTGCGCGTCGGCTACGAGGACAATCCCTATATCGCGCCGGGCGAATTCGCCAAGAACAACGCCGTTCTGGTGGAGCGCATGGTCGGCATTGCGCGCGGGCTCGGACGCGAGATCGCCACCCCTGACGAGGCGCGCCGCATCCTCGGGCTCACCCGCGCGCAATAACGATCGTTCATGCAAAAGCGCAAGCTCGGAAGCTCCACGCTCGAGGTATCGGTCGTCGGGCTCGGCGGCAACAATTTCGGCGGCCGCATCGATTTCGCGGCAACCGAGCG
>JBKPUA010000029.1:0-5942 GCA_046735815.1 Pseudomonadota bacterium
GCTCCCCGATTTCGTGTCACAAACCTTCTTCGGACTGTTTGCGCCAACCGGCACGCCACGGACGGCGCTGGACAAGATCGATCAAGTGACCCAGGCCGCTTGGAGCGATGCGGATTTTCAGAAACGGCTGATCGAGGCCGGCTTCGAGCCGATGCTCGGCTTTGGACCCGAGCGGGCCGATGCCCACCTCAAGCAGGAAATCGCCCGCTGGACGCCGATCGTTCAGAAGATTGGAAGCCAGACGCAATGAGTGTGCGGCGATAAGGGTCTGTGTCTTTGCGGTAAGGGGCCATGCACAGTGATTTGGCTTCGGCGCTGATGGGCCGATCGGTTCCGCGCCTGGAGGATGCGAGGTTGTTGCGTGGCGCTGGCCGCTTCGTCGACGACATTGAGCTGCCCGGCCTCCTTCACGCCACGTTCGTCCGCAGCCCGGTCGCGCACGGCGTGCTGCAACGCGTCGACGCGACGAAGGCGCGGGCGCTGCCGGGCGTGCGGGCGGTGCTGACCTATGCTGATTTGCGCCCCCGCCTCGCCTGCGATCGCATTCCGCTCGCATTGCCCCTTCCCGCGATCCGTTTTCATGTCGATCCCTTCGCGCTGGCCCGCGATGAGGTGTGCTACGTGGGCGAGCCGATCGCGCTGGTGGCGGCCGAGAGCCGCCAAGTTGCGGAAGATGCCGCCGCGCTGGTCGCCCTCGACCTGGAGCCCCTGCCCGCCGTCGTCGATCCACGCGCGGGCCTCGAAGCCGGCGCGCCCAAGGCGCGGCGCGACTGTCCGGACAATCTGGTCGCCCATTGGGTGGTGAAGTACGGCGACGTCGAAGGCGCATTCGTCAAGGCCGCGCATCGCGTGTCCGAGCGCTTTCGCATCCACAAGGGCGGCGGACATTCGATCGAGGCGCGCGCCGTCCTTGCACGCTACGACGCGCACGATGATCTGCTCACGGTGTGGGACTCGACCCAGATGCCGCACAAGACCAAACGCGTCTTGGTCGAGGCGCTCGGGCTATCGGAAGAGCGCGTGCGGGTGATCGCGCCCGATGTCGGCGGCGGCTTCGGGCCGAAAAACCCATTCTATCCCGAGGAGCTGGCGATCCCCGCGGCCGCGCTGCTGCTGGGCCGCCCGATCAAATGGAGCGAGGACCGGCGCGAGAGCTTTACCGCCACCAATCACGAGCGCGTGCAGGACTGGGAGCTCGAGGCCGCGGTCGATGGCGAGGGCAAGCTGCTCGCGACCCGCGGGCATCTGCGTCACGACCACGGTGCCGCCACGCCGTCCGGCCTTTCGCTGCCGCAGAATTCCGCCACCAATCTCATTGGCCCTTATGGGCTGCCGGCCTATGCGCTCGAAATCTCGCTGTGCCTGACCAATCTGGTGCCGGCGACCTCGACCCGCGGCGCCGGACGCACGCAAGGCACCTTCGTGATGGAGCGGCTGCTCGACCGCATCGCCGACGAGCTCGCGCTTCCCCGCGATGAGGTGCGCCGCCGCAATCTCATCTCGCCGCAGCAGATGCCATACGCAACGCCGGTGGTGACGCGCGACGGCCTCGCGATGACCTACGACAGCGGCGACTATCCCGAATGCCAGCGCCGCGCGCTCGCCGCCGCCGGGTGGGCGGATTTCCCGGCGCGCCGCGAAGCCGCACGCCGCGAGGGGCGATGGCTCGGCATCGGGCTCGCCAACTACGTCGAGGGCACCGGACGTGGCCCGTTCGAAAGCGCCGCGGTCCGCGTCGGTCCGTCCGGCAAGATCTTCATCACCACCGGCGCGGCGGCGCAGGGCCAGGGCACCCGCACCATGCTGGCGCAACTCGTCGCCGGGGTGCTCGGCGTCAGCCCATGTCAGGTTCACGTCACCGACGGCGACACCGCGGCGAGCCCGCTCGGACTCGGCGCCTATGCCAGTCGGCAGGCGGTGACCGCCGGCAATGCCGCCCATCTGGCGGCAACGATGGTCGCCGACAAGGCGTGCAAAGCGGTTTCTACCATGCTCGAGGTCGCAGCCGATGATCTGGAGCTGGTGGACGGCGAGGTCCGCGTCAAAGGCGTCCCGCGACTCAAGCGCACGCTTGCAGAGGTGGCGCATGCGCTCAGCGGCGTGCCCGGCTTTGCGCTGCCCGGCAACATCGCGCCGGGACTTGCGGCGGCGACCGACTTCCAACCGCCGGCCCTGACCTACACCAACGGCGCCCATGTGGTCGAAGCCGAGGTCGAGATCGAGACCGGCCGTGTGCGGCTCGCGCGCTACGTCGTGGTGCACGACTGCGGCCGCATGATCAATCCGATGATGGTGGAGGGACAGGTGCACGGCGCCGTCGTGCACGGCATCGGCTCGACCCTGCTCGAATGGATGCGCTACGACGACGCCGGTCAGCCGCTCACCGTGACCTTCGCGGACTATCTGCTGCCGACCGCGGACCTCGTGCCGCCGATCGAAATCCACCATATGGAATCGCCGACGCCGTTGAACCCGCTCGGGGTCAAGGGCGCGGCCGAGAGCGGCACCATCGGCGCGCCGGCGGCGATCGTCTCCGCCATCGAAGACGCGTTGCGGCCGCTCAACGTGCGCATCCGGGAGCTGCCGGTGACCCCGGCGCGGCTGCGGGCGCTGATCGAGGCAGCGAAACGTTGAGACGAGGCAATGCCTCTCTCAACTTGGTCCAAAGACGCTCAACCTGATCTATAATTGTCGATCACGGTATCGGCAAAAGTCGCCGACCGCGAATCGCGGGATAACGAACAACGCCACGACAAGTAACGCGGAAAGCGCCTTCATGACGCACATACTGCATCGGCAGATCGGTCACGATTACCCGCTTGCATCGAGCGGGCGGGGAATTTTGATCCGGGACGCAAGCGGCAAGGAATATATCGACGCCTCCGGCGGCGCCGCGGTTTCGTGCCTCGGCCATTCCCATCCGGATGTGATCGCGGCGATGAGCTCTCAGCTCAGCAACCTCGAATATGCGCATACGAGTTTCTTCACCACCCGGGTGGCCGAAGAATTGGCCGACGACCTTGTCGCCCACGCGCCCGAAGGCATCGACCACGTGCTGTTCGTCAGCGGCGGGTCCGAGGCGATCGAAGCAGCGCTGAAGCTCGCGCGCCAATTCTTCGTCGAGCGCGGCGAGCCGCAGCGCAAATACGTGATTGCCCGACGGCAGAGCTATCACGGCGTGACACTCGGCGCGCTCGCGGTCGGCGGCCGTGAATGGCAACGAAAGCAATTCGCTCCGCTGCTGATCGAAACGCATCACGTCTCGCCGGTTTACGAGTATCGGGAGCGCCACGCGGATGAAACTCCGAGCGCCTATGGCGAACGCCTGGCGCGGGAGCTCGAAAGCAAGATCGAGCAAATTGGTGGTCGCAATGTCATCGCCTTTGTCGCAGAGACGATCGTCGGCGCGACCATGGGCGCGGTCCCCGCGGTGCCGGGCTATTTCAAGCGCGTACGCGAAATCTGCGACCGCCACGGGGTCCTGCTCATTCTCGATGAGGTGATGTGCGGAATGGGCCGCGCAGGAACGCTGCACGCCTGCGAGCAGGAGGGCGTGACGCCGGACTTGATGACAATTGCCAAGGGCATGGGCGGCGGTTTCGCGCCCATTGGCGCGCTGCTGATCGGGAAAGAGATTTTCGCGACCGTCGCGGACGGCTCCGGCGCCTTTGCGCATAGCCACACCTATATGGGTCATCCGCTCGCTTGCGCGGCGGCGCTGGCGGTGCAGCAAGTAATTCGTCGGGACGATTTGCTGACGAATGTGCGCAAGCAGGGTGCTCATCTGTCGCGCCGATTGGGCGAGCGTTTCGGCAATCATCCATTCGTCGGTGACGTGCGCGGGCGCGGGCTGTTTCACGGAGTCGAATTGGTGCTCGACCGCAGCAGCAAGGAGCCGTTCGACCCGAAGCTGAAGATCCATGCGCGGGTCAAGCGTGAAGCGATGGCCCGCGGATTGTTGGTCTATCCGATGGGCGGCACGGCGGACGGTGTCCGCGGCGACCACGTGTTGATCGCACCTCCGTTCATCATCGATTCTGCGGAGATCGACATGATCGTTGAACGTCTCGGCGAGGCAATCGACGCGGCGACGACCCAGATCGACTAAGAGCGTGGATGCGCGCACGCCGAAAATAAGGAGGAGCGTCATGCAGACCATGATCGGCATCATTGCGACGATTTGGTTGCTCGTCGGCGCATCCGTACCGGCGAGAACGCAGAACCTGGAAGGGACGCTAAGAAAAGTGAAGGAGACGGGCACCTTTACGATCGGTCATCGCGACAGCTCTATCCCGTTGTCGTATCTCGACGACAAGTTGCTCCCGGTCGGGTTCTCGATCGACTTGTGCAAGCACGTCGTGGACGCCGTGAAGGCAAAACTGGAGATGCCGAACCTGCAGGTCAAATACAACCCGGTGACCTCGGCCACCCGCATCCCGCTCGTCGCCAACGGCACGGTCGATATCGAATGTGGCTCGACGGCCAACATGACGAGTCGGCAGCAACAAGTTGGATTCTCCTACACGTTCTTCGTTCCGCAGTTCAAATGGATCGTGCGCGGCAATGGCGCAGTCCAGACCGAGGACCACTTGCGGGGCAAGACCGTTGCCGTGACGGCCGGCACCAACACCGCGCTCTTCGTCAACAAGATGAACAGTGAAGGCAAACTCGGCATGACGGTCTTGAATGGGAAGGACCACGCCGAGTCGTTCCTGCTGGTCGAGACCGGCCGTGCCAGCGCGTGGATGGAAGATGACATCCTCATTGCCGGCTTCCGGGCGAATGCAAAAAAGCCCGCCGACTTCAAGCTGCTCGACAAATCCTATCCGTCCGATCCCTACGCGCTGATGATTCGCAAGGACGATCCGCAATTCAAGACATTGGTTGACGAGACCCTCGCCAAGCTGATGCGCTCAGGCGAGTTCGAGAAGCTCTATGCTCAGTGGTTCGAGCGCCCAATCCCGCCCAAGGGCATCAACATCCAACTGCCGATGTCAGACGCCCTCAAGCAAGTGATAAAGGAACCGAACGACAAGCCAAACTCCTGATCGTCGGCGAATGGTCGAGACGGGATCAGTCGGTTTGGCTTTTAAATTCGCCAGCGCAGCAGGTGCGCGAGCGGTTCGGGCACGCAGAAAGTATCGAGGATCAGATCGGTGTCGATGGAAATCGCGCAGGCGCCCGCGATCGAAATGACGGAGCCAACGATCACGAGCGCGTCGAACACCTCGTGGTCGCGGTTCAGCCACCAGGCAAAGATCAACCGAAAGATCAACGACAGCTGCATCAGCGGCACGACCAGCATGATCGGCGCGACGGCAACCGCCGAGTAGAACAGGCCTTGGGCGGCAGCAACGAACACGCCCGAATACATGAACCAGCGAACGTTCTCGCGTTTCAATGCCATCACGTTGTACCGCAAGGGACGCGAGGCCAGCGCGGCAGCAATGGCCGCGGTCGCCGCAATGTAGGCGATCAGTCCGCCCAGAATGCCGCCGGCAGCGCCCGAATGCTCGAGCGCGGTGCGCGCCATGATCGGCGTGACGCCATAGGCAAGAGCCGCAAGGGAGGCGAACAGGTAACCGGCGGCACGCCGCGGGATGAAGCTGAGCCCGCTCGCTGCGCTACCTTCAGCTTGCAAGGAGCGCGAAGCCGTGGGGCCGGCGGGGGATTTGCGAGCGCCGTGCGACCATTGCTGTTGCGTGATGAAGGCGCCGGCGAGCATGACCACGCCTCCGATCACCTGCAAGACCGTGCACGGCTCGTGCAGCACGACGACCGCGAGAACGAGCGTGACGACGACCTGCAACTGGATCACGGGTGCGGTCAAGTTCACACCGGCCGCCTGGCTGGCGCTGTAGTTGCAGTAGCGGCCCACCACGAAGTGCAGCAGTCCGACGGCCGTCATCCACCCCGCATCAGTCGACGACAGTTGTGGAAGC
>JBKPUA010000030.1:0-5820 GCA_046735815.1 Pseudomonadota bacterium
CGGCTGCTGGCGTGGACCGCGACACTGTTCGTGACCGCGCCGATCGCCGGCGCCCTCGTCAATCGCATCGGCGAGCGGCCGCTCGTGGTTTTCGGGCTGCTGGTCGAGGCCGTGGGGATGGCATGGATCGCCCTGATCGCCTCGCCCGACCGTGCTTACATCGAGCTCGTCGCGCCGCTGATCGCCGCCGGCACCGGCATCTCCATGGCCATGCCCGCCGCCCAGAACGCGGTGTTGGGCGCGGTCGCAGCTGGCGAGATCGGCAAGGCCTCGGGCACGTTCAACATGCTGCGGTTTCTCGGCGGCGTGCTCGGCATCGCGCTCGTCGTCGCAGTGTTCGCCGCGACCGGAAGCGTGGCATCGCCGCAAGCTTTCAGCGCCGGCTTTGCCACAGCGATGGGCGTCTCGGCGGCATTGGCGCTCGCGGCTGCGATCGCCGGGCTCTGGCTGCCGGCGCGGCGCGAGGCGGTTTTGGCGCAAGCGAGCGCGCAGGCGTGAGACGATCGCGGCTTGCTCGCAACGCTCCAACACCCATGCGCGCAGCGCCGGTCGGCCCGTCAATCTCCGACGGTGCATGGCGCGCGCCACTGTCACCGAGCCGTCATATAGGCCGAATAGGCCTGATCATCCAAACAGTGGAGGATCACCGCATGCGCTGGTTCCTTGCAGCGGCGGCCGGTGTTGCGATTTCGATCGCGGCGTCGGCTGCTTCCGCGCAGACCGTCTATCCCATCGACCGCGCCGATATTCTGGCCGGCTCCCGCTTCGACCTCAAAGTCGAGTTCCCCGCCCTGGTCGATCCGGCCAAAGTCTCGATCTCGTTGAACGGCAAGGACGCCGCCCAGGTTTTCGGCAAGGCCGCCACCTTCGTCGAGCGCGAGGATGGCAAGGACCAGTCCGCGTTGCTGCTGCGCGATGTTTCACTTGTCGAGCCCGGCGCCTACGACGTGCGCGTCAGCGACGGCGCCCAGACGCGTGAGTTGCATTGGAACGTCTATGACACCGGGCCGCGCAAGGCCAAGAACGTGATCCTGTTCATCGGCGACGGCATGTCGCTCGCGCACCGGGTGGCTGCGCGCGTGCTCGCCAAGCGGATCGTGGAAGGCAAGGCGCTCGGCAAGCTCGCCATCGACGACATGCCGCACATGGCGCTGGTTGCCACCGCCGGCAGCGACTCGATCATCACCGACTCGGCGAATTCCGCCAGCGCCTATGCCACCGGACACAAGGCGGCGGTCAATGCCATGGGAGTCTATGCCGACCGTACGCTCGACCCGCTCGACGATCCGCGCGTCGAGACCATCACCAGCCTGGCCCAGCGCAAGCGCGCCCTGGCCGTAGGCATCGTCACCAATACCGAGATCGAGGACGCCACCCCCGCCGCCATGGTGGCGCATACCCGTCGGCGCATCGAATACGACCGCATCGTGGAGCAGTTTTTCGCCGCCAAGTCCGACGTGATGCTGGGCGGCGGCCGGGCCAATTTCCTGCCGAAGTCGGGGGAGGGATCGAAGCGCAAGGATGAATCCGACTTCGTCGCGCAATTCCGTGATGCCGGCTACCCGGTCGCCTTCACCGGACCTGAGATGATCGCCGCGGCGAATGACCCGAACACCACCAAGCTGCTCGGGCTGTTCACCCTCGGCAACATGGACGGCGCGCTCGACCGCAAGTTCCTCAAGGGCGGAACGGTGCGCAAGTTTCCCGAGCAGCCGGACCTTACCGAGCAGGTGAGCGCGGCGCTCAACGTGCTGTCGCGGAATCCGTCCGGGTTCTTCCTGATGGTGGAGTCCGGGATGATCGACAAGTACACCCACCTGCTCGACATGGAGCGCGCGGTCTACGACACCATCATGCTCGACAACGCGGTCAAGCTCGCCCGCGACTGGGCGAGCGCGCACGGCGACGACACGCTCATTCTGGTGGTCGCCGATCACACCCACCCGATAGGGCTCGTCGGCACGATCGACGACGACATGTCGCGGGAGACCCAGACGCCGCTACGCGAACGCGTGCGGGTGTACGATCGCGCCGGTTTTCCCAACTATCCGGCGCCCGACGCCGAGGGCTATCCCGCGCGCGTGGATGTCAGCCGTCGCCTTGCGGTGTTCTCGGCAAGCCTGCCCGATCATTACGAGACGCTGCGCCCGAAGCTCGACGACCCGAACGACCCGACGGTGGCCGGCAAGGAGGCCGGCACTTACGTGGCCAACGAGCGCTACAAGAGCGCGCCCGGAGCAATGCTGCGCCTCGGCAATCTGCCGGCGATGGTCAACTCCGATGTGCACTCCGGCGAGGACGTGATCCTGACAGCGACCGGACCGGGCAGCGAGCGCGTCCACGGGCAGATGGAGAACACCGAGGTCTTTCGCATCATCGCCGAAGCGCTCGGGCTTGGGAACGGCAGCGACGCCAATCGGACGGAGTTGTCGCCACGCCGTTGAGTTGCGTTGCGGTGCCCTCTCCCGGCTTGCGCGGAGAGTGCTCAAAGATCCATCCGCGAAACTGAATGGGGTGAGGGGAGTCTTTGGGCATCCCCTCACCCTTTCTTGTAAAGAGGACGTGGATGCCTGCGGTACAAGCGCTTTCACGCGCGTCTTCGACGCGCTATGCGCGGGCATGATGATTAAACCTGATTCTGCTCTAGTATCGCTGCCCGGTCGGCACCCCGCCGACGCGGCGGAGGGGAAACTGAGTTCGGTTCGCAAGGGTTTATCCAGGGCGCTCCGCTGGCTCCTCGCCGTCATCTGGTTCGTCTTCCGGGCCTTGGTGGTGGCGTGGGCCACGCTGGCCATCTACTACTCGAACCTGCCATGGCCGGAGTTGCGGCTAGGGCTGGCAGTGGTCTTTGCCGCGTTCGCGGTCTGGGCGCTCTGGCTGTCGCCGCGACGGCGCGATCGCGTGGCCTTCATCCTGCTCTTCGTCGTTGTCGTCGCGTGGTGGATTGCTATCCCGCCTTCGCACGGCCACAATTGGCGTCCGGAAGTTGCGGTGATGCCACGAGCCTTCATCGACGGCGACCGGGTGCGGATCACGGGGGTGCGCAATTTCGAGTATCGCAGCCGGAACGATTTCACGGTGCATTACGAAGAGCGCGAGGTGTCGTTCTCACACCTGAGCGGGCTCGATTTCTATGTGTCCTATTGGACCGAGGGGCTGGTGGGGCACACCTTCGTGAGCTTCATCTTCGACAACGCACCCCCGCTGAGCATATCCATCGAGACACGACCGGAGGTGGGCGAGGGCTTCGATCCGATCGCCTCGCTGTTCAAGCAATTCGAGCTGATCTACGTGGTCGGCGACGAGCATGACATCGTGGGGGTGCGCACCACCCACCGCCGGGAGACCGTGTACCTCTACCGTCTCAACGCTCCGGTGGAGAAAGTGCGCGAGCTGCTGCTGGTCTACCTCGAACGGATCAACGAGCTTGCCGACCGACCGGAATGGTATCATCTCCTGAGCAACAGCTGCACGATCAACATCATTCGCTACTTGAATGCCGCAGGCCGGAAGGGCAGGTTCGACATCCGCCATCTCTTCAATGGCCTCGTCGACAGCTACCTCTACCACTCGGGCCGGATCGACACGTCGCTGCCATTCGACGAGCTGCGCAGGCGCTCGCTGATCAACGCGGCCGCGCAAGCGGCCGACAGAGCACCCGATTTCTCGGATCGCATTCGCGCAGACCTGCCGACGATCCCACACTGATTGCGGGGCCGATGATGGTCATGGAGACCCGATCATGAAACAGCTCAGTATGCTTGGGATTATCGGTGGTGCCGCGTTATTGATTGCGGCGCCCGTCTCGCTTCAATGGTCGCAAAAGAATGTGCCTCTGTCGCTTGGCAGCGCTGAGGCCACCGAGATGGGCGTTGCGGGCGTCAGCCGAAGGGTTCACCGAAGGGCATATCGCCGCGCAGTTTACGGAACCGCATTGTTCTTCGACCCCTTCGCCGTTCCGCGCTTTCGCTTCAACGTTGGAGTGGATCGATACCGCCCCCAATATATCTCTCCACCAGCCGGCGGCAGCTACTACTTACCACCTTTCAGTTTCGCGTCATCTTACAACTACCGTTAGTCGCGGGCGGAGTACACCTGCTGGCTTTCATGTGATAGCCTCACCCGCTCACAGTGCCCGCAACGAAAACAAGCGAATGCGGGAGGAGCGCGCCGATGCATTGCTGCAGCCACCATTGCGGCGGAACGCACGATCATCATCCGCGCCTGTCGCGTCGACAGTTCGTCACTGCGCTTTCGGCGGCCGGCCTCGGCGCGGTGCTCGGCGTGCGCCGGTCGCCGGCGCAGGGGGCAGCGGCCGGCGAGCCAGGGATCATCGACACCCATCACCATATCTATCCGCCGCGCTACACCACCGCGAACCTCAAGCGCATCATTGACGATTCCGGCGCGCTGCCGGGGAGCGCCTATACCGACTGGTCGCCGCAGCGGGCGCTCGAGCAGATGGACAAGGCTGGCGTGCGTTCGGCGGTGGTATCGATGACCAGCCCCGGCATCTGGTGGGACAACGGCGAGGAAGGCCGCGTTTGGGCGCGCGACTGCAACGAGTTCGGCGCCCAGATGGCGCGGGATTTCCCCGGCCGGTTCGGGATGTTCGCCGCCATCCCGCTGCCGGACATCGACGGCAGCATGCGCGAGACCGCCTACGCGCTCGACACCCTGAAGCTCGACGGCATCGGGCTGCTCACCAGCTATGCCGGCAAGCCGCTTGGGGACGCGGCCTTCGCGCCGGTGTTCGACGAGCTCAACCGCCGCAAGGTCGCGCTGTTCGTCCACCCCACCATGTCGTGCTGCGGCATGAGCATCCCGGGCGTCAATCCGCCCGCCATCGATTTCTCCACCGACACCACGCGCGCGCTCGCGAGCCTCGCCTATAGCGGCACCTTCGCGCGCTGTCCGGACATCAAGTTCATCTTCTCCCACGGCGGCGGGACCATGCCGATGATCGTGCAGCGCGTCGCCGCCTCGGTCCGCAATTTCACGCCGGAGCAGCGCGCCAAGATCCTCCCCAACGGCCTCGAAGCCGAGCTCAAGCGTCACCATTACGATATCGCGAGCGTGGCGATGAACCCCGCCGGCATGGCGGCGGTGTTCAAGCTCATCCCGTTGAACCGCTTGCTCTACGGCTCCGACGCGCCGTTCGGCTCGACCACCGTCATCGCCGACTCGCTCGCCAAGTTCGAGCTCGCACCCGCCGACATCACCGCCATCCGGCGCGAGAACGCGTTGCGGCTATTCCCGCGCTTTTCTGCTTGAATACGTCCGGACCACCTTCACTCGACGGAAGACACGCGTGATCATCGACTGGCATTCGCACATCTACACGCCGGAGGAAGCGGCGGACGATCTCGGCACCTTGGACGGCAAGCACGGTCCGAAATGGGGCGATCGCGGCTGCCCCATGGTGCTGGAGAATTTCCTCGACGCCCACCACAAGAACGGCATCGACATCAGCGTGGTCACCAACGCCGCGCACTATCTGCGCGGCAAGCCCGATCGCGAGGAACTCAAGTCGGTGCAGAAGTGGACCGACTACGCCGCCGAGGTCCAGGACAAGCACAAGGGTGTGCTCTATTCATTTGCGACCATCCTGCCCTGCGGCGGTCCGGCCTTCATCAAAGAGGCCGAGCGGGCGGTGCGCGAGCTCGGCCTCAAGGGCATCTTCATTCATTCGAGTCACAAGGGTCACTATCCCGACGACGACGAGGCGCGCCCGTTCTGGGAGCTGGTGCAGGACCTCGACGTGCCGGTGATGATCCATCCGCCGCATCTCGGCTTCGGCGAGGAGCGCATGCGCGAGTA
>JBKPUA010000031.1:0-14087 GCA_046735815.1 Pseudomonadota bacterium
GTCACGCCGTAGCAGCGCTTGTCGGTATAGGCGAGGTCGTCGTAGTGCGGCATCGGCGTTCCCGGCCGGCCGCACATGATCACCTCGATCAGCTGCTCGCGGTTGAGAAAGCTTTGCCGCAGATTGGCGGCGCCGCCGTTCGATTGCGGCTCGCCCGCGCCGTCCGCGGCCCAGCCGTGGCAAAACGAGCATTGCGCCTTGTCGTGATAAAGCCGCTTGCCGTAGGCGGTCGGATCGGCGGGCTGCGCCGCCGCCGCGGTGGTCGCGGCGGCGAGCGCGGTAGCAACCAGCGCGGCGATGCGCGGGCGTGCCATCACAATCCGAATACCCAGATCACCGTCGCCTGCGCGGCGTTGCGCATCTCCGGAGACCGCGACAGCTTGTTCCTGGCGTTGCGGAACAGCCCGGAAGCGATGGCGATGTATTGCTTGCCGTCGACCGCGTAGGTCATCGGCGGAGCGTTGAAGCCGGTGCCGACATTGATGCGCCACAGCTCCTCCAGCGTCTGGTCGTCGAGCGCGAGCACCGTGCCGTCGAGCAGCGCGGTGACCACGATGCCGCCGGCGGTGCTGAGCACGCCGGCGAAATTGGGATAGGCGAGGTCGAGGCGCTTCTTCACCTCGCTGGTCGAGGGATCGAGCATCACGATGCCGCTGGTGATGCGCCCGGGATTGACGTAGCTGCCGCCGGCAAACTTGCCTTTCACATGCGCACTGTGATCGGGCGTGATGTCGGCGCAGCCTTCGAGCTCGGGGATGTAGACCATGCCGGTGCGGCGGCTGTAGGACGCCGGCCAGTAGTTAGTGCCGCCGGCGTTGTCGGGGCAGACGTTGCGCGTGACCTTATCGTCGTTGACGTTGGCGGGCTCGGCGTAGATCTGCACGTCGCGGGACGGATCATAGTCGACGGGCCGGCCGGTCTTGGGATCGATGCCCTTGGTCCAGGTCACCTTGCCCACGTGTTGCGCAGCCTTGATGAACTGGCCGTTGAGGCGATCGAAGACGTAGTTGTAGCCGTTGCGCCCGGCGTGGGAGACGATCCTGCGATCCTCGCCGTTCACCCTGGTGTCGATGAGGATATGGGTGCCGGTCTCGTCGTAATCGCGGTTGTCGTTCGGGGTGTACTGGAAGTGCCATTTGAACTTGCCGGTGGCGGCGTCGATGGCAAGTAGGCTGTTGGTGTAGAGGTTGTCGCCCGGGCGATAAGCGGCGTCGTAGCCGGGCACGGGATTGCCCGAGCCCCAATAGGTGATGTCGGTCTCGGGGTCATAGGAGCCGGTGACGTAGAACGCGCCGCCGCCGGTCTGCCAGGCGTTGTTCTTGTCCTTCCAGGTCTCGCTGCCGGGCTCGCCCGGGGCAGGGACCGCGTAGGTCTTCCAAAGGAGATTGCCGGTCTTGGCATCGAGCGCGGCGATCCAGTCGCGCAGGCCGCGGTCGCCGCCGGAGGCGCCAATGATGATGGAATCCTTGAGCGCGAGCGGCGCCGCCGTGAGCTCGAGGTCGGGCTGGTCGCGCAGATTCTTGTCCCACACGATCTTGCCGCTCTCCTTGTCGGTCGCGATCACGCGCCCGTCGTAGGAGGTGACCGAGATCACCAGGTTTCCCCACAGCGCGACGCCGCGATTGCGGTCGAGCCGCTCCTGACCGGGATCCATCTTCCACACGATGCGCCCGGAGGTGCCGGAGCGCACGTCGATCTTGTAGACCACGCCCCAATGGTCGGAGATGTACATGAAGCCGTCGTCGACCAAGGGCGTCCCTTCGAGCGCCTCGTTGCCGGCGGTGCCGCCGAGCGAGACCGCGAATTTGAGCTTGAGGTTCTTGACGTTTCCTTTGTTGATGACGTCGAGCGGCGAGAACCGATGCGCGGCGAAGTCGCGGTGGTTCATCAGCCAATTGTGCGGCTCGGGATTGCGCAGGCGCTCGTAGGTGACGTCGGCCGCCTGCAGCGATGTCGCGAGCGCACAAGCGATCGCCGCGAATGTGGTTGTTGTCAGTTTCATTGTCGTCTCCCTTATACGCGGTGTCGTCCCCGCGAAAGCGGGGACCCATATTCCAGAGGCCAGCGTGTGTGGCACGATGGGTCCCCGCTTGCGCGGGGACGACAGAACGGTTTTACAACCCGAACACGTAGAGCACCGTGGCGTTCGAGAGCGTCTTCATCTCGGGCGAGCGCGCGAGCTTGGCGCGCGCGACCACGCCGATGCCTGACGCGATCGCGATGTATTGCTTGCCGTCCACCATGTAGGTCATGGGCGGCGCGACGAAGCCCGAGCCGACGTTGATCTTCCACAGCTCCTCGAGCGTCTGGTCGTCGTAGGCGAGAATGGTACCGTCGAGCAGCGCGGTCACCACGATGCCGCCGGCGGTGGCGAGCACGCCGCTGTGGTTGCCGTAAGGCAATTCCTTGCGCAGTTTGAACTCGCCCGAGGCGGGATCGACCACGCTGAGCGAGCCGGTGATGCGCTCCTCGTTGACGTAGTTGCCGCCGCCGAACTTTCCCTTCACATGCGCGGTGGGATCGGGGGTGATGTTGGCGCAGCCTTCGTTGCCGCCGATGTAGAGGAGCCGCGTGCGCTGGCTATAGGCCGGCGGCCAGAAATTGGTACCGCCGTGCACGTCCGGGCAGGCGCCCTTGAGCACGTCGGTGCCGCCCTTCCAGGGGAGCGCAAAGTTCTGCACGTCCTTGGCGGCGTCGTAGTCGATCGGCTTGCCGGTCTTGGGATCGATGCCCTTGGTCCAGGTCACCTTGGCGGCGTATTGCACCGCCTTGAGGAACTGGCCGCTCTGCCGATCCAAGGTGTAGTTGAAGCCGTTGCGGTTGGCGTGTACGAGGAGCTTGCGGTCCTCGCCCGCGAGCTTGCCGTCGATGATGATCTGTGAGCCCGCCGAGTCGTAGTCGCGGTTGTCGTTGGCGGTGTGCTGGAAGTACCAAGCCATCTTGCCGGTCGCGGCATCGAAGGCGATGCTGCTGTTCGTGAAGAGGTTGTCGCCGGGCCGATAGGCGGAATCGTAGCGCGGCGCCGGGTTGCCCGAGCCCCAATAGGTGAGATTGGTGGCGGGATCGTAGGAGCCGGTGACGTAGAAGGCGCCGCCGCCGGTCTGCCAAGCGTTGCTCTTGTCCTTCCAGGTCTCGCTGCCCGGCTCGCCCGGCGCCGGCACCGCGAACGTCTTCCACAGAAGCTTGCCGGTCTTGGGATCGAGCGCGGCGAGCCAGTCGCGCACGCCGTTGTCGCCGCCGGAGGCGCCAACGACGATCGTGTCCTTCAACGCGAGCGGCGCGGCGGTGATCTCGAGCCCTTCCTGGTCGAGCAGGTTGGTGTCCCAGACGATCTTGCCGGTCTCCTTGTCGGTCGCGATCACGCGCCCGTCGAGACCGGTGACCGAGACGACGAGGTTGCCCCACAGCGCCACGCCGCGGTTGCGGTCGGGCTTCTGCTGGCCCGGATCCATCTTCCACAGGATGCGGCCCTGGGTGCCGCCGCGCACGTCGATCTTGTAGACCACGCCCCAGACGTCGGTGATGTACAGAAACCCGTCGTCGACCAGCGGCGTCGCCTCGACATATTCGTTGGCCGAGGTGCCGCCCAATGCCACCGCGAAGGCGAGCTTGAGGTTCTTCACGTTCGACTTGTTGATGACATCGAGTGGCGAGAACCGCTGCGCGTTGTAGTCGTGATGGTTCATGAGCCAATTGTGCGGCTCGGGATTGAGCAGGCGCTCGTAGGTGACGTCGGCGGCGCGCGCACCCGAGATGCTCGCCAGCACGGCGCAGCCGAGCGCTGCAAGCGCCGGAGACTTCCAGGCGCGCCGAAGGGGCACAATGCTCACGTCAAATGGTTTGGTCACCGTCGCCTCCCTGTATTCGTCTTGTTGCATTTCGAGACTAGCTCGGTGGGCTAGTGCGTGACAATGGCGCGCCATTGGGCGCGTATTCATGACCGCGCAACAATCGCATGATCGAGGCAGGTTGAATGAATGCGCGGTCGGTGGCTGCGAGCCGGACCGCCCTTGTGCTACAAGCGCACAAGCGTCGTGTCCGCCATGGGAGGCTCGCAATGATCGCGCCAAAGCGAAGCAGTATGTTGACGCATGCTGGCGTCACGCTGGCGCTGCTGATGGCTGCTGTGCTTTCCGCGGGTCTGCCAAGTGTCATGCGCGCGGCTGCCGCGCGGGCGGTTCGCTCCCATGGTCGCAACGAACGTGGGTCCGCGGCTGAGCGGATTCGCGCAGCTCGAGATCGGCCAAGACGGCAAGCTGGGCGTGCTCCGCCTCACGTCGGCCGAGGGACAAGCCTACGAATTCCGCCGCGAGTAGCAGCGTCCGCTTTCCGCTCCCTCCCCGCAGGCGGGCAAGGTGCCGTAGTTGTGGGAGGAGGCGCTTGCGCGCCTCCTCCTGTTGTCCGGAGCATGAAACAACTTCGTGCAGCCGAAGCGTCATTCAAATCATGAAATGGTCCAACGGCCCGGTAAGACTTTGAATCACGATGTTGTTGCCGGGACCGCCATCGAGCACATCCGTGCCTGGGCCGCCGATCAAGACGTCGTCTCCGGCTTCGCCGTTGAGAGTATCGTTCCCGGCGCCACCGATCAGGATATCGTCGCCAGCGCCGCCATTAGCGGTGAGCTGGATGGCGCCCGCCGCGAGCCCGGACGCGTCGATCACGTCATCGCCCGCAAGTCCATTGATGACGATCCGGTCGTTGGCGGCATCGAAGCCGGAGATTTTTACCGTGGCGGCAAGGCCCAAGATCGTGACCCCGCTGGCGTCGCCCACGATTTGGATCACATCATTGCCGCTCGTGGCATTGATGGTGATCGTATCGGGCTGATTGTCGCCTGCTGAGCCACCGGGCGTGCCGGCGAGATTGATGTTGACCTCCGTCACGTCCGTCCGGCTCAGGTCGTTGACCACGATATTGTCGGCGCCGCCGAGGGCATTGAAATCGATGTGCTCGACGTTGTTGAGATTCATCGCGACGTTGGCGACGTCGCGAGTAAATAGCGCACTCCCGCCATGGGCTGAGATATCGATGTTCTCGCCGATATTGGCGCCGTTGAAGAGGAGGGTATCCACTCCGGCCTGGCCGTCGACGGTGTCGTTGTCGTCACCCGGGTTCCAGATGAAGGTATCGTTACCGGCACCCATGTGGGCGAGGTCGTTTCCGTCACCACCGACGATTACGTCGTCGCCCGCACTGCCGGTAATGTTGTCATTACCGAGGCCGCCATTCAGGGTCAGTGCGATCTTGCCGGCGGCGAGCGCGCTGGCGTTGATCACGTCATCACCGCCGAGTCCGTTGATCGTGAGATGATCGGTGGCCTCGGCGTTGAGCAGGTTGACCTTCTCGGTCAGGCCACCCACCGCAATTCCGTTTGCATTAGAGGCGATTGTGATCGTGTCGTGTCCAGTCGTTGCGTTGACCGTCACATTGTCGACCTGACCATCGCCACTGTTTCCGCCGAGGACGCCTGCCAGATTGATATTGACCTGGGTGATATCGGTCCCGCTCAGATCGTTGACTACGACATTGTCAGCACCGCCGAGCGCATTGAAGTTGATCTTCTCGACGTCGTTCAGATCCATCGTGATGTTGGCGACATCGCGATGGAAGCTCACGCGCTCGCCGTTTGCCGAGATATCGATGTTCTCGCTGATATTGGCGCCGTTGAAGAGGAGCGTATCCACTCCGCCCTGGCCTTCAACCGTGTCACTGCCATCGCCGGGGTCCCATTGGAACACGTCGTTGCCGGCACCGAGAAATGCGACGTCGTTGCCCTGGTTGCCATCGACGAAATCGTTGCCGTCACCGCCGAACAGATGGTCGGCGCCAGCGCTACCGAGAATGGTATCGTTCCCAGCGCCACCATCGATGGTCAGATTGATGATTCCGGCCGGCAGGGTGGCAGCGTTGATTACGTCGTCACCGACACCGCCGCTGACGACCAACGAGTCATTGGCGCCCTCCGAGGCGCTGATGTTGACCTGAGCCGAAAGACCGACGACCGACACCGAGGTTCCAGAACCCACCACTTGGATGCTATCGGCGCCACGTGTGCCGTTGACGATGACCGTGTCGGCCTGACCGTCGCCAGCGGTCCCGCCGATCGTCCCGGCGAGATTGACGTTGACCTGCGTCACGCCTGTCCCGCTGAGATCGTTGACGGTCGTGGTGTCGGTGCCGCCCAGCGCATTGACGTCGATTCTCTCAACGCCGTTGATATCCATGACGATATTCCCGACGTCACGGGTGAACCGAACGCGCTCGCCGTGGGCCGAGATATCGAAGTTCTCGCCGATGTTGGAGCCGTTGAAAAGGAGGGTGTCCACGCCGTCCTGACCCTCGACCTTGTCGCTGCCGTCACCGGGATCCCATTGGAATGTGTCGTCGCCGGCGCCGAGAAACGCGACGTCGTTGCCCTGATTGCCATCGATGAAATCGTTGCCGTCGCCGCCGAACAGATGGTCGGCGCCGTTACCACCGAGAATGGTGTCGTTCCCAGCGCCGCCGTCCACCGTCAGGTTGATAAGAGCGGCCAAATTGCCGGTGGCGCTGAAGGTATCATCCCCGCCATTCATGTTGACGACGAGATTTTCGGTGGTGCCGATGTCGATACTGAACGGCGCAGGCGAGACGCGGTCGAAGCGCACCCGATCGCCGTTGGCCGTGACCGTGAAGACCTCGGAGCCATTGCCGCCGTTAACCTCGGCGGTATCGATGCCGCTACCGCCTTCGAACAGATCGCTGTCGTCTCCTGGATTCCAGATCATGCGGTCATTGCCGGCCTCGCCGAAGACTTGGTCGTCGCCATCGCCGCCGGTCAACACGTCATTACCATCGCCGCCGAAGAGGAAATCGTTACCTCCCTTTCCAAGGAGCGTATCGTTGCCGGCTTGGCCAAAAAGAAGGTCGTTCGCCGAGCCACCGATCAGGGTGTCATTACCTGTCCCCCCGAACAGATTTGCGCTGGGCAGCGCCCCGTTCGCTTCATCAAGCGCGATAACGTCGTTGCCGCCCTGGCCGAATACCTGGATCAAGCTGGTATTGGCGACGGTCGGGGTGCCACCCAAGACAGGAACGGCGCCACCGTTCACCAGAATAGTTCCAGCTGCGTCGCGACTGGTCGTGATCGTGTTATCGAGAGCGTCGCCAAGTGTCGTCAGCAACCCATTGGCTTTCAAAAAACTGCTGGTGATAGCCATCGCCGTGCTCCTTTGCAGTGCTGCGGGCGGGACTGAGCCACGCGCCCTTTCTCCCGTACTAGCGAGAGATGGGGTGCTTCGCATGGAGCCTAGCTGCGGGGCCTCATGACTTTCCGTGGAGATTGTGCGGAGATTTTCCGCGGATCTGAGTCACCAGACATGCCGCACGTGGTGGTTCAAGAAAATGTGAGGCCAGCGCTGTGAGCCTTCAACTAATTGGCCGCTCGCGCGATTTACGAAAGCTGGAGAAAGAGGCCACGCTGGGCAAATCGTGTTTCTTGGTCGTCTGTCATAGTGCGGAGCTATTACCGAAATCAGCGTGACTTGAAGTATGGGCAAAGTGACGTCGGCACGCGCTATCGCCATTCGTCGACGGATACCGTCTTGCGGTGCTTGGCGCCCATGATGCGCCAATAGGCATTGGTCTCGCCGCCGACCACGACGACGTTGATCTCGTTCTCGGGGAAGATGCGGATCAATTCGTCGGGGGCGGCCTTGAGCCAGGTGGCCATGGGCTCCTTGCCGAAGGTCGCCCAAGGATAGACGTAGTTCTGCACCAGCTGCAGATCCCAATAACGGCCGGCCGGCATCTCAGCGGTCTCGTGGATGAAGCGGATCAGCTTGTCCTTGCGATCGAAACCGCCGCGGTCGATGAACTGGCGCGCGGTAAGCGGATCGAGCAACAGGCACGGCGCCGAATTGCCGTCGATGCCCGCCAGCATGTCGCGCACATGCTCGCGCCAGTATTTCTCGCGTAGTCCGAGGCAGAAGGTGGTGGAGCGGCAGCCGTAGAAGATGCTCACGGTGCTGTCGCTCGCCTTGAAGCCTTTCTGCACGTGCAGCGGCTCCCAGGGGCTGCGCTCCTCGTTCTCGGCGAAGGTGATGTTGTTGTAGGTGTAGTTGTTGCCCTGCGAGCCCATGAAAGTCTCGCCCGGCACCGAGCCGCCCTGCAGGTTCTGCGACAGGAGACCGTAGGCCCGGCCGATGGTGGCGTTGGCGTGATTGTAAGGCCCCATCGCGCCGGTGCCGGCATTCATGCCGATCTCGTGACGGATCGGGCCGTTGACCACCACCATGGCGGAGGCCGAGCTCGAGGTGCTGCCGCGCGCCGAGACTTGCGAGGCCGCGAGCGCCAGGATCACCGGGAAATACTCCGGCTTGGCACCGGCCATCACCGCGTTCACCGCCACCTTCTCGACCGTGTATTCCCAGGCGGCGCGAAATTCGGTCGCCTGCATGCGGCCGACGATCTCGTCCGGCTTGCGGCTGGTATGCGCGAGCATCGCGCGCACGCGCTTCTCCGTCGGCGGGACGATCGGCAGCCCGTCGGTCCAGTTGTTGTCGAGAAAGAGTTGCTGCAGGCGCTCTTCGGTGTCCGGCTCGACGAGCCGCGGCGTGGTGCGCTCGAATGCGGCCATGCTCAGCCGTTCAGCACCGTGGTCAGGCCGGCGATCACCTCCTGCATCACCGGCACGCCGGTGATCGGATCCTTGCCGTGGACGTAGGCGCGCAACTCAGCCGTGGTCTTCCCCATCACCGGCTGCGGCACGAAGGCGCGCGGCGCCTCGGGCAGGCCGGCCATGCGGGTCACCGACTGCACCACCTTGTCGAACTTGTCGGTGTGCAGCGCCACCGTCGGCAAGCCGTATCGGGTCTCGAGCGTGATGGCATGGGTGGCTACTCCCGGCGCACAGGTGCTGCAATGCCCCACGCCGACGATGGCGGCATCGCCGTTGCGCTTGATCTCTTCCCAGGTTTTGGGATCGTCGTGCTGATAGGTGGCCGAGAGCGAGACGATGCGAGTATTGACGTTCGGCATATGCTCGGCGAACCAGCTCTGGATCTCTCTGAGCAGCTCGATCGAATCATCGAACCTGCAGTCGACCAGATAGATGGTCTTACCGTCGAGGCTCTCGAGCCGCGGCGCCGCCGATTTTTTTGCGACCTTCGGCGGGTAGCCGACCGGATTGAGAACGGTGATTTTCTCCTCACTCGATTCCGGAATGTCCAGCGCAGTAGGCTCGCGCGGCGCAGTCACGATCTTGTTCATTGGTCCGTCCCATCCATGCGAGTTGCCGGTCGCAATGCACGACAAGTATAAAGTCACCGGACCGGCAAGTACAGGCGAGCGTCCGCAATGACGGCGAGGCAAGCGATGATCGGTCGCGTCCTGTCGGCGCTCCTCGCGCTCGCGCTTGGCGTGAGCGGCACCGGCATGGTGCACGCGCAAAGCTACCCGGATCGGCCGATCAAACTGGTGGTGCCGTTTCCCGCCGGTGGGGCCACCGACACCACGGCGCGACTTGTTGCGCAACGGCTGCAGGCCAGTCTCGGCCAATCCGTCATCGTCGAGAACCAGGGCGGCGCCGGCGGCACCATCGGATCGCGGCAGGTCGCGCGCGCGGCGCCCGACGGCTACACCTTATTGATGGGATCGATCGGCACCTTCGGCAGCCAGCCGCTGCTCTACCGCCTCGATTACGATCCGCACAAGGTTTTCGTGCCGGTCGCGACCCTCGTCATCGACAAGATCGTGCTGGTCGCCGGACCGTCGTTGCGGATCAAGACCGTGCAGGAGCTGGTGCAATATGCCAGGGCCAATCCGGGCAAGCTGAATTACGGCAACGCCATCGGCATCGGCCCGCAGCTGGTGGCGGAATTATTCAAGATCAAATCCGGGACGAACATCGTCCATATCCCCTACCGCGGCGGCGCGCCGATGATCGCCGATCTCGTCGCCGGCCAGATCGATCTCACCATCAACGGCAAATCGGTGCTGCTGCCGCACATCCAGGCGGGCAAGCTCACCGCGCTTGCCGTCATCGGCGCGCAACGCTGGCCCGAGCTTCCCGATGTTCCGACGCTGGTCGAGGCGGGCTACCTCGACGTGCCTTACGATACCCTGTTCGGAGTAGTCGCGCCGGCCGGCACCCCGGCGGCGATCATCGACAAGCTCAACGGCGTGATCAACGACGGGCTGAAATCGGCGGAGATGCGCGCGAGCCTCACCCAGCTCGGCATCGAGCCGATCATCACCAGCCCGCAGGAATTCGCCGCCATCATCGCCCAGGAAGTCCCGAAATGGGCGGAGGTGGTGAGGATCACGGGCGTCAAGGCTGCGGAGTGAGGCCCGCGAGATAGCGAAAGGCGGAAATCGCGGCGGTGGCGCCGTCGCCTGCCACCGCCGCGAGCTGCGCGACCGAATGTGCGCGGATATCGCCGGCGGCAAAAACGCCGGCGAGCGAAGTGCGCATGTTGATGTCGGTCTCGATGTGGCCGGCGCTATCGAGCGCTAGCACGCCCTGCAGGAACGCGGTGTTGGGCTCGAGGCCGACATAGACGAACACGCCGTCGACCGCCTCCGTGCGGGTGCCGCCGCTCGCGACCTCGCGCAGGCGTACGCTGGTGACGGCGTCCTCGCCGACGATCTCCTCGACCACGGTCTGCGGCACGATCTCGATCTTGTCGTTGGCGGCGGCGCGGTCGCGCAGCACGTCTTGGGCGTCGAGCCGCTCCCCGCGATGAAGAATCTTTACGTGCGCGGCGTGCTCCGCCAGCACGAGCGCCTCGTCGAGGGCGGAGTCGCCGCCGCCGATGACGCAGACCTCCCGTCCAGCAAAGAATGCGCCGTCGCAGGTGGCGCAATGGGACACGCCCTTGCCGAGAAATTTCTCCTCGCCGGGGACTCCCAAGGAGCGCAACGCCGAGCCGGCGGCGATAATGACCGCCCGCGCTCGTAAGTGCTCGCTTACGCCGTAGACGATGCGGTCGATACCGCTGGTTTCAAGTTTCTCGACGGTATCGAGCACGAACTCGGCGCCCGCGGCTTCCGCCTGTTGGTGCAGCAGCGGGCCGAGCTCGTGTCCCGCGAGGCCATCCGGGAATCCGGGAAAGTTCTCGATCCTCTCGGCATTGATGATCTGGCCGCCGGCGCCCAGCTGCTCGACCACGACGACCTTGAGCCCATAGCGGCCGGCGAACATCGCGGCGGTCAGCCCGGCCGCGCCGGCCCCGATGACGATCAGATCGAACTCGCGCACCATTGTGCTCGTAGTTGTGGAGTCGGTGAGGGTATGGGAGTGTTCTAGCCCCTAGGAGCCGCGTTCGGAAGATCGGTCGCGCGGTTCACCTTGCTGCTGTCGTCTGCGGCCAAGTTGTGATTTGATGATTGGTGGACTGTCCAAACGGGCAGCGCTCCGAAGTGGAGCGGCCGAAGGAGTCGAGGCGATGCGCGGCACGAGGAGCGATCATCAGTGTCGATGCCTCGCTGTCGAGCATTCCACCCGGCGGGGCTTTCTCACTCTGATGTCGCTCTTTGGGCTGGAGCTCGCCGCTGCACCGGCGCTCGCCGACCCCGCGAGCGAACGCCCCAAGGAGGGGGACTTCCTCGTTGCGGCCGAGAGCGAGAAAACAAGCGCGCTCGAGCTCAAGGACATTCCGCTCGGGGGCCCGCCGGTGCTGGCTTGGCCCATGGATCCCACGAGCAACGTCATCCGCAACGAGTCGCGCCTCAACAAGGTGCTGCTGCTGCATCTCGATCCGACGGCGCTGGTCGGCGTGACGCAAGAGCGCGCGGCCGAGGGCGTCATCGGCTATTCCGCGATCTGTCCCCATGCCGGCTGCGAGGTGAACGTCTGGAGTGCAGAGCAACAGGTTCTCGAATGCTCGTGCCACTTCTCGCATTACAATCCGCGCGAGGCCGCGGCCGTCATCGACGGTCCGGCGCCGCGTCCCTTGGCGGCGCTTCCGCTCAAGCTCGTTGACGGCAAGCTCGTCGTTGCCAAGCCGTTCACCGGCCGCGTGGGCATTGTTCCGACCTGATGTCGCCGCTCAAGGCGGCACGGTCGAAGGAGGAGGGGGACTTCAATTCAACGAATCGGGCGAAACCCAACGAGGTTTTGCTTTGGGAAACGACAAGGAGGAAACGCCATGACCAAGACCAAGGTTCTCATGCGCGGCGTGTGCGTGGGCGCCGTTCTCGCCGCGAGCGGAATGCTCACGGCCTCCGCGCAACAGCTGATCGCGCCGGCATCGCCAACGCCGGTGCCGGGGCCGATCCCCGACATCCTGCAGAACTACGCGCCCGTCACCGCCGAGCGGCTCAAGAAGCCGGAGGACGGCAACTGGCTGATGTTCCGCCGCACCTATAACGGCTGGGGCTACAGTCCGCTCGGCGAGATCACGCCCGAGAACGTGAGCCGGCTGCAGCCGGTGTGGAGCTTCGCGACCGGCCAAGTCGAAGGCCACCAGGCGCCGCCGATCGTCAACAACGGCGTGATGTTCGTGGCGACGCCGGGCAACCAGCTGCTCGCGCTCGACGCCAAGAGCGGCAACGTGCTGTGGCGCTACAAACGTCCGTTCCCGGAGGATATGACGCCGCTGCATCCGACCAATCGCGGCGTCGGACTTTACGGCGACAAGGTCTTCTTCGCGGCGGCGGAGGCGGTGCTGGTCGCGCTCAACGCCAAGACCGGCAAGGAGGTGTGGACCACCAAGGTCGACGACTACAAGAAGGGCTACTACATGTCGCTGGCGCCGCTCGTCATCGACGGCAAGGTGCTGCTCGGCGCCTCCGGCGGTGAGCTCGGCGTGCGCGGTTTTCTCGCCGCGTTCGACGCAGAGACCGGCAAGCAGCTGTGGAAGACCTACACCGTGCCGGCGCCGGGCGAGCCCGGAAGCGAAACCTGGCCGGCCGGCGGCGAGCACTATAAGTATGGCGGCGGCTCGATCTGGATCACCGGCGTCTACGATCCCGACACCAATCTCACCTACTGGGGCACCGGCAACGGCGGGCCGTGGTTCGGCGACCAGCGCCCCGGCGACAACCTTTTCACGACGTCGGTCGTCGCCTTCGATGCGACCAATGGCGCGATCAAGGGACACTTCCAGTACCACCCCAACGATTCGTGGGACTGGGACGAGGTGTCGCCGCCGATCATCGTCGACTACCAGCACAACGGGCGAACGGTGAAAGGGCTCGTCGACGTGGCGCGCAACGGTTACCTCTGGCAGCTCGAGCGCACCAACGACAAGATCAACTTCGTCGCCGGCCAGCCGTTCGTGCGCCAGAACGTGTTCAAGAGCCTCGATCCCAAGACCGGCCGGCCGGATATCGACGAGGCGCGCAAGCCCGGCACCGGCAAGGCCGCCGATTTCTGCCCGAGCCTGTGGGGCGGCAAGGATTGGCCGCCGGTGGCCTATAGCCCGCAAACGCGCCTGCTCTACATCCCCGCCAACGAGAACTTGTGCGCCGAGCTCATGGGTGAGGTGCCCAAATACGTGCAGGGCGAGCGCTACATGGGCGTGGCGAAGAGCGTGATGAAGATGGTCGCCGGCGCCGACCACATCGGCGAGCTGCAGGCCTGGGATCTCGACACCGGCAAGAAGGTGTGGACCACCAACTTGCCGTCGTTCAACTGGGGTCCAGTGCTGGCGACCGGCGGTGGCGTCTTGTTCTCGGGCGGCACCAACGATCGCAAATTCCGCGCCTTCGACGCCAAGACCGGCAAGATCCTGTGGGAATTCCCGACCGGATCGGGCGTGGCCGCGGTGCCCGTCTCGTTCCAGGTCGACGGCAAGCAATATATTGCGGTGCAATCAGGCTGGGGGGTCGATCCCGCCAAGATGCAGGCGCGGATGAATCTGCTCTTTCCCGGCCAGTATCCCGACGTGCCGCAGGGCGGCTCGATCTGGGTATTCGCGTTGAAATAACAACCGATTGACGCGGGCCGGCGAAACCTGTCGCCGGCCTGCCCACCCTACGGGATCGGCAGGAGCGGCTTCTGTCCGGCGTGCAGCTGCATGTCGACGGCGGCGAGGAGCGCCGCCGTGCCGGCATAGTTGCCCATCAGCATCACCAGCTCGACCAGCTTGTGCGGTCCGAAC
>JBKPUA010000032.1:0-2881 GCA_046735815.1 Pseudomonadota bacterium
CGATCTGCGCACGGAGACCATGAAATACGCCAAGCGCCTGGCGCTGATCTCGCCCGAGGCGCTGCGTTGGGGCAAGCGCGTAATCAACCGCGGCGCGGAGATCGCCGGATTTCGAGCCGCGATCGAGGCCGGCGTCGATTCCTTCGTGTCGCTCTACGCCACGCAGACCGAGGTGGGGCGCGAATTCGGACGCCGCGTGCAAGCCGACGGCCTCAAAGCCGCGCTGGACTGGCGGCGCGCGCAATTCCAGAGCTGACCATAACGAGCCACCGATTGACCGACCGGCCAATCGTCGTATGGTCACGGCCGACCGCTCGATCGCGGATCGGCTACAAGCGGACCACATATGGCCACCATCAAAGTCGGCATTGTCGGGCTCGGCCGCTGGGCCAAGGTGCTTACGCGCGCCGCGGCAAAGTCGTCGTCGCTCGAGATCGTTTCAGCCTACAGCCGATCGCAAGAGAAGCGCGACGGCTTCGCGCGCGAGTTCGGCATCGCGGCCGTACTCGACCTCGCCGCCATGCTGGCGGATCGCGCGATCGAGGGCGTGCTGCTGACCGTTCCGAACGAGCAGCATCTGCCGCTCGCGGTCGAAGCAGCCAAGGCGGGCAAGCACGTCTACACCGAGAAGCCGATCGCCAGCACGCTCGAGGAGGGTCTCGCCATCGCCGAGCTCGAAGCGCGCTACGGCGTCACGGTGACGGTCGGCCACAGCGCCCGGTTGATGGCCGGAATCCGGCAGATCCGCGCCGCCATCGACGCCGGCGAGCTCGGCCGCGTCGCCTTCATGGAGGCCAATTTCTCCAACGAGCGCGCGCTCGAGCTCACGCCGCAAACCTGGCGCTGGTACAAGGATCGTGCTCCCGGCGGCCCGCTGTCGCAGCTCGCGATCCACCAGTTCGACGTGCTGCACTATCTCGGCGGCGAGATCGTCGAAGCCAACTCCATCGCCTCGAAGCTCTCCCCCGTCGGCGCCGAGGTGGACGATCAGTCGATGACGCTCATCAAGTTCGCCGACGGCAAGGTCGGCTATGTGGGGGCGTGCTGGACCTCGCCCGGCGTGTTCGCGGTGCGTGTGTTCGGGTCCAAGGGGTTGATGCACTACGAGATCGATTTCGGCACCTGGGACACGCCGGAACAGCTGCATCGGAGCTCGACGCTCTATATCCAGCGCGGCAAGGACGGCTATGCCAAGCGCGAGGAGCTTACGGTGCCTGAGAGCGACATGTTCCGCGCCGAGCTCGACCTGTTCGCGCAAAGCTGCAGCAGCGGCAAGCCGAACGAGCTCAGCGCCGACAACGGCAATGTCGCGCTCGCGGTGGTCTACGCGGCGCTGCGCTCGATCGAGGAGGACGGCCGCGGCATCCGCATTGCCGACGTCATGGCATCGGCGCGCCGGCGGCTGGCGGAAAGGAGCCGCGATGCTGCCTAGCCGACTTTTCGCCGAGCTGACGCAGCCGGAGATCGCCGCGCAATTCAAGATGAATCCGCTGGTGATCCTGCCGGCCGGCAGCGTGGAGCAGCACGGGCCGCACCTGCCGACCGGCACCGACACCTTCGCGGCGAATATGATCGCGCAGCGCGTGGCCGAGCGCATGGACGGGCTGGTCCTGCCGGCAACGCCGCTCGGCGTTACGCCGATGCACATGCCGTTCGAGGGCACGATCACGCTCACGCCCGATACCTTCATGCGGCTGGTGATCGAGATCTGCGCATCGACCGCGCGTCACGGCGCGCGATATCTCATGCTCTTGAACTGGCACGAGGGTAATATCCCCTCGCTTGCCATCGCCGCTGAGGCGCTCCATCGCGAGCACGGCATGACTGTGCTCACGGTGCAGGCCTGCTACGTGGCGGAGGAGCTTTACGGCGCGAGTTGCAACGGCCTCACCCACGGCGGCGAGATCGAGGCGCTGGCGGTGCTCGCGGAGCGACCCGAGCTGGTGCATCTCGACCGCATCGACTATTCCTCCGACCACGCTCACGGCCATCGCATGGACAAGCTGCGGCGCACGCGCAGCTATCAGCCGGTGCTGACCGATATCCGCTCAATCGCGCCGACCGGATGGTTCGGCAGTCCGCAGCACGCCACGGCCGAGAAGGGACGCCGCATGGTCGGCGACATCGCCGACGCGATCGCGAGCGAGGCCGCCGCGATCTTTCGCCAGCTCGACGCGGTGCAGGGCGGCACCGCCGAGATGAAACAGCTTCGGCAGGTGGGCTGATGGCACACCTCCTCAAGTCAGAACAAGCCAAGCGTCTGGGACTCCCCGGGCGAACCTCGCTCGAGCCGGTGTCGGGCGAGATCGGCTCACGCGTGACCTTCCGGATCGCGGAAATTCCCGTCCCGAAACCGGGCGACAAGCCGCGCGGCCCACACCTCCACCACGGCTTCGAGGAATGCATCTACGTGCTGTCGGGGGAGGGAACGACGCATGCGGAGAGCGGCGAGATCCCGATCAAGCCCGGCGACATCGTGCTCATTCCGGCAGGCGAGAAGCATATGACTCGCAACACCGGCAACGTCCCGCTCGTCCTGTTATGCTTCTTTCCGACGCCCGACGTCAGCGCCGCCACGACGGAATTCTCGAGTTTTTAAGGCGGCGCAGGCGAGCAAAATTGCTTGCTGAGACGTGCGAGCTCGCAAGCGATCCCCCCGTGCCGGGGCATTCTTGATCGCGCTGCCGGCAGTGACTACTCTGAATATGCGCCGGCCAGTGTGGCCGTTACCCGGACGAGTCTCCAATGTCGTCATAGGATAGCTGGGTCATGGCTTTCCTTATTTCGTGCATTTTGCTTCTTTATTTGACCAGCGCCCACGTTCTGTTTCCTTTCCGTGGGCCCAAACGCAGCGTGTTCATATGAGCTCGGTGTTTCTTAT
>JBKPUA010000033.1:0-8557 GCA_046735815.1 Pseudomonadota bacterium
GCGCCTATGGTTGCCCAGACCCCGGCGCAGGCGCCGGCGGGGGCATCCGCGCCGGTCGCGGTCGCCTCAGCGAGCGCGAGCGATTTCAGACTGCCGGCCACTGCGGCCGCCGCTGCGACTGCAAGCGAGCCCAAGCCGGCGATGCCGGCCGCGGTCGCCGCCGAGCCCAAAACGGCGAGGTCGGCTTACAAGAACTTCGACGAAATCGAAGACGAGGATCTGACCGGCACTCCGGCAGCGGCCAAAGCCATCACGCTTCCCACCGTCAACCGGCGGCAGCGAGCGGACGACACGCCCGGCCTGAAGCGCATCATGTCCATTTGCTCGGGCTGTTGAACGCCGGACGCTACCGCCGGCGTTCCTTAGCTTTCTCGCGAGAGCCGGATGACCGCGGCGGCGCGATCCGCCGCGGACCGCGGAGCCGTCGCCGCCTCAGCCGGCGAGAATGTCCTCGTCCTTCGGTGCCGGCGCATCGAGGTCACGCCGTTTTGCGCTCTTGCCACGCGCGAGCCCGCCGCTGGCGGTCGCCTGGATGAGATCATCGACGACGCTTGCAGGATCCTGCCGCGCCGGGACCTCACAGCTCATGCCCGCGATCTTTTCCCACCATTGGGCGGAATATTTGCCGCTCATGACGCCCTCCGAATACCGATACGTGCCGGTAAGGCGATACGACAACCGCGGCAGGATTATGTGCAACGTCGGGCGCCGAGGTGACGGCGCAACTCCGCGCGCCTAGAGCATGATCCCGAAAAGTGGATACCGCTTTTCGGAGAAGATCATGCTCCACCAATAGGCTAGCCTTAGCCAATTACGGGCTGATGGCGGGCGGCGCGGCCAGGGTGCCCGGCTGGGCGAGCTCGATCACCACGCCCTCGTTGGCGCGCAGCTTGACGGGGCCGCGCACCGTCTCGCCTTCGCGATCGCCGGCGGAGGACAGGAGGAGCTGCCCTCCCCACTCACCCGGGCCAGCACGCGCCGTCGCCGGCTCGCCGCCGAGATTGAGTGCGACCAGGATGCGCTCGCTTCCGAGCTCGCGGGTGAAGACGAGGAGATCGGCGTCGGCGTGCACGGCGCCATAGCGGCCGAACAGCAGCGCCTTGCGCTTGCGCCGCAGAGCGATCAAGCGACGGTGCAGGTGGTGGATCGACATCGGGTCGCGACGCTGGGCGGCGACATTGTGCGGGTCGGCGGTATCGCCGAGCGGCAGCCACGGCGCGGCGGCGGAAAAGCCGGCATAAGTCGTGGCGTCCCATTGCATGGGCGTGCGGCACCCGTCGCGCCCCTGCCCGCGGCCGGGAACGTTCTTGCCGGCGGGATCGCGGATCCGATCGGGCGGGGTCGTCACCTCCTCCATGCCGATCTCGTCGCCGTAGTAGATGGTCGGCGTGCCGCGCAGCGTGAGCAACAGCATGGCCGCGATCCGCGCCTGCTGCGGCCCCACGCGGCTCGCGATGCGCGGCCGGTCATGATTGCCGAGCACCCAATTGGGCCAACCGCCCGCCGGCAGCGCCGCCTCGTATTCGCCGATCAGAGCCGCGATTGTTGGCGCATGCCAGGACGCGCTGATCAGGCTGAAGTTGAACGGCAGGTGCACGCCGCGCAGATCGCGGCCGTAATACGCGACCAGCCGCTCGAGCGGCAGATAGATTTCGCCGATGAGCACGCGATCCGCGAACTCGTCGGCGACGCGCCGCATCTCGGCGATGACGTCGTGCACCTCCGGCCGATCGGTGGTGTAGAGCGGGATCAGGCTGTGGTGCGTAGGCTCATCCGGACGGAAGTCGGGATTGGGCGGGTTGTCGCGAAACGCATCGTCCTTGATCAGGTGCCAGATGACGTCGACGCGAAAGCCGTCGACGCCGCGGCGAAACCAGAACCGCATCGCGTCGTAGATGGCGATGCGCACCGCGGGATTGCGCCAGTTGAGATCGGGCTGGGCGGCGAGAAAGGCGTGATAGTAGTACTGCGCCGTGGCGGCATCGTATTGCCAGGCGCCGCCGCCGAACATCGACAGCCAGTTGTTGGGCGGCCCGGCGTCCGTGGCGGGATCGCGCCAGATATACCAGTCGCGCTTGGGGTTTTCACGCGAGGCCCGGCTTTCGAGAAACCACGGGTGCTGATCGGAGGTGTGGTTGGGGACGAGATCGAGAATGACCTTAAGCCCTTGCGCATGGGCGGCGGCCAGCAGCGCGTCGAAGTCGGCCAAGCTTCCGAACCGCGGATCGATGTCGGTGTAATCGGAGATATCGTAGCCGAAGTCGACCATGGGCGAGCGGAAGATCGGCGAGAGCCAGATCGCGTCGACGCCGAGCTCGGCGAGGTATGGCAGACGCCGCGCGATGCCGCCCAGATCGCCGATGCCGTCGTCGTTGCTGTCCGCAAACGACCAAGGATAGATCTGGTAGATGACGCCGGTCTGCCACCACAATCCGTGCTGCATGCTGCTCGCCAGATCCGAAAGTTGAACGTTCGCTACTTTGCGGGCTGGTCGATATCGGTGCGCCGAAGCAGATAATCGAGCCCGCCCACTCGGTACCAGCGATAGCCATAGGCCTCTATCAGCAGACGATGCTTGCCGCTCTCGTCGGCGCGGCTGTGATCTTCCGCCAGCAGGTTGACCAGCAGCTTGCCGTGCCTGGCGTTGTCCTCGTCGAGGCCTACCGAAAACGTCAACTCATGCGGCTTGGCGTCGAGGTTGTGAACGAACAGCACCGAATTGTTGCGCCAGTCATAGCGCATCACCAGAACGGACGGCTCGCGGCTCGGGATCACCGTGAAGTCGCCCCAGCCCACCTCGGGCACCTCCTTGCGCATGCGGATGATTCGCTCAGTCCAATTGAGCGGCGAGTCCGGATGCCGGCGCTGGATCGCGGCGTTGACGTGCTCGAAGCCATAGGGCCCGCCAGAGATGACCGGAACGTGCGGCTTGTCGCTCTTGGTGAAGCCACCGTGCGGCTCGTTCGACCACTGCATCGGGGTGCGGGCGCAGTTGCGCTCCGGAAGCTTCAGATCGTCGCCCATGCCGAGCTCGTCGCCGTAGCGGATCACGGGGGTGCCGGGCAGCGTGAACATCAAGCTGTAGGCGAGCTCCAGCCGCCGCCGATCGCCGTCGAACATCGGAGCGAGCCGCCGGCGAATGCCTCGGTCGTAGAGCTGCATGCCGGGATCGGGCGCGAAAGCGGCGAATACCTTCTGCCGCTGCGTCTCGCTGAGCCGGCCGAGATCGAGCTCGTCATGATTGCGCAGAAACATGCCCCATTGCGCCGTCGCAGGGCGGGTCCTGGTCGCCTTCATAGCCTTGACCAGCGGGCGGGTGTCGGCCGTTGCGAGCGCGTAGAACAGGTTCTGGTTGACCTGGAAATTGAACATCATGTGCATGCGGTCGCCATCGGCGCCGAAATATTCCATGTCGGTCTCGGGCAGCACGTTGGCTTCCGCGAGCACGATGCAGTCGCCCTGCCGCCACTGCAGGAACTCGCGAAACAGGCGGAGCATGTCGTATTGCTCCTTGGGCTTGGCGACCTTCGGTCCCTTGGTCGCGATGATGAACGGCACCGCGTCCATGCGGAAGCCGGACACGCCCAGCTGGATCCAGAAGCCCATGATCTTGAGGATCTCAGCCTGCACCTCCGGATGCGAGGTGTTCAGATCGGGCTGGAAGTCGTAGAAACGGTGGAAGTACCACGCCTTAGCCTCACGATCGTAGGTCCAGGTCGACTTCTGTACGCCCGGGAACACCATGCCGTGATCGGCGCGCGGCGGTTTCTTTTTCGACCACACGTACCAGTCGCGGTACTTCGAATTGGGATCGCGTCGGGCCTGCTTGAACCAGTCATGTTCGTCCGAGGTGTGATTGACGACGAGGTCGATGAGCACCCGAATGCCGCGCTGCTTGGCACCATGAGTGAACTCCACGAAATCGCCGAGCGTGCCGTAGCGCGGATCGACGCCGTAATAGTCGGACACGTCGTAACCGTCGTCGCGCTGGGGCGAGACCTGGAACGGCATCAGCCAGATGGCGGTCACGCCCAGCCCGTGCAGATAGTCCAGGCGGCGCATTAGGCCTTTGAAATCGCCGACGCCGTCGCCGTTAGAATCCATATAGGTTCCAACCGACAGGCAATAGATCACCGCGTTCTTGTACCAGAGATCATTGATCATCGGCCGCTCGTTGGTCGGAGAACGTACCAACAGGGGCAGAACGCGTGGGCAGGCGTTTCGCTCCCTCGCCCCGCGCCTCGTTTCTGCGCTCGGTTGCTATCGGACCGCTTGGTGCGGCGCATTCGCTGCGTCCAAACAGCCCGTCGAGTAAGGAAACGAACCAAATTCCGTGCTCACGAGTTGAATCGGCACGTTCACTCCAGAGAGGACACATCTATGAATGAAGATCGCGTAGCCGGCACCACCCGCAATCTCGGCGGCAAGGTGCAGGAAGGCTTTGGCCGCGTCACCGGCGACACGAAGACCCAGGCCGAAGGGCTGGTCAATCAGGCGACGGGGGCGGCGCAGGAGTTCTACGGTCAAGCCAAGGATACCGCCGCGGAAGCCGCGCAGGTGGTGCGCCGTGGCGCCGCGGACGCGGAGGATTTCGTCCGTCGCACCATCGAAGAACGCCCCTACACCACCGCGCTCGTGGCGCTCTGCGTCGGTTGGGTGATCGGCCGGATGGGACGGCGGGATTGATCCCGCGGCGGCGCCGCGCTCGCCGCATTTGAGTGCGAACCGCTTTAGACGTCGTCCAAGACGTCGTCCGCCGGAGTCTTGGACGGGACGGCGGTCGAGGCCGCGACGGCTTTCGTAAAAGGAATTTTCAGGATGCGATCGAATTTGCCGTTGCATACTTGCACCGACCAGGCCCGCCAGGACTCGCCCATAAGCTCGGGCTTGGTCTCCATCAGCTCGCGCGCGAAAGTAATGGCGAATTGGCGCGCGGCTCTCTCGTTCGGAAGCGAGACGCCCTTCTTGTCGTAAATCTTCTTGTCATCCACCAGATCGAAGAAATAGCGAGGCATCCACTCACCCTCCGGTCGCTAACATCCGTTCGGTCGCGCAGGACAAATCGTGGGGCGCCCGCGCATGCATCGAACGCACGGCGCACCGATGGCTGCAACGGGCCGCCCGCTTCAATGCGGCCGGCGGCACAAAGTTCCACTAGTGCCCCGAACCCGAAGTTCGCATACATCGTGCGGCAACGACGGTTGCGAACTTCGGGTTCAAAAAGGGCACTAGAATCATAGAGCTGCTAGAACGTGATGACATTTCTTCGAATTGTCATCCGCTCTAGCCTATTGGTGGAGCATGATCTTTTCCGAAAACCGGTATCCACTTTTCGGGATCATGCTCTAGTGTCCCCTTGATTCCGAAGTTCGCATCAGAGGGTGCCGCAAAGGTGTGCAAACTTCGGAATCGGGACACTGCACGGGGGCAAGCGGCTTGGTTCAAGGGGTCATGGACACGAGCGCGGCGCTAGCCGCCGGCACATCGACGGGGACGGCGCGAGAAGGCGAATGCAGGACTTCCGGCGCAGGCGTCCAGCGACCGTACGCGTCGATGCTTGCACCGCCGAGCGTGATGCCGCTGGTGGCATCGGCAGCCGGTCCGACAAGGCGCATGACGGACGCGGTGGCGAAACGGCGCCCGGGATCGATCTCGACGCGGACGCCCCGGGCCAAATCCTTGTTAATGAGGCACACCCGCAGGCTTCCGTCGCCGGCGCGCACGGCGAAGGCTTTGAGCTCGCCCGTGTCGGACGCTAGACGCGCCGGCACGAGCGCGCCCCGCCCGGCCTGCGCGAACATCAACATGCCGTAATAGAGCGGCTGCGCGCGCAGGTGCCCGGCGCCGTCACGCGCGAGCGGCGTATAGGCCTTGTCGGCATCGGGCCGGCGGTTGTGAACGCCGGCATGAAAATTGATGCCGGCGGCACCGGCTGCCGCCGCCGCGAACGTGAGCTCAAGTCCCCACAGCGCGGCGCCGAGCGTGTCGCTCACGCCCGGCTGGCCTTCGTCATAGACCGAGTTCGCCTCCGCGATGCGATACGGCAGGCCGTAGATGCGACCATAGCGGGCGAGCTGGTCCAGCACCGGCAGGATTTGTCCGCCCGAGCGCAACAGTTTCGCCAGGCTGACGTGGGGCGCGCCCGCCGGACCGTCGGCATAGTAGTGGCGGGTGAGCAGCACGAGGCCCTCGAGACGCTGCTCGGCGAATGCGGCGACCCAGTCGGTCGCAGCGGCGACATCGGGGCCGGCGAAGCGCGCGTCCGGAACGCGCGCACGCACCGCCGCGTGGAACGCGCGCCACTCCGCGAGGAAGGCCGCGGCGTCGTAGCCTTTGGGCCGCGCGGCGGTCCAGCGGCCGAATCCATCCGGCTCGTTGCCAATCTGAAACGCGAGCAGATCGGCGCCGACCGCGCGCGAGACGTAGGCGGCCTCGGCGGCGGCGTCTTCTGCCGTGCCATGCGCGAGGTTGAGCCCATAGATGAGCTTCCATCCAAGGCGGCGCAGGGCCGCGGCCAACCGGTCGATGCTCGACGAGGTGATGACGATGTCGCCGGTTGCGACCGCCCTGCCCCCGTCACGCCAGACCGTGCGCTCGCTGGTGTTGCCGCCGATGCGGATGACGCCGCTGTCGCCGAGCGCACCGATGAGCCCGAGGACGGAGGCGTTGTCGGGCGTGAAATAATCGCTGGCGGCGAGGATCGCGGATTCATAGCTGAGCCCGACGAAGTCGGATGCGACCGGCTGGCCCGCGTGCTCGTACTCGACGGCGAGGCGCGCGGCCGCATCGCTTTGCGCGCTCGCGGTGCCGCGCGCGAGAAGGCCGATCGCGCTGCCGCTCAAGGCACGCAAGAAGCCACGGCGGTCGAAAGCGGGGCGCCGGGCCCTGGTGTAACGGCCGTCGACCGGGGTCATGGGTGGTAGGTCTCACGATCACGTCGGCAAAATGCGCAGCGATGTGACCCCTGTCACATCCGGCGTCCCGACCGAGTGCTACGCACGCAAAAGACACTGCCATGTTGCAACAAAGCCGCCGCGGAAGCACCCGGGCGGAAGCCGTGACGAGAGGTCGCAAGATGTTCCAGTCGCTGAGGTCTGCCCAAATCGACTTCGACGTTCCCGCGCCCATCGCCGTGGGGGGCTTGTTGTTCGCAGGCGCACTCGCCAAGGAAGGCTGTGCCGAATGGGCGCTGGGAGGCCTTGTCGCCCTCTATCTGGTCTATCTCGCGCTGCAATATTGCAAGCGCCGCGCTGCGGTCCGCGCATAGCAAGTCGGCGTCAATTGTTTATACCTCGCCCTGATGAGCTCAAGCGGGCCGAACCGCCATTTCTCCTAGATCGCAGTTTACGCGTGATTCGCTTTCGTGCGTTCAAGACGCGCCGACGCACTCGATGCCCAGCTATCCTGCAGCATTGCGAGGCTCGAATGGCGTCGACCCAACGGTGCGTATGGACGAAAGCTATCGCTCGGTTTTTTGATTTGGCGTAAGCAGATTGCGCGCCCGAGCAGCGGGCGCTCGAGGGCCAACGCCAAAATCAAAGCGTCATGCGCCGGCCCGACGCGATCAGCGCGAAGCTCTGGGCCGTCACCGCGTTTGCACACCAAGTGACGGCCATCACGCGTCTCACGTTTTCTTGACGTTGCCGGAAACCGGTGCGCGGTCCGCTGCACCCATTATCGGAGCTGAACGAGAGACCGTGAGGGTGCAGCTATGACAACATTTGCAACGATTCCGCAGCTCGCGGACTATCTGAAGACCGGATATTGGGCATATGCCAACTATGATGGAAACCAGCCTCGCCACTGGGCGAGCCATACGATTAGCGTCAATATCACCGGCTTGACTGCTGCTGAGCAAAATCTTGCTGTGAATGCGCTTGAGCTCTGGCACGAAGTTGCCGACGTTTCTTTTACTTTCACCAGCGGCACGGCAGACATCACGTACAATCATAATGGTGGAGCGACGCAATACGTTGCGAACACGAGCGATACCACGCCTGTGTCAGGCCAGAACTACACGCATGAGACGATCGACATCAGTAGTTACTGGTTTGCCAATGATGGCGGCGCCCAAGACGGTAGGACCGGAATATATAGCTATAACTTTCAGACATATTTGCACGAGACCGGGCATGCACTTGGCCTTGGCCACCAGGGGCCATACAACAACAGCGCCACATATGGTGTCGATAACATCTACTCGAATGACACCTGGCAGTGGTCGATTATGTCCTATTTCTCGCAGAACAATTATGGCGGTGCGAGCTACGACTATGTGATTTCGCCGCAAATGGCGGACATTTACGCAATCCAATCTATTTACGGAGCGACCACCACCCGGTCAGGCGCTACAACGTACGGCTTCCATAACAACGCGGGGCCAATCTACGACTTCAACAACTATGCGGGTATGGGTACGCCCGCATTCACCATCTACGACAGCGGCGGCAGCGACACGCTCGATTGCTCGGGCTATTGGTCGAACCAGACCATCGACCTCAACCCCGGGCACTGGAGTTCGGTCGGCGGCTACGTCAACAACATCGGCATCTATCTC
>JBKPUA010000034.1:0-5351 GCA_046735815.1 Pseudomonadota bacterium
TGCAAGGCGGTGCGCACCACCTTGGTCGGATCGATGATGCCTTTCGACATCAGGTTGCCGTACTCGCCGCTCTGCGCATCGAAGCCGAAGCCGTACTGGTCCTTCTCCAGGATCTTGCCGACGATCACGGAGCCGTCCTCGCCGGCATTGATGGCGATCTGCCGCGCCGGCCATGACAATGCCCTGCGGACGATCTCGACGCCGGTCTTCTGGTCGTCGTTGGTGGTGCGGATCTTCTTGAGCGCCTCGGTCGCGCGCAGCAGCGCCACGCCGCCACCCGGAAGGATGCCTTCCTCGACCGCCGCACGGGTGGCATGCATGGCGTCATCCACGCGGTCCTTGCGCTCCTTCACCTCGACCTCGGTGGCGCCGCCGACCCGGATCACCGCCACGCCGCCGGCGAGCTTGGCCAGTCGCTCCTGCAGTTTCTCGCGATCGTAGTCGGAGGTGGTTTCCTCGATCTGGGCCTTGATCTGCGCGATACGGCCCTCGATGTCGGACTTCTTGCCGGCACCGCCGACGATGGTGGTGTTCTCCTTGTCGATGGTGACCTTCTTGGCACGGCCGAGCATGTTGAGGGCGACGTTCTCGAGCTTGATGCCGAGATCCTCGGAGATCGCCTGGCCGCCGGTGAGGATGGCGATGTCCTGCAACATCGCCTTGCGGCGATCGCCGAAGCCCGGCGCCTTCACCGCCGCCACCTTGAGGCCGCCGCGCAGCTTGTTCACCACCAAGGTGGCGAGCGCCTCGCCCTCGACGTCCTCGGCGATGATCAGCAGCGGCTTGCCGGTCTGCACCACGGACTCGAGCAGCGGCAGCAGCTCTTGCAGGCCCGAGAGCTTCTTCTCGTTGATGAGGATGTAGGGATCCTCCATCTCGACCCGCATCTTGTCGGCGTTGGTGACGAAATAGGGCGAGATGTAGCCGCGGTCGAACTGCATGCCCTCGACCACGTCGAGCTCGGTCTCGAGCGACTTCGCCTCTTCCACCGTGATCACGCCTTCGTTGCCGACCTTCTTCATCGCCTCGGCGAGGAAGCGGCCGATCTCGGCGTCGCCGTTGGCTGAGATGGTGCCGACCTGGGCGATCTCCTCGTTCGAGGTGACCTTCTTGGAGTTCTTCTTGAGGTCCTCCACGATCGCCTCGACCGCGAGGTCGATGCCGCGCTTAAGGTCCATCGGGTTCATGCCGGCGGCGACCGACTTGGCGCCTTCCTTGACGATGGCGGCGGCGAGCACGGTCGCGGTGGTGGTGCCGTCACCGGCGATGTCGGAGGTCTTGGAGGCGACCTCGCGCACCATCTGGGCGCCCATGTTCTCGAACTTGTCCTCGAGCTCGATCTCCTTGGCGACGGTGACGCCGTCCTTGGTGATGCGAGGAGCGCCGAACGACTTGTCGAGCACGACGTTGCGGCCCTTGGGGCCGAGCGTCACTTTCACGGCATTGTTGAGGATGTCGACGCCGCGCAACATCTTGTCGCGGGCTTCGACTGAGAATTTCACGTCCTTGGCAGCCATTTCCATTCACTCCGTTGGGTGATCTTCATCCGCCCGAGCGGCCATCGCTTGCGTGGCGATAGGCCCGCGTCTCGAAGGGTGAAGCGATGAATTGAGGCCCCGTCGCCCGATACGCCGCGGCGCGCGCGGCGACCCGCTCCGAGACCAAATGCATTCAGGCGGCCTTCTTCTTGGCGGTGCCTTCCTCGATGACGCCCATGACGTCGGACTCCTTCATGATCAGGAGCTCCTGGCCGTCGATCTTGACTTCCGTGCCCGACCATTTGCCGAACAGGACGCGGTCGCCGACCCGCAGATCGATCGGGATCAGCTTGCCCGCTTCGTCGCGGCCGCCTGGGCCGACGGCGATGACTTCGCCCTGGGAGGGCTTTTCCTTGGCGGTGTCGGGAATGATGATGCCGCCGGCGGTCTTCTCCTCGGCATCGATGCGCTTGACGACGACGCGGTCGTGAAGCGGACGAAACTTCATGATGTCCTCCTAGATTATTGGCAGGATTTGAGATTTGGCGTTCGACCACGATCCGCAAAAAGCGCTTGCCGACCGTTCACGGCGCGACATAAGGGGCTTGATTTTGCCCCGCAAGAGGCCGTCAGAAAAAATTTAGCACTCCATTGGAGTGAGTGCCAAGCCAAATTTGGCAGTCGGTTAATTTGAGTGCCAGCAGTTGCCGAATGCAGCGGGGCGTCCCAGGCGGCATGCATCGCTTGCGGCGGGGATCGCGAAGCGGTCTGTCAGCAGTCCTGACGCAATGCTGCTAACGCCTTGATTTTAGGAACTTTATTCAAATTTTGTGCTTGTCTGTAGCGGAAGGTGACGAGCACACTTGGTGTCCGAATCGGAGGGCACGTGTCATGGCCACACAGATGTTTTCCAGATCGCCAACATCCGACCGGTCCGCATCACGCGACTTCCGCCGCCAGCTTGAAGGCTACGGACTGACCACCGCGCAGATCCTCTATCGGCTGCCCGATCATCCGTCCCTGCTGCAAACCTATGTCTGGCAGGAGTACGATCTCTTCCCGAAATTTCCCGCGCTCAATCGCTTTCTGGCGTTCTGGCTCGAAACCCTCGAGGGACCGCTGCATTCGGTCACCGTCGCCCATTCGCGCCTGATCCGGCCGGCCGAGATCCGCGCGGTCAACGGCGAATTCCGCCTGCACTGAGCGCGACGTCACGCCACGCTTGCGGGGCCGCAGAGGACCTTGTTGTTGCGGGGGTGAGGAGCGCGCACCAGCCGACAGCCTTCCCGCAGCGCGCGGCAACCGCGACGACTGCAAACGATCATCCGTTCGGCGAGTTGCGTTTGGGCCGTCGATGTCCTGCTGGCGGCTGAGCTGATCGCTCGCTCCTGCCGCCGTCGGAAGCGCGGCAGGCAAGCTTGCAACGAGCAGCATCGCCGAAGCTATTGCCAAGCGGACCATGGACGCCTCCTTGCGGCGTTGCATTGTGTGATCGCGTGCGCGGTGATTGGTAGCGCTACAATTTGTAGCATATAATCGCGGCCGCCGCAAGGGCCGGCTGCAGGCCGCTGCTACGTCAGAAGCCCGACGATGGCGCCCATCAGGCAGGTGGCGAGCGTGCCCGAGACGATCGACTTGAGGCCGAGCGAAAGCACGTCGTCGCGCCGCTCCGGTGCCATGGTGGCAAGCCCGGCGATCATGATGCCGAGCGAGCCGAAATTGGCGAAGCCGCACATGGCGTAGAGCATGATCAGCCGCGAGCGCGGCGCGAGCGCTTCAGCCGGCAGCTTCGACAGTTCCACATAGGCGATGAACTCGTTGAGGATGGTCTTGATGCCCATGAGGCTGCCGGCGGTCGCCGCCTCGCTCCAGGGGATTCCCATGAGCCAGCAGACCGGCGCCATGGCGATGCCGAGCAGGCGCTGCAGCGTGATCGGCGCGCCGGCGACCGCCGGCAACACGCCGATGATGGCGTTGGCGAGATGGACCAGCGCGACCAGCACGATCAGCATGGCGCAGATGTTGAGCAACAGCTCGAGCCCGGCGGCGGTACCGCGCACGATCGCGTCCATGGTGCTCGCGGCGACCTTCGCCACCTCGGGCACGGTGCCGGCGGCGGGCCGCGCCTCGCGCTCGGGCACCATGATCAGGCTTATGAGGATCGCCGCCGGCGCCCCCATCACCGAGGCGATCACGAAATGCGCGGCCGCGTCGGGAACGATCGCGCCGAGCAGCGTGGCGTAGATCACCAGCACCGTGCCGGCGATGCCGGCCATGCCTCCGGTCATCACGATGAACAGCTCGCTGCGCGTGAGGGTGGCGAGATACGGCCGGATGAACAGCGGCGCCTCGACCATGCCGAGGAAGATATTGGCCGCGGTCGAGAGCCCGACGGCGCCGCCGACCTTGAGCGTGCGCTCGAGCAGCCAGGAAAAGCCGCGCACCACCGGTGGCAGGATGCGCCAGTGAAACAAGAGCGTGGTCAGCACGCTCATCACCAGCACGATCGGCAGCGCCTGCAGCGCCAGCACGAACTCCGCGCCGGGCACCTTGAGCTCGTACGGCAGTTGTCCGCCGCCGAGATAGCCGAACACGAACGAGGTCCCCGCCCGGCTGGCTGCGGCGATGGCATCGACGGCGTCGTTGATGGCCGCGAAGGCGCGGGCGGCGCCCGGTAGCTTGAGCAGGACGAGCGCGGTCACGAAAGTCACAACGAGGCCGATGGCGGCCTGCCGCCAGGCGACGGCGGCGCGGTTCTCGCTGATCAGCCAGGCCAAGCCGAGCAGCGCGAAGACGCCCAGCAGCGATTGAAGGTGCAGCATCGAGCCCCGCGTTCACCACGCGCGGCGGCGCGCGTGCTGTGCGCTGACGCAGGCGATACGGATCGCCGGTCAGCCCATCATCATCATGGCACCGCGTCCGCTTGCCAAGGGCCTGCGGCGCGGCGAAAACAGGCAGCGCTTGCGGCGATCTGGCTTATTGGTTGAGCATGATCTTTTCCCGAAACCGGTATCCACTTTTCGGGATCATGCTCTAGGGAGGCGACCGATGACCCGCATCCGCTTCGACTTCGGCACGCTCACCCTCGACGCCGAGCTCCTCGATACGCCGACCGCCCGCGCGATCGCAGCGGCGCTGCCGTTTTCGTCGTCGGTGTTGACGTGGGGCGAGGAGGTCTATTTCGAGGTGCCGGTCAAGCTCGCGCGCGAGCCCGATGCCCGCGCCGTGGTCACCCCGGGCGAGCTCGCCTATTGGCCGGACGGACATTGCATCGCGCTCGGCTTCGGCCGCACGCCGATCAGCCGCGGTGATGAGACCCGGCTCGCGAGCCCGTGCAACATCTTCGGCAAGGCGCTCGCGGACGTGAAAGCGCTGGCGCAGGTGAGGGCAGGGACCAAGGTCGAGGTGACCGCCTTGGACTAGCCGCGGCGGACGCGCTCAGCCGCGTCCCACGAACGGCATCAGGTTCGCCATCACCGTCATGAACAGCACGTTGGTGTCGAGCGGCAGGTTCGCCATGTAGACCACGGCGCGGCCGACGTCGTCAGCGTTCATGCGCGGCTCGACCGCCATGCGGCCATCGGCCTGCATCACGCCCTGGCCGTGCACCATGCGCTCCGTCAGCGGGGTAGCGGCGTTGCCGATATCGATCTGTCCACAGGTGATGTTGTAGCTGCGGCAATCGAGCGCGGTCGATTTGGTGAGCCCGGTGACGGCGTGCTTGGTCGCGGTATAGGCGACCGAGCGCGGCCGCGGCGCATGCGCGGAGATCGAGCCGTTGTTGATGATGCGGCCGCCGCGCGGGTCCTGCGCCTTCATGATCTTGATCGCCTCTTGCGTGCACAGGAACATGCCGGTGAGATTGGTGTCGAC
>JBKPUA010000035.1:0-2945 GCA_046735815.1 Pseudomonadota bacterium
TATGGCGCGATCGCGCAAGCGGAAGGGCCGCATTTTCCGGACGCCCGCGCCGTCATCGCCGACGCCTACGCGCACGATGTCAGCGACGAATTCGTGGTGCCGGCGGTGGTCGACGACTATCGCGGCATGCGCGACGGCGACGGCGTGCTCTGCTTCAACTTCCGGGCCGACCGCGTGCGCGAGATCCTCGCCGCGCTGCTCGATCCGAGTTTTGCCGGCTTTGCACGAGCACGCAGCATTCGTTTCGCTGCCGCAGCCGGCATGACGCAGTACAGCGAGGAGCTCGATGCGGTGCTCGAAACGATCTTCCCGCCGCAGACGCTGGTGAATGTCCTCGGCGAGGTCGTCGCCGATGCCGGGCGCACGCAGCTGCGGATGGCCGAAACCGAGAAATATCCGCACGTGACCTATTTTCTCAACGGCGGCGAGGAGCAGCGTTATCGCGGCGAAGATCGCATCATGGTGCCCTCACCCAAGGTCGCGACCTACGACCTCAAGCCGGAGATGTCGGCGCCCGAGGTGACGGACAAGGCGGTGGAGGCGATCGATTCCGACAAATACGACCTGATCGTGCTCAACTATGCCAATCCCGACATGGTCGGACACACGGGAAGCCTTCCGGCTGCGATCAAGGCGGTGGAGACGGTCGATGCGGGTCTCGGCCGCATCGCCGAGGCGATCGGCCGTGCCGGCGGCGCGCTGCTCGTGACCGCCGACCACGGCAATTGCGAGCTCATGCGCGATCCGGACACCGGCGGGCCGCATACGTCGCACACCACCAATCCGGTGCCGGTGGTGCTGATGGGCGGCGGCGCGGGCGCGTTGGCCGATGGGCGGCTGGCCGACGTCGCACCCACTTTGCTCGCGCTGATGGGCCTGCCGCAGCCGAAGGAAATGACCGGCACCTCGCTGCTGCGCCCGCTGCGATCGAACCCTCAGACGGCGCGCAGGCCGAGCACGTCGGTCATCGAATAGAGCCCCGGAGGGCGACCACGCGCCCATAGGGCGGCGCGCACCGCGCCGCGAGCGAAGATCATGCGATCCTCGGCGCGATGGGTGAGCTCGATGCGCTCGGCCGGCCCGGCGAAGATCACGGTGTGGTCGCCCACCACCGAGCCGCCGCGCAGGGAGGCAAAGCCGATATCGCCGGCGCAGCGCGCCCCGGTATGGCCGTCGCGGCCACGCACCGAGCGCTGGTCGAGATCGATCCCACGCCCCTCCGCCGCGGCGCGGCCCAGCATCAGCGCAGTGCCCGAGGGCGCGTCCACCTTCTTGTTGTGATGCATCTCGAGGACTTCGACGTCGAAATCCTCATCGAGCGTCTTTGCCACGCGCTTGACCAGGGCGGCAAGCAGGTTGACCCCCATGCTCATGTTGCCCGACTTGACGATGACCGCGCGCTTGGCCGCCTCCGCGATCAGCTTCTCATCCTCGCCGCCGAGCCCGGTGGTACCGATAACGTGCACGAGCCCGCTTCGTGCCGTGAGCTCGGCGAAGGCCAGGGTCGCGGCAGGGACCGTGAAGTCGAGAAGGCCCTCGGCGCGCGCCAGCAGCGGCTCGACCTCGGCCGTTACCGTCACGCCATTCTTGCCCAGTCCCGCAAGCTCACCGGCGTCGCGGCCGATCACCGCCGAGCCCGCCGCCTCGACCGCGCCCGCGAGCGTCGCACCGTCGGTGGCGGCAATGGCGTGGATCAAGGTGCGCCCCATTCGCCCGCCGGCGCCGGCCACGATCAGTCGCATGTCTGACATTGTCTCTCTCCCGGTCGCGTCACGCGGGAATGTCGTGTGGATATAACGGGGCGGACATGGAAAGGAAAGCAACGCAGACGATTGCCCAGGAGCGAAAGAAAGCGAAAGATAAGGAGCAGCGCTAATTGATCAGCTATGCCTGCGCCGGCTGGATTTGGATGGGCGCTCGGACCTCAGTCGTTTCAACCTGACCCATTTCTTGCGCGCGCCTGTGCATGTGGTCGCTCAGCCGCGGCAGCACCTCCCTGGCAAATAACGTGAGGCTCGCGGCGGTGTCGGCAGGCCCCATGGTTCCAGCTTGCGCCATCATTAGAAGATTGCCGAAACCGCCGACATGCTCGTAGAAGTCCACGAGTTGCTCGAAAACCTGATCGGGCGTTCCGGCGAACATCAGCCCGCCAACGATCATGGTCCGGGCGTCGGCTGTGGCAAATGGCGCGATTGGGCGCCCATCGCGGTCGAGCACGTCGTAGCCGTGGAATGCCATGGTGCCGGTCTGCTTGATCATTCGCGCGCCCGCCGCCGGCGGGATGTAGCCCGGCGGATTCTTGAACGGCTCTGCGACGATGGCGTTAGTCTTGAAGTAGGCGGTCAGCATATCGCCGCGGCGGATGCCCTCGTCTTCGGTCTCTCCGACCGCGACAAAGCCTGAATAGGCAAGCCGGTCGAGCGGTGCTGATCCAACCCTGCCGCTCTCCTGCCAGACCCTGCGATAGACCTCAAACAGGTCCTTGGTCTTATAGCCGGCGAAAATGGTACCCATCACGTGGCCGTCCCGCGCGACGGTGGCAACGCTGCTCGGACTGAGGCAACTGTTCCACACCGGTGGATGCGGCTGCTGATACGGGCGCGGCCAGATATTCACGTTGCGGTATTGGAAGTGCTCGCCCTCCCAGGAGAACGGACCATCATGAGTCGTCAGGGCCTTGATAATCAGGTCTTGCGCCTCCGCGAAGCGGCTCGCCATGTGCACGGCATTGGTGTTGGACGGGTGATATTCAAACGGCACGCCCTTGATGAATCCCATGTCCAGCCGACCGCGCGATATCACGTCGATCATCGCCAACTCCTCGGCGAGCCGCACCGGGTCGTTGCGCACGGCGATCGGAAAGCCAAGACCAAGAAGCCGCGCGCGCTTGGTGGTCCGCGCGAGAATCGCCAGGATAACGTTGCAGGATGCGGTCAGGCAGGTTG
>JBKPUA010000036.1:0-11154 GCA_046735815.1 Pseudomonadota bacterium
CGCAAACCGGTGGTGCGCTCGAAGGTGACGAGCGAGGGCCAGATCCCGGGCGCGCGCACCTTCGAGGCGCAGCTCGACGACGGCCGCTGGCTGCACATCAGCGAGCGCCGCACCAAGGACGGCGGCTACGTCTCCGTCGGCACCGACATCACCAACATCAAGCTGCACGAAGAAAAGCTGATGGAGAGCGAGCGGCGCCTGATGGCGACCATCGCCGATCTACGCCATTCGCAACAGAAGCTCGAGCGACAGGCGGAGGAGGTCGCCGACCTCGCCGAGAAATACGCCGAGGAGAAGACCCGCGCCGAGGAGGCTAACCAGGCCAAGTCCAAGTTCCTCGCCAATATGAGCCACGAGCTGCGCACGCCGCTCAACGCCATCATTGGATTCTCCGAGATCATGGAATCCGGCATGTTCGGCCCTCTGGGCACGGACAAGTATCGCGAATACTGCAGCGACATCCATCAGAGCGGGCAATACCTGCTCGACGTGATCAACGACATCCTCGACATGTCGAAGATCGAGGCTGGGCGCATCCGGCTCGATCCCGAGCCGGTCGAGCTCGAAGCCTTCCTCAACGACGCCATGCGCGTGGTGTCGGGGCGCGCCGACGACAAGCGGCTTGCGCTCACCGCCCGCATCGGTCGCGGCATCCGCCTGACCGCCGACCAGCGCCTGCTCAAGCAGATCGCGCTCAATCTCTTGTCCAATGCCGTGAAGTTCACGCCCGAGGGTGGCCGCGTCACCGTCCGCGCGCGCTCGCGCAGTGGCTGGGTGGTGATCGCCATCGCCGATACCGGCATCGGCATTCCCGAAGACGCGCTCGCGCGTCTCGGCCGCCCGTTCGAGCAGGTCGAAAGCCAACTCACCAAGAGCCATCAAGGCTCGGGCCTCGGGCTTGCGATCGCGAAATCGCTGACCGAGCTGCATCACGGCACCATGCACATCCGCTCGCGGCTTAACCGCGGCACCATGGTGATGCTGCGCCTGCCGATCGACCGCGCCTCGCTACAGAAGCTCGAGATCGCCGACGCCGCGGCGTAGTGGATAGACGGGTTACGATGAAGTCGGAACGTATCGCCGCCAATTGTCCGGCTTCGGCGGCATATCGGCGAAAGTCTTGCGCGCATCCGCTGCACGGCCGACGAGATCCATCGCACTGACGCTCTTGTCAGCGAGATAGCGCTCGAATTCCGCCAGCGCGTCCGAGAGCACCGAGTAACCACGCAGTTGAACCGCGGACGCGATCTCGACCGCGCTCGCCCCTGCCAGCATCATGCGTGCAACGTCGAGACCGCTCTGTGCGCCGTTGATGCCGATCAGCGGCCTGCTGGGGCCCAGCTTGGCGCGCGAGATCGCGAGCCAGTAGCAGGTCATCGGCAGGTTCCAGAAGCCGCCGATGCCGAGCGCCGTATCGAGCATCGGCTTCATCGTGTCGATGTCCGGGATGAGGCCAAGGAGCCGGCCCGCCATGATCACCGAGTCCGCGCCCGCACGAAACGCCGCGTCGGCAAGGTCTGGAACGCGCTCGCTCTGTCCCGTCGTCTTGACCCAGATCGGGATGGATACCGCCTTGCGCACCGTGGAGACGATGGCCTCGACGCGCGCCGGATCGAGCTCGGTGCTCACCGTGTTCTTCTTGGCCTCGCGCGCGTAGGGCGTGCCGATGTTGAGTTCGAGAACGCGAATGCCGGCCTGCTCGATCTGCCGCGCCATGCGGAGCGCATGGTCCATGTCTGCGAGGATGATGCTCGCGACCGCAACGGTATCGTGCACGCGCGCTTCGCGATCGAGACGGACCGCATAGTCGAGCCACTGTTCGAATGACGCGGGCCCGAGCCCAGTGCGGTTCGCGATCGTGGTCGCGCGCGGGGCGGCAGGTCCCCACGGCACCGGACGCCAGTTTTCGTCGAGCGCAACATACTCGGCCGACTGCAACTGGTCCTTCGCGTTCTGCGTCTCGTTGACGGACTTGAGCACGACCGCGCCGACGCCAGTCCTGATCGCGCGGCGCACACCGTCCTCGTCGATGAAATGATCCGCCGGTCCGGCGATGATGGGGTTGCGCAGCGTCGTGCGGCCCACGCGGGTGACAAGATCGGGCATGCGTTCCTCGTCTGCGCTTGTTGAGGCGATTGAGGCCGGATGCTAGGCAGTGTCAAGAGTAGAAAACGAAGAGAGCGGAGGAGCCCATGCGCGTGCGCATTGCATCGTGCTTCGTGCTGGCATTGTCCATGCTGGCCTCTACGGCCACGCAAGCCCAGTCCTGGCCCTCCCGCCCAGTCACTGTCGTCGTTCCGTTCGCGGCTGGCGTGACGGGAGACATCATGGCGCGCAGCCTCGTCGAGCATCTCAGCGCCGTGCTGGGCCAGCCGTTCATCGTCGACAACCGCAGCGGCGCGGGCGGCAACGTTGGCGGCGCCGCGGTCGCCAAGGCCGCGCCCGACGGCTACACGTTGCTGCTGTCAACCACGGGACCGGCCTCGATCAATAAGCTCACCTACAAGACCATGTCCTACGATCCGCAGCGCGATCTCGCGCCGATCGTGTTGATGGGGAAAGCTCCGGTCATCATCGTGGGGCGCAACAACCTGCCGGCGGGCACGCTGAAGGACTTCATCGAATACGCCAAGCAGAATCCCGCCAAGATCACGGCGGGTTATCCGGGCAACGGCACGCAGGGACACATCAGCGGCGAGTTGTTGCAGCAGCGTACGGGGATAAGCTTCGCGCAGACGCAGTATCGCGGCAGCCCGGCGATCATCAGCGACATTCTCGGTGAGCACATCGACATCGGCATGGACTCGATCGCGCCTTACGTCGCGCTCATCAAGGAGAACAAGCTGCGCGGTCTCGCCATCGCGGCTGCGACGCGGTGGCCGCAATTGCCCGACGTGCCGACCGTGGTTGAGTCCGGCTTCCCGGGGTTCGAGGCGGCGGTCTGGTATGCGCTGCTCGCACCGGCTGGTACGCCGCCGGAGATCATCGGGAAGCTGAACGAGGCTGGGAACGCCTATCTGAAAACCAAGGCGGCGGCCGAGCTGTTCGACAAGCTCGGCATCCAAGCCTCCGGCGGCACGCCACAGGAACTGAAAGCCTTCATCGACGCCGAGATCGGGAAATGGGGTCCGATCATCAAGGCGGCGAAGATCGAGTTTTGACGAGCATGATGTGAGTGGTGTCGAACGTCAGCCCGGCTTGCCGTAGCCGCCGCCGCCCGGCGTTTCGAGCACCACCTGGTCGTTCGCCTGCATCAAGAGCTTGCGGGCTTCGTTCACCGGCTTGCCATTGACGAGGAACTTGCCGCACGCGCCGGGCCCGCCGCCGCCCATACCCTCCGGTGCGAGGTTCGTGCGGCTCGACACCGCGTTAAGGAGCCACGGCGAATCGGTGCGCATGTGCCACGCGATCACCTGCCCGTCGCCGCCGCGCGACTTGCCGGCGCCGCCCGAGCCCACACGCAGTTCCTTGCGCTCGAACACGATCGGCATCGCGGCTTCCAGCACCTCCACGGGCACGGCGGCAACGCCGGTCGGATAACAGGTGGCAGACGGACCGGGCTTCATCTGCCGCGCACCCATGCCGCCCGAGTAATTGAACATCGAGGACGTGAACGGCTCGCCGTTGCGGTCCTTGCCCTGGATCTGAATCGTCCACACCGCGCCTGAGCCTTCCGCAAGCACACGTTCGGGAATGACGTGATAGAGCGCCTTGAGCACTGGCATCGACACGTACATGCCGACGACGTGGCGCGCGCTCACGGGCGCCGGATATTTGCAGTTCACGATAGAGCCTTCCGGTGCCACGACCTTGATCGGTGCGAGGCTGCCGAAATTGTTCGGCAGCTCCGGATTGAGGCAGGAGCGGATGGCAAAGGTGGAGTAGGCGTGCGTGTAGTTCATCACCACGTTGATGCCGTAGGGACTCTGCCCCGACGAGCCGGCGAAGTCGATCGTGATCGTGCCCTCCGTGGAGTCGACCGTCACGACAGCGTTGAGCGTGATGACGTCGCCGCCCGGCACGTCGAACTGGCTTTGGCCGTGATAGGTGCCGGCTTTGAGCTGGCGAATGGACTCTCGCGTCGCGGCCTCCGAACGCGCGATGATCTCGTCCGAGAGCATCTCGATGTCATCGTAACCTTGCCGGTCGAGCAGTGCGGAAAGCCGTTTCGCGGCGAGCTTGCCGCTCGAGACCTGCGCGGCGAGGTCGCCGAACACCTCGTTCGGCGTGCGCACATTGCGGCGGATCATCGCGTGCAGCACCTGGTTCGGCTCGTCGCGCTCGTAGAGCTTGAGCATCGGAATCCACAAACCTTCTTCGTGCACGTCACGTGCGCCCGCACCGACGCCGTAGCCGCCGATGTCGGTGTGATGGATCGTCGAGCCGAAGAAGCCAACGAGCCTGCCCTTGTGGAAAGCCGGCACCATCACAGTGATGTCGAAGAAGTGGCCGGCCGACAGCCACGGATCGTTGGTAATGAGGACATCGCCCTCGTTCACGGTCTGCGTCGGGAATGCCTCGATGAAGTGCTTGCCCGCGGCCGCGAGCGAATTGATGTGACCCGGCGTGCCGGTTACGGCCTGCGCCACCATCCGGCCGCGCCGGTCGAATAACGCATTAGCGAGGTCGCCCGCTTCGCGCACGATCGGCGAGAAAGCGATGCGCTGCAGCGCCTTCGCCTGCTCGGACACGATGCTGATGAGATTGCTCCAGACGATCTCGAGCTCGATGCCGTCCATGCGCCTCACTCCCTGGAAGCCATGATGCTGCCGGTCGCGTGCACCTTTGCGGTCCAACTCGGCAGGATGACAATGGTCGTCTCGCGCTCCTCGATGATCGCCGGGCCCTTGATGGCCTGATCCTGAGCGAGTTCGCGGCGCTGATAGACCGGCGTATCGACCTCGGCGCCGTTGAAGTGCGCCTTGCGCGTCGTCTTCGCCTTGACCGGAGACGCGGCGAGCAACGCGGCGCTGTCGCGCGATGCCGAAGCCCCGGTCGCGATCAGCCGCCAGCTCACGACTTCCACGTCCACGTCGGAAAGCCGCAGGTGATAGAGCTTGTCGTACTCGTCCTCGAATAGCTTCCGCAGCCAGGCCACGTCTTGCTTGCCGCGCGGATCGACATCGCACCAGGTTGTGACTTCGTTCTGCTGACCGAAATAGCGCATGTCGGCGCCAAAACGCAGCGTGATGTCGGCCGGCTTGCAGCCGGCGCTCGCGAGGCCCGCGTGCGCGTCCGTTTCGAGCTCGCTCAGGATTGCCTTCACCTGCGCCCAGTCGAGCGAGGAGAGCCGAGACAGCGCGCCGCGCCCAAGATCGAGCCGCGGCGGCGTCACCAGCGTGCCGAACGCCGAGAGCACGCTCGCGAGCGGCGGAAAGATCACGACCGGGCTTTCGAGGAGTTGCGCGACGTAGCAGGCATGCACCGGCCCGGCGCCACCGAAGGCGAACAACGGCAGCCCGCGATAGTCGATGCCACGGTCGATCGCGTGCGCGCGGGCGGCGGCCGTCATCGACTCGCCGACGACGCGATAGATGCCCGAGGCGGCCTCGGCCATCGTGGTGCCGAGCTTCTTGGCGAGTTCACCGAGCTGCTTCTGCGCGCCGGCAAGATCGAGCTTCATGTCGCCGCCGAGGAAGTTGTCGGCGGAGAGATACCCTAGAACGAGATCGGCATCGGTGACGCAGGGCTGCGTGCCGCCGCGCCCGTAACAGACCGGACCCGGCGTCGAGCCCGCGCTTTGCGGGCCGACCTTGAGGAGCCCGAGATCGCTCACCGATGCGATGCTGCCGCCACCCGCGCCGATCTCGATCATGTCGACTGAGGGAATGAGGATTGGCAGGCCGCTGCCCGACTTGAAGCGATAGATGCGGTCGACCTCGAAGTTGCCGACCACGAGCGGCGCGCGATCCTCGATGATGCACGCCTTCGCCGTTGTGCCACCCATGTCGAAAGAGAGCAACCGATCGAGCCCGAGCACTTCCGCGTAGTAGGCCGCCGCAAGCGCACCCGCCGCCGGGCCGGACTCCACCATGCGCACCGGAAAGCGCTTCGCGACGCCGACGCCGATCACGCCGCCGTTCGAAAGCATGATGAGCGGATCGTGCACGAAGCCGCGCTTCTTCAGCCCGTCGCGCAACGCGTCGAGATAAGGCCCGGTGATCGGCGCCGTGTAGGCGTTCATCGCGACCGTCGAGGTGCGCGGATACTCGCGGATCTGCGGCGCCACGTCGGACGAGATCGAGACGTAAAGCTGCGGCGCGCGCTTCGCGATGATATCGCGGATCGCACGCTCGTTCGCGGGGTTGAGGTAGGCGTTGAGCAGCGAGACCGCGACCGAGCCGATGCCCTTGCTCCGGAGATCATCGACCAGCGTCTCGATCTGCTTCGCATCAACCGGCTTGATCACCTCGGCGGTCGCGAGCGTGCGCTCGGCGACGCCGAACGTCATCTCGCGCGCGATCAGCGGCTCGGGAAACTCGATCTGCGGATCGAACATCTCGTAGCGATGCTCGTCGCGGATGGTGAGGATGTCGCGGAAGCCTTCGGTGACGAGTAGAGCGGTGAGCGGCCCCTTGCGCTCGATGACCGCATTGGTGACGACGGTCGTGGCGTGCACCAGCACGTCGGTGACGGCAGCGGGCGCAATCCCGGCGGTCTTCAGCACAGCGTCCAGCGCGGTGAAGAACCCGGTTTCCAGACTTTTGGGCGTGGTCAGGGTCTTGTCGACCCAGCTCCGGCCGGAACTGTCGCGTAGCACGACATCGGTGAACGTTCCGCCGATATCGACGGCTAACGCGTAGTGGGACATGCGGGGCTCTTTCCTCGCAGATGTTTCTTATTACGATACATAGTTTCGAAGATATTAGGGACATGCACCGATGCGGTCAATAGACGCTGGCAGTTGACGCCGCAGGATATGCTTTGCTAGCGTGCGCTCAACAAACGAATATCGCACAGCGATACATCGGGACGGAAACGGGCCAAGATGGCCGATATCCTCGATCTCGCACCGGACGAGCACCGCGCCCACGGCAGCGGCCTCATCCAGTCCGTGGTGATGACCGCGCAAATCCTGGAAGCGCTCGCGGCCGCGGGCCAGCCCATGCGTCTGACGGCGCTCGCCAATCATCTCGGCGAGCCGAAGGCGCGGATGCATCGCCACCTCTCGACGCTGAAGCATCTCGGCTTCGTCGAGCAGGACCCGCAGACCGAGTGCTACAAGCTCGGCCTCAAGCTCGCGCATGTTGGGCAGGCCGCGATGGAGCAGTTCGATCTGCGCCGTCTTGCCGAACCTTACGCCATGAAGCTGCGCGACCTCACCGGGCAGACGATCGTCCTCAGCATTCCGGCGAGCGGCGACGCCATCGTCAGCGCGGCGTGGGAGTTCCCCAATCCGGTGATGATTTCGGTGAAGCTCGGCTACCGCCTGCCCGCGCACGCTTCCGCGCAAGGGCGGCTTACGCTCGCGTTCTCGCCACCCGAGCTTCAGAGTCGCGTGCTCGCCCGCAAGCTGCCGAAGCTCACGCCGCGCACGACGACCGACCCGGCGGCGCTTCGCGAGCGCCTCGCGCTCATTCGCAAGCAGCTCTATGAAATCGCCATGGACGAGACGCAGCTCGGGATCTCTGCGGTGGGCGCGCCGATCCTCAACTTCGAGAATGAGCTGGTCGGCGTCATCGCGGTGGTCGGCACCACCCAGCACGTGCACGACCCGGTCGAGCCGCGACAATTGTTGAATCTGCGCGCGTGCGCGAAGGCAATCTCGCTCAGGTTGAACTCTACAGGATACGAGGGACTCGGCGTCCCGAATTTGCGCGACTTCATCTTCGACTGAACACTTGCCAAGCAGACCAACAACGAACGAGGAAGGGAACATGCTCAAGTCACGATGGTCGGTCGCCGCGGCGGCGCTGTTTCTGGGCGCCGCAGGTGCGCAGGCGCAGGACGTCTATAAGATCGGAATGTCGGCCGGCCTCACCGGCTATGCAGCGACCGTCGACCGCGCGTGGCGCGACGGCGTCGAAATCGCGATTGCGGCGCTGAACGCCAAGGGCGGCATTCTCGGCAAGAAGGTCGAGCTCGTGGTCGAGGACAATCGCTCCGAACCGCAGGAGGCCGTAACGGTCTATCGCAAGATGATCTCGTCCGACAACGTGAACATGTTCGCGAGCGGGTGCGTGTCGGCCGGCAACTTCGCGGCCGCGCCGATCGTCGTGCGCGCCGAAAAGCCGATGGTGCTGTGTTCGATCCTGCCACCGCAGCCCGATCAGGTGAAATGGGCCTTCACCACCATTCCGCCGCCCCGTTTCGAGGTCGTGACGCGGCTCGAATACCTGCAAAAGAAGACGCAGGTGAAGAAGATCGGCGTGCTGCACGATCCCTCGCCCTATGCGAACCTGCAGAAGGCCGCCGCCGAGAAGGAGGCGAAGGACTTCGGCCTCGAGGTCGTCGGCATCGAGCAGTACAAGACCGATGACGCGGACCTGAGCCCGCAGATCCAGAAGATGTACGCGGCTGGTGCGCGCGCGATCCTCAAGATCGGCCTCGGCGGCACGACGCTGACGGCGGCGAAGAACATCAAGCAGCTCGGCCTCGACATGCTGATGCTGACGAGCCTCGAGGACATCGCGGTGTTCCGCCCGGTTGCCGAGGTGCTCGGCGACAAGTTCTTCTTCGTCGCGTCTCCGAGCCAGGTCTACGACGCCCTGCCCGACGGCGCGCTCAAGACCGAGATCGGCAAGTTCCTTACCCCGTGGCGCGCCAAGTATCAGGATCGCGATCCGAACTGGGCGGGCCGCGGCTGGGATGCCGTGATGCTCACCGCCGCGGCCGCGGAGAAGGCCAAGTCCGGCGACGGCGCGAAACTGCGTGACGCACTGGAGTCGATGGACAACTTCCAGGGCACGACCGGCGTCTATCATATGTCGCCGACGAACCACCAGGGCATCACCGAGAACCCGTTGCTGCTCGCGCGCATCGTGAACGGCAAGGTCGAAGTCGCGAAGTGAGCGCGGCCGGCCGCGTTCTCGACATCGAAGCGCTCTCGGCACGCTACGGGCACGTCGAGGCGTTCGCCGGCGTCAGCCTCTTCGTCGGCGAGGGCGAGCTCGTCGCCGTGCTCGGACCGAACGGCGCCGGCAAGTCCACGCTGATGCGCGCCGTGATGGGTCTCCTGGCCACGCAGGGCGTGGTGCGCTTTCGCGGCAAAGACGTGCCGCGGCGCAATCCGGTCGGCGCCGCCGCAATGGGTCTCGTGCTGGTGCCGGAAGGCCGCGGCATCTTTGCGCCGATGAGCGTCGCCGAGAACCTGGAGCTCGGCGCCTACTTGCTTGATGACAAGACCGAGTTTGCGCGGCGTCAGGACCGCGTGCTGTCCTTGTTTCCGCGCCTGAAGGAGCGGTTGGGTCAGGTCGCCGGCTCGCTCTCCGGCGGCGAGCAGCAGATGCTCGCGGTCGGCCGCGCGCTGATGGCCGAGCCGAAACTGCTGCTGCTCGACGAGCCATCGCTCGGCCTTGCGCCGCGCGTCGTCGAAGAGATTCTGGAAAAGCTCGGCGCGCTGAACCGCGAAGGCCTCGCCATCGTGCTGGTGGAGCAGAAGGCGCCGCTTGCCCTCAAGCTCGCCAACCGCGCCTACATCATGTCGGTCGGCCGCATCGCGGCCGAAATCGATCCTCGCACCGTCAAGTCGCACGATGACCTGGCTCACTACTATCTGGGCTGAGGCCAAGCGCGCGCCTGCGCTCGCGCTGCTGTGGTCACTCGCCGCGGCGCTGTTGATCTATGTGTTTGCGACCGGCGGCTATCTGATCGCGGTGTTGCAATTCGCCGCGATCTACGTGGTATTCGTCACCGGCCTCAACATCTTCATGGGCTTCGCGGGCCAGGTCTCGTTCGGCCACAACGCGTTCGCGGCGATCGGCGGCTACACATCGGCCGTTCTCACCGCGACCTATGGCTGGGAGCCGCTGCCGGCCGCAACGCTTGGCATTCTCGGCGCGCTCCTCTGCGCACTCATCATCGGCTATCCGACGCTGCGCCTGCGTGGTCACTATCTTGCGATGGCAACGCTCGCGATCGGGCTGATCGCCTACGAAGTCGCCGTGCAGTGGCAGTCCGTCACGCAGGGCTACATGGGCATTTCGGGCATTCCGCCGATCGGCATCGGACGTTTCGCCGTCACTTCCGACCGCGCGATTCTCGTCTGCCTGATCGTCATCGCGGCGCTCGGCGTGGCGGCGGCGGCGGGCATCCGCCACTCGCGGCTCGGCCGCGCCCTCGTAGCGACCGCCGGAAGCGAGGACGCGGCGCGCGCTCTCGGTATCGACGTCGCGCGCTACAAGCTCGTCGCGTTACTGATCTCGGCCTTTTACGCAGCGCTCGCCGGCTCACTGTTCGTCCATGCGGTCGGGTTCGTCAGCCCCGAGGTCTTCGGCCTGCACATGGTCGTGCTCGCCTTTACGATGCTCTATGTCGGCGGCATCGGTACGGTCGCGGGCGCGGCGCTTGGCGCGCTGATGATCGGGTTGTTGCCCGAGACCGTGCGCCGCTTCAGCGAATATCAGGATCTGGCCTACGGGGCGCTGCTGATCCTGATCCTCATCTACGCGCCCGGCGGGCTCGCATCGCTCTCGCGCATCGGATGGCGCAGGCGCGTGAAGGAGGTCGCATGAACCTCCTCGCGCTCGAAAGCGTCACGCAGCGATTCGGCGGGCTGGTCGCGCTCGACAATGTGTCGCTTGAGGTCGCGGCCGGCGGCATCACGGCGATCATCGGGCCGAACGGCGCTGGTAAGACCACGTTGTTCAACGTCATCTCCGGCTTCCGCGCGCCGGGCGAAGGCCGCGTCACCTTCGACGGGACGGACATTACGGGCCTCGCGCCCGAGGCGATCGCCCGGCGCGGGCTCGTGCGCACCTTCCAGCTTGTGCAGCTGTTCGAGACGCTGACGGTGCTGGAGAACGTCGAGGTCGGGCGGCATCTCCACACCCGCGGCGGGCTCATGAGCGCGCTGATGCCGCTGCGCGCGCACAGTATCGAGGCGCAGGTCGCGAGTGTCGCGCATGACCTCCTGCAACGCGTCGGACTTTCGGCACAGGCCGAGACGCTGGCGAGCGCGCTGCCTTACGGCCGGAAGCGGCTTCTCGAAATCGC